>CAKNLF010000007.1 GCA_930989305.1 uncultured Roseburia sp. | reverse complement strand
GGAACGCGCTTAAGTGTGAGCACATCAGAGCACTTATGTATACAACAACAGAAATTACTGCAAACAGTACGGCCGACCAGCCATAGCGGGAGATATTTTCCGCATGTTCAAAATCCGGGGCGACAGCCAGTACGTCATGGACGATGCGCCATATGTACCAAAATGGCACAAGAGCGACTAGGGAGCTTATGACCGCCAATATCCACGAAAGATAGGTCAGTATCTTGTGTTTGCCGGCATAGCTCATCAGTTTTGATAAATTAGTTTGCTTTTTCACACAAAAACCTCCTTGAAAAATGGATTTTATGATAAGGAATCAGGCGGGGATGCCTGCCCCCGAATCTTTGACAAAAAAAGTTAGTTATAACTAACCATAGGAGTAAAAATTACAGGGCTCACTGCCCCATAATTTTCATCCATCCGGCGGTGTAGAAGGCCCGCATTTCCGATAAATAATGCCGGGCTTTCTCCAGCGGCATTTCATGAATGACCAATTCAAAAAACGTATTAAACATACCGGTGATCAGTACATGTTCCAAATGTTCGTCAATAGGAGGCGACGGCCTGCCTAATTTTTCCAGCACAGTCAAATAATCATGAGTTCCTCTGACCTCAATCTCCACCATTTCATCGATCAGACCGGAAAAGCGCGTTCCTTCTGAATGGCAAAGGATAAGCTTAAATACATTTAAATGCTGATAGGCGTATAAAAGCATTTCATCCATGCAGGTGCCGGAGATCTCTCCTAAATATTTGGGCTGTTTATCATGCGGGATACTGGAAAATTTTTGCTGAGCTTTTTTAAAAAGTCCGATAAAATAGTCGTATTGTTCGCAGACCAGCGCTTCAAACAGGCTTTCTTTGCTGGCGTAATAGCCGTAGAAAGCTCCGGTTGTAACACCTGCTTTTTTGACAATATTTCGCAAGGAAGCAGATTTAAAATCTTTTTCAAGAAACTCCTGCATCGCCGCCGCATGGATCAGCTGCAAAGTGGTTGTTTCTGCTTCGCTCATTTATATCCTGCCTTTCGTATAACATTGATATATAACACTGTTATATAGTAGCTCTTGATTAAAAATTTGTCAATAGGATTTAGAGAAAAGTGAAAATAACTTTACGCGGTTTTATGCCGGCTGCTTTTGTTCAGACCGTTTTTTTAAATAAAAGCTTCCGGGGAATTATATCCAGCTTTCGGGAATAGAGTTTTACCAGATTGCCAACCAGCAGGGCGGAAATAATGGTGCCTTCCCGTACGCCGGATAACTGGTGAAGAAAGATCAGACACATTATGGCGGCGATCACGGACATGGTAATGTCGGAGATTATACGCACCGTACCGTATTCTTTGCGCACAGCTCTGGCTATGGCTCTCACAAAAGCATCTCCGGGGAGCATGACTACATCTGCGATCACCTCAAGATATGCACCGAAAGCAAGAATAAAACAGCCGATCAGCAGAACCAGAAGCTTAAGACCATAGATTTCCGGGGATAATTTTCGGAGAAAAAGCATAGCCAGGTCAACCCCGTATCCAAACAGAAAGGCCATGATCACTTCCAGAAAGACCTGGAATTTATTCGTATCTTTTCGCTGGATAGCGACTTGGATTACGACCAGCAGCAGATTGAATAAAACGACCCAGGTGCCGAGAGAAAGCACCGGGAGAATCAGTGACAGACTGTAAGGGATAGCCGCTATGGGAGAAGTGCCTAAAGTGGCTTTGGTGACAAAAGCCACTCCAAATGAAGTGGTCAGCAGTCCCAGGAAAAAAACGATATAACGCCGCAGTGTTTCTGATTTCTGATCCATTGGATCGATCCCTCCTTTTGATAAAATAAACAACGCATTGTATATTCGGATAAAAATATCAGTATTTTTATAATGTTCTGGTTATTTTCTCCAGTAATGCCAGCAGCTGGTCTTTTTCCTCTTCCGTAAAGTACTGAAGGAGATTTCCGCCTAAAGAGCCTCCCTGTTCTTTCAGCTTTTCACAGACGGATTTCCCTTTTTCTGAAAGAAAGACTTGTTTGGCTCTGGCATCTTTGTGGGAAATTGTCACATAAAGAAGACCTTTGGCTTTCATACGCTCCACAATATTTCTGGCAGCCTGATGGCTGATCTTCAGATGCTCTTTGAGATCCAGGATCAGAGCTCCTTCATGAAGATCAAAAAACAGCAGGGTTTCAGACTGATTGGATGTAAGATCGCAGGATTTCAGATCATCACTGCGCACATTGAGCACATGATTTCCTATTTTTAAGATTGTTCTTTCAATAATAAAATCTTTTTCTGCCAATGGTTCTGCCTCCGATAAATATACAACTGGTTGTATTTTAGCACGGAAAGTTCAAAATGTCAATGACAGAGCGGAACAGAATGGTGACCAGATAAATGGAAATATGTATATTTTCAGGACATAAAAAGAAAGAAATTATTTAAAAAGTACCGGAAAAGGAAGATGTTTCATACATTTATTAAGAAGTCCTTAATTAATATTAGCTTTACTTTAACATGGCTGAAAAATAAAAATTTGCTGTTATAATATGCTCGAAGAGAATTGATGGATATAACTTTGAGGCATACGAGAGGAGAAACAGTATGAAAAATATTCTTGAGTATCTGGAAAGAACAGAAAAAAAGTTTGGAGATAAAATCGCGATAGCCGATGATGCAGATGCTTTGACTTTCTCGGCGCTGACAGACCAGGCAAAACGGATCGGTACCAGAGTGGGACGGCTGGGAATGAAAAATGAGCCGGTAGCGGTGCTGATGGATAAAACGCCAAAATGCGCGGCCGCTTTCCTGGGAGTTGTATACAGCGGAAACTTTTATGTGGTGATCGATTCTTTTATGCCGGTTGACCGGATCAATAAGATCTTTGAAACCCTGCAGCCAAAAGGCCTGATCACAGACAGCAAATACGAAGAAAAGGCAAAGGAGCTGGTATTTTCAGGAGAAACGATCCTGATGGAAGAAGCGCTGCAGACCGAAGCGGATATGCAGATGCTGGATCAGATCCGCAAAAGGAGCATAGACGCGGATCCGCTGTACGCGCTGTTTACTTCCGGTTCCACCGGGATGCCGAAAGGAACGGTGATCAGCCATCGGGCGGTGATCGCGTATTCGGAGTGGGTGGAAAATACATTCGCCATTGACGAACATACCGTATTCGGAAGCCAGACGCCTTTTTATTTCAGCATGTCGGTAACGGATTTTTACAGTATGCTGCGGACGGGAGCAAGGCTGCAGATCATACCGAAGCAGTTGTTTTCCTTCCCTATGCAGCTCATCGAATATATGAACCGGTATCGGGTCAACACCATATACTGGGTGCCCTCCGCGCTGGGGCTGGTGGCCAACTGGAAAGCTCTGGATTACGCGTCGCTGGAATTTGTAAACAAGATCCTGTTTGCAGGAGAAGTGATGCCGGTAAGACATCTGAATTACTGGAGAAAGAAAATGCCGGACGCTTTTTACGCAAATTTATTCGGCCCAACGGAGACAACAGATATCTGCACTTATTATGTGGTAGACCGGGAATTTGCGGATGAGGATTCCCTTCCCATCGGGAACGCATGCAGCAACTGCGATGTGCTGGTCCTGACAGAAGAGGGCAGAGAGGCAAAACCGGGAGAAGAAGGGGAACTGTGCGTGAGAGGTTCTTTCCTGGCGGAAGGGTATTACAGCAATCCGGAGAAAACCGCGGAAGTATTCACCCAGAATCCCTTGAACAGCGCGTATCCGGAGCGGATCTACCGGACCGGCGATCTGGTGAAATATAATGACAGAGGAGAGCTGATCTATATTTCAAGAAAAGATTTCCAGATCAAACATATGGGATACCGGATCGAGCTGGGCGAGATCGAAGCTTCCGCCTGGGGCGTGGAAAAGATCAAAAACTGCGCGTGCATATTTGATGAAGCGGAGGACAAGATCATTTTCATTTACGAAGGCAGAGTCAAGAAAAATGAGCTGATGGCAGTGATGTGGAAAAAGATCCCCACCTATATGCAGCCCAACGAACTGATCCGTGTGAAATCCATGCCGTATAATGCCAACGGAAAGATCGACAGAGCATATCTGAAGAAAAATTATAAAACGTATCTGTAAAGAGATGTGCAGCTTGGACAATAGGTTTACATAAAATAAAAACATGAGAGAAAAGGAGAAACTGTTATGGAAAAAATTATTGAGATCTTGGAAGAATTAAAACCCGGAGTAGACTTTGCAAAGGAAGAACATCTGATCGATGATCATATACTGGAATCTATGATGATGGTGCAGCTGGTAGCGGCATTGAATGATGAATTTGATATTGAGATCACACCGAGAGACATTGTACCTGAAAATTTTCAGTCGGCAAAAGCGATCAATGAAATGGTGGAAAGACTTCTGGAAGACGAGTAAAGGAGCGTATACGTGCAGTACAACACATTTACTTTTTTAGGATTGTTTTTAGGCCTTACCCTGCTTGCCTACTATGTCACGCCTCTGAAAGCACGCTGGGGCGTGCTCCTGGGCGCCAGCGCAGTCTTTTATGTGCTGGGCGGCCGTCAGCTGATCCTGATCGTGGCGCTGACCACAGCTGTGATCTATCTGGCGGCAAGAAGGATGGAAAAGATCAGCGCCACCGCAAAAGCGCAGCGCAAGCTGCTGCCCAAAGAAGAACGGAAAGCATACAAAGCCAAAATGTCGGGAAAGAAAAGACGGGTTTTGGCGGCGGCCTGTATCTTTGCGGTGGGCCTGCTGTTATTTTTGAAGTATTTTAACTTTTTCGGAAGCAGTTTGAACACGTTATGGGAAAAACTGCATCTGTCTTGGGAGATCCCGTATCTCCACCTGCTCCTTCCTCTGGGCATATCCTTCTATACATTGTCAGCCGTCAGCTATCTGGCGGATGTGTACTGGGAAAAATACCCTGCAGAAAGAAATTATTTCAAGCTTCTTTTATTCCTTATCTTTTTCCCTGTTATCGTAGAAGGTCCTATATCCAGATATGACCAGCTGGGAAGCCAGCTGTTTGAAGGACACAAATTTGATTATTATAAATTTACATCCGGTCTGCAGCTGATCGTCTGGGGCCTGTTTAAGAAAATGGTGATCGCGGACCGCATCGACGGCTTTGTAGGAGTGATCTTCGGCAGCTACGGCGATTACGGCGGACTGGCGGTAGCTCTTGCCATACTGCTGTATACTATACAGCTGTATACGGAATTTTCCGGATGTATGGACATTGTGACCGGATGTGCCCAGCTGTTCGGCATATCTTTGGCCAAAAACTTTGAACAGCCTTTCTTTTCAAGAAATGTCAATGAATTCTGGAGACGCTGGCATATTACGCTGGGCGCTTTCCTGAGAGATTATGTTTTCTATCCCATTTCACTGAGCAAGTTTTTCCAGAAACTGAGCAAAGGGGCCAGAAAACATTTTAATGAATATTTCGCAATGACAATTCCTGCCGCGGTAGCGCTGTTTGCGGTATGGTTCTGCAACGGCATCTGGCACGGAGCGGAATGGAAATATATCTGTTACGGTTTGTATTATTATGTGATCATGCTGGCAGGCATGCTGCTGGAACCGCTGTTTAAAAAGATATGCGCGGCGATCCGGCTGAACCGGGAAGAAAACAGAGGATTCCACGCGTTTCAGGTAGTACGGACCTGTATCCTGGTGGGGATCGGCATGCTGATCTTTAGGGCGGAAAATCTGAGAGCAGCAGGAAAGATGTTCCTGTCTCTCTTTGATAAAGAGGCATGGCGTTCTGTTGGATTTTTCTGGGATGTGGGAATGAATCCTTATGAATATCTGGTGATCCTGATCGGAGTGCTCATTGTTTTATATGTGGGCATTCAAAACGAGAGAAAGATCCTGGTAAGAGACCGGATCGCTTCAAGGGCAGCGGCGATCCGCATGACTGCCTATACGGTCGGCGTGGTGGCAGTGATCCTTTTGGGCGCCTACGGACCGGGATATGGAGCTGTTGACTTTATTTACGCACAGTTTTAGGAGCATACGATATGAAAAGAAGAAATTTAACATTTAAGCAAAAATTGAAAAACGTACTTATTTTTGCGCTGGTGCTGTTTCTTGCCATGGAGATATTGTCCTGGATCGTGATCCGGTGCGGCAATGACAAAAATATTCTGACCAATTTTAATTCCAGAGGGATTTTTGCGGAAGAGGACCATACCATCGATGTGGTGGCCATGGGCAGCAGCAACTATTACAGCGGGATCCAGGCAAACAAGCTCTGGGAAGAACACGGCATTTCTGCCTATGTATGGGGAGAACCCAGTCAGAGAGTATACGAGATGACAAACAATATGAGAAAAATATTGAAGCATCAGTCTCCGAAAGTGATCTTTTTGGAGCCGAACGCGGTATTTCGGGACAAGAGTATGATGGCGGCGTTCAATCAAAAGCTGAAAAGTTATGCTTCGCGTTTTATTCCTCTGTTCGCTTACCATAACCACTGGAAGATGCTCAGCCCTCTGAAATGGAATAAATGGACCACGGATATGACCTGCGCGTCCCACGGATATTTTGCCAGATTCGGGAAAAAAGGATACAAAGGGAAAGACTGGATGGGCGCCAGTGATCAGGTGGAATACGCCAATCCCATGGCTGTGCGGGAACTGCGAAAATGCATCCGTCTCTGCAAGAATAGCGGAGCCCAGGTAGTGCTGACCACAATACCGGGACCAAAAGAATGGAGTATGAAGCGTTATAATCTGATACGGCAGATCGCTGAGGAAGAAGGCGTGCAGCTGCTGGACCTGAACCAAAAAATGGACGAGATGAAACTGGACTGGAAGCATGATACTGTGGATGCCGGTTATCATCTGAATTACTGGGGCGCGGAAAAGATCACCGATTACCTGGGAAATTATCTGACGGAAAATTATGGGCTGGAAGATCACAGGAATGATCCGGCATACAGCCAGTATCAGGCTGAATATGAAAAATATCAGGATGCGCTTCAGGGAAAACTGGAAGCAATGAAAAAACAAGCGGAGAAAAAGAAACAGGCGCGAAAAGAAGCGGCCTGATAAAAAAGAAGTCCCTCAGAGATGACACTGTCGACTTGTGTCATCCCTGAGGGATATTTCTTTTGCGCTCCCACAGCCGGACTTTTTTGCTCCCCTGAAAGCCCGTCCTTTTTTTGAGAACACGATTTCATATTTATATTATATACTCCGCCTCTTCATTAGAAAATTTCAAATAAACAATATCGTTTCCTTCAAACGATAGTTGTCTGCTTCAAATTCAGCGACTGCTGATTAAACCATAGGTTTTAAATCGTCGGCAATGATCAGTTTCGCTTCTGTAGCAGCCTGGATTTCCTCTACGGTAAATTCCGGGTTGTACTCTTTTAATACAATACCTTCCGGTGTTACATCCATAACACCCATTTCAGTAACGATCATATTTACCTGATTTTTTGCTGTTAAAGGTAATGTACATTCTTTCAGGATCTTCGGTGATCCTTTCTGTGTGTGCTCCATGGCAACGATAACTTTTTTAGCGCCTACAACCAGGTCCATTGCTCCGCCCATACCCGGAACCATTTTGCCGGGGATGATCCAGTTCGCGATGTTTCCTTTTTCATCTACCTGGAGAGAACCAAGAACGGTTGCGTCAACATGTCCGCCTCTGATGATGGAGAAGGAAGTTGCGCTGTCAAAGAACATACCGTCTTTTTCAATGCCTGCCGGCTGTCCGCCTGCGTTTACGATGTACGCTGCGTCCGGGCTTTCCGGATCTGCTGCGGCAAGACCGATAAATCCGTTTTCTGACTGTAATGTGATCTTGATGCTGGGATCAAGATAATCAGGAATCATAGTAGGAAGACCGATACCTAAATTTACAACATCACCATCATGTAATTCTTTTGCTACACGTTTTGCGATAAACGGTTTGATTTCACTTCTTTCCATCTTATGCTTCCTCCTTTAATACTAAGTAGTCAACGTAAATGTGTGGAGTTTCCACATAATCAGGGCCGATTTCTCCTGCCGGAACGATTTTTTCAACTTCTACGATAACAGTATCTGCTGCGGATGCCATTAATGGGTTGAAGTTACGTGTGGAACCTTTGTAACGAACATTTCCGGATTCGTCAGCAATGTAACCCTGAACGATAGCAACATCTGCTCTCAGCGGTTTTTCCAGAACGTACTGCTGTCCGTCTACAGTGATGATATCTTTTCCTTCTGCAACAGTTGTGCCAAGTCCTGTAGGTGTTAAGAATCCGCCAAGACCTGCTCCGCCTGCGCGAACCTGCTCTGCAAGTGTACCCTGAGGCTGCAGTACCAGATCTAATTCACCGGCGCTGTATTTCTGTCCGCATTCTTTGTTTAAGCCTACATGGGAAGCGATCAGTTTTTTGATCTGTCCGTTTGCCAATAATCTTCCTGTGCCGACTCCCTGATAACCTGCATCGTTGCAGATAACAGTTAAATCCTTTGCACCACTTGCTGCGATCTCTTTGATGATTGATTCAGCAGTTCCGTTTGTCATGAAACCGCCGATCATAACGGTCATACCGTCTTTGACGAAGGATGCAGCTTCTTTTGCAGAAATTACTTTTGTCTTTGCCATTTTGAAGCCTCCTGAAATATAATATAAATTTATGAAATGTAAAAGCAGATTTATTTTTACGCTCAGGTAAAGATAACTTTGCTTTTATATCCTTAACTATATAACATTATAGCATTATATATAAAAAATTCTATCTTTTTTATCTAAAAAGTTCAAAAACGCGTGAAAATCAGGAAAAATACATAATGTATGCACAAAAAAACGGGTGTGAAAAGAGGTAAAAATGTCTAAATAATAGACATATGAAAAAATTGGAAAATCAAAGAAAAATCCTTTAAAAATCAAGTAAAACGGAGATCTGGAAGGGGAAAAACTCTTGAAAAATAAAAAAATGAAAAGTGTCTTTTTTATAGACACTTTTCGTGATTTTTTCGTTACTTTTTTTTCTTAGGTTTGTATTCTATATGCAGATCGCTGATCTTTTTATACAAAAGGGAGCGTTGGATGCCAAGCTGTCTGGCCGCTTCCTGCTTGTTTCCGTGGTTATGCATCAGCGCGTTTTGGATCAGACGCTTTTCCAGATTTTCAATTTCCTGGCGATAAAAACTTTTGCCGTTGTCGTTGACCGGTTTTACATTATATTTCTGAAGATATTCCGGAAGATGTTCCGGCAGGATCTCATTGCCGCCGCAGACAATGGCCGCCCGTTCCAGAATGTTGCGCAGTTCCCGGACATTTCCGGGCCAGTTGTGCTGATAGAGGATCTTCATAGTGCTGGGGGCGACCGTAAGGCGGTTTTTACCGTATCCGTAGCGGGAGCGGGGGAGCAGCACCTGGCACAGACAGGGCAGGTCGCCGATCCGTTCCCGAAGGGGCGGCAGCTGGACCGGGATCACGTTGATCCGGTAATACAGATCCCGGCGGAATCGGTTTTCCTCTACCGCTTTTTCCAGGTCTTCGTTTGTGGCGGCGATCACTCTTGCTTTGAACGCGGTCTTTTTGTTGCTGCCGCTTTTTTCAAATTCCCGTGTCTCCAGGACCCGGAGCAGTTTGACCTGCATATCCGGCGGCATGCTGCCGAGCTCATCTAAAAAGATGGTCCCGCGGTCAGCCAGTTCCAGTTTGCCGATTTTGGTCTCCCCGCCGTTAAAGGGCGTGCCTTCATAGCCGAAAAGCTCCGCTTCCATCAGATGATGGGGAATGGCCGCGCAGTCGATGCTGATAAAAGGATAGGAAGCGGAGGCTCCTCCGTTGTGGATGGCCTGAGCCACCAGTTCTTTGCCGGTGCCGCTTTCGCCGCGGATCAGAATGGAGGCGTCGGACTGGGCGATGATCTTGCAGAATTCTTTCAGAGAATTCATTTTGTCATTTTCCGTATGGATATCGTCAAAGGTATATTTAGCCCGGTACATGAGAGCGATTTCGCTGCGGTATGCCCGGAAGCTGTTTTCCACCTTTTCGATCCGCTCATACAGTTCGCCCAGCTCTTTGGTGTCTTTGAAAATAATGGTGCCGGCGGCGCCGATGATCTCCCCCTGATGCATCAGAGGGATCCGGTTGGCGATTACATTGGTCCCGTTTATTTTCTGAAGCTGAAAAAGTTCTTTTTTTCCGGTTTTGGCAACAATATGCAGTCTGGTATTTTCCAGCACTTCAGTTACCGGTTTCCCAAGGACGTCACTGGCTCTTAAATGAAAAAAACGTTCATAGTTCCATACAACGATTCTTCCGTCCCGGTCCACAATGCACATGCCGTAGTTTTCTGTATCCAGTATGTCAGATAGTATATCAATACTGGATTTCAGTTTTTCCAGATAAAATTCATGATTCATAAAAAGTCCTTTCTCAGCGTTTGTTTGCATTTACATAAAACAGATACATCCAAAGTAGGTGACAGTATTTTCTCCGTTGATATAATTGATACCCAGTGTGGCAGCCAGACGGTTGACTTCAACCCCATGGCTTTCAATGGAGGGATGGGCTTTGTCAGGAAAGCGGCAGGGGGCGTCCGGATACGTGCATTTTGAACACAGATTGCAGTCATCTCCGGCAAGTATCAGAATGTGATCCGGGTAGAAGGTTTTGAATTTTTCTACTACTTTTTCGCATACTTTATTGTGTTCTGCTTTGCCGGCCATCATTCCATCAAAATCATAGGAGTCTTCCAGATCGTGTTTTGTAGTAAAAACAAATACATGGTTGTATTGCAAAATACGCTGGCGGCATTCTTCATAAGTGCCTACCCCCGGAGGACAGACCCATTTTTTTCCATAATGTCCGCAGTAATTCATTTTGCACAGGTTCTGTACTCCCTCGGAAAAAGACAGCTGCTCTACAGGCAGAAAGCCATATTGGAAAATACCCAATTCCCGGCTGTTTTCTGCGAGAAAATTTTGAAAGTCAGTCATGATAGTGTGCCTCCTTTTGCTCAGTGAAGATATTCTTATTTTAAAAGGATATCATATTTCGGACAGGAATAAAATAAAACCTTGAAAAGAAAAGAGGGAAACAAAGGGAAAAACGGGCATATGATATGGTAAAGGGTATCCAGGGAGAATGCTATGGATTTTGAGCGTGATCTTTACAGAGGCGCGGCAGGGTATTATCCGGAAATGTTCCGGCAGCCTTTTTATATGTCCTATCCTGCCGGCAGCCGGTTTATGGATGAGGCGGAATACGAACGGGACAGCCGCAGGCTTCAGGAAATGTATCCGAAAGACGCCCGGGCGGTGCAGGAAAAGGTGTCAGATGTCTGCGACCGGATGGAATATGAGGGAAGCATGATGTTTGATGAATATCCGGACCGGTATTCGGTAACCGCATTGTGCAGAAAGATATACAGAGAAATCACAGGGGAAAAGGAACTGCAGGGAACAGCCTGCGAAAAAGACCGGTTATATCAGCTGATCGAAGTTATGCTGGTGCATGAGATGTTTAGGCGGAGATGCAGGTATCGCAGATGCCGCAGGTGGTATTACTGAAAACCGGAAGGGACAGATGGAAAACCAGGGCCCGGCATACGGCCGGAGCCCGTATCCATGCCGCTTTTAAGAAAAAAGTAATGATTTAACAGTTGAGCTTTTACATTAAAACAATTAAAATGAAGGTTAGTATCAAACCCGGAAGGGTATGAAAGAGGTATTAACAGATGGAACATTGGTTACAGCGGCTGGAGCCGTTTTTAGATAAAGAACTTGTACAGATTGTAATGAGCAGTCCCCGGAAAAAGGATGAAATAGGGAAGATACAGATCAGACCTGTGATACTGAAAAACAAGCTGGCATTTCAGGCCAGCGAATACCGGGGACAGAAAGTTTATCACCGGAATATGGATAAAAAGGAAGTTTTGGAATATACGGAAGAAAAAATGCAGGCCATGAGGCAGCTGGAAGCACAGCATCAGAATGGAAGACTTCATATTTTAATAAGTAAAAAGGGAAAAGTAACGATAAAGGCTTCCAAAGAAGGCTGCATAAGGAAAAATAAAGAACTTTCTCACAACAGAAGCAAAAATTATATTCTGAATCCGGATACGCCGATCCCTTTTCTGGCAGATCTGGGAGTGCAGACAAAAGAGGGAAAGATCATACATGCCAGATACGATAAATTCCGGCAGATGAACAGATTCCTTGAATTTGTGGCGGATGTGGCGGACAAGCTGCCCAGGGACAGAGAGGCGGTTATTATAGATTTCGGATGCGGGAAATCTTATCTGACCTTTGCTCTGTATTATTATCTGCATGAACTTAAGGGATATGATATCCGGATCATTGGTCTGGATCTGAAAGAAGATGTAATAGCCCATTGTAATATGCTCGCGGAAAAATATGGCTATGAAAAGCTGAGTTTTCAGACTGGAGATATTGCGGAATACGATGGAGTAGAACAGGTGGATATGGTGGTAACCCTCCATGCCTGCGATACTGCTACGGATTTTGCGCTGGACAAGGCCATCCGCTGGAACGCGGGAATCATCCTGTCTGTGCCCTGCTGTCAGCATGAACTGAACGGACAGATACACAATGATCTGCTGGAGCCGATCCTGAAGTACGGCCTGATAAAAGAACGGATGGCCGCGCTTATTACAGATGCTCTCCGGGCTAACGTACTGGAGGCGGCCGGATATCAGGTCCAGATCCTGGAGTTTATTGATATGGAGCATACGCCGAAAAATATACTGATCCGCGGGGTGAAATCGTCAAAGAAAAAGTCCGGCAGCGATATCAGACCGGTACTGGACTTTTTGCATCTGGATCCTGCTCTGGTGCGGCTTCAGCAGGGAAAGGAGAAGAACGATGAATAAAAAGTTAAAAAAAGCGCTGATCCTTGCAGGGGTCTTTGTGGTGGCTCTGATCGTTTTCTCCAGATTGACGAATCATGAAGTTAAAGATATGACTGCGGACATGCCGGAGGCATCCCTGCCGGTGATCGTCGGGGAAGTGAATGGCATGACAGTCAATGAGATGCACGGTCATATACAGCAGATGGATGCTTCTGTGATGCGGGACAATATACTTCCTGTCAGAGCCGGACAGCCCTTGTCCCTGCAGATCAACGCCTATGGCGGGAAGATCGATGGTATTTCCTATGAGATCAGAAGCCTGGATATGGAGCGGCTGGTGGAAGAAGGAAAGGATGTGGTGCTCAGTGAAGAAGGAGATATATGGAAGGCTGAGCTGGAGACAGGAGAACTGCTGGAAAAAGACACGGAATATATGCTGATCCTGAATCTGGAACAGGACGGACAAAATATATACTATTATACAAGAATCATGCTGGAAGACGGGAACGGTGTGGAGCAGTCTCTGGAGTTTGCTATGAATTTCCATGAAACAGCCCTGGATGAAGGGCAGCTGTCCGAACTGAGCCGTTATCTGGAACCATCTTCATCAGCGGATAATACAACGCTTCAGAAGGTGACCATTGAAAACAGCCTCAGTCAGATCGGATGGGGCAGTCTGGATGTGCAGCAGGAAACACAGCCGGTGGCCTCTGTCAAAGAGTTAAATGATTCTTATACGGTCATTGTGATTTCGGGAATCGTATCTTCTGAAAATGAAGACGGCGGAAAGGATTATTATGATGTAGAGGAATATTACAGGATCCGTCCCGGGGAAGAACGGATGTTCCTTTTGAATTTTGAAAGAGATGTAAATGAAATCATTACAGAGGATTCAGTCAGAATATCCGGAGAATCTATAAATCTGGGGATCCGGTCCGCACATGTAGATTACTGGTCCGGGGAAACGGGAAATGTAGTCTGCTTTGTGCAGGAAGGAGATCTGTGGAGCTATAACCGGGACAGCAGCCAGCTGACCAAAGTATACAGTCTCCGCGGCGATGAGGTGACAGATGCCAGGGGCGCCTATAATGAGCATAATATACGGATCATAAACGCAGATGAAATGGGAAGCGTGGATTTTATTGTTTACGGCTATATGAACCGGGGCTATCACGAAGGCAGTACCGGGATCAGTGTCTGCCATTACGACAGTGTGACCAACACGGTGGAGGAATGGCTGTTTATTCCGTCGGATGTGCCCTATCAGGTGATGAAAGAAAAGATCGATCAGCTGATGTATATCAGCAATGACAATATTTTTTATTTCACAGTAGGCAATGCGGTCCACGGGATCAATCTGGATACAAAAGAAGATACGGTTATTATCAATGAACTTAAGGACGGCGCTTATCATGTGTCAGATAATGGGAGATATGTGGCCTGGGTCCGGGGAGATCAGATCAATACCTCCGAAGAGTTGAATATAACGGATCTGGATACCGGGAAAACCTTTCAGATCCAGGCGGAAGAGGGAAGTTATATCAGACCGCTGGGATTTTCTGAAAACGACTGCATTTACGGCCTGTGCCGGGGAAATGACAAGAAGGACGGACAGAAATTCCCGATGTACGCGGTGCGTATCGCTTCAGTGGCGGACGGACAGGAAACAGTGGAAAAAAGTTATGAAAAAGAGAATATCTATGTACGCAGTATCCGGGTGTCAGAGGGAACGATTTATCTGAATCTGATGCGTTATGAAGATGGAGGATATCAGAACGCCGGACAGGATACGATTACAAACCGTGATATGGAGGAAAGCCAGCGGGCGCGTATCAGCACGGTGAAATCTCAGGATAAACAGACTCAGGTAGTACTGGAATGGCCCCAGTCTGAGGATACGGGCCGTATTTCGGAACGGACCACAAAGCTGATCATACCGGAATCTTCCATTGAAATGAAAATGGACAGCGATTTGTTTACCAGCAGTTATTATGTTTACGCAAAAGGAGAAATCGTACTTGCCACAGACAATGTGAGACAGGCGGTGTCTGCTGCTGACAGCAATATGGGCGTAGTTGTGGACGGCAGTATGGATTATATATGGGAACGGGCAAAA
Organism: uncultured Roseburia sp.; assembly: GCA_930989305.1. Classification (GTDB taxonomy): domain Bacteria; phylum Bacillota; class Clostridia; order Lachnospirales; family Lachnospiraceae; genus Brotonthovivens; species Brotonthovivens avistercoris. The sequence continues at coordinate 25,020 of CAKNLF010000007.1, read as the reverse complement.
GCGGACAGCCGTTCGGCAGTTTCTATATCTGATCCGGAAGGCGGCAGTTCCGTGTCCAGAGCGTTAAATATTATGCTGGAGGAAGTAAAAAAACAAGCTGATACCGATCAGCTGCTGTCAGAAGGTCAGGAACCTCTGGAAATTCTGAAAAAAAATATGGAGCATTGCCTGGTACTGGATCTGACTGGATGTACGCTGGATCAGGTGCTTTATTATTCAGGAGAGGGCAGTCTGATCTATGTCAGAACAGGAGAAGAGCAGGCCGGAATCATAACCGGATATAACAGCGGCAGTGTCTGGGTATATGATCCGGGAAAAGATATCCAGCGTCAGATGGGTCGGGAAGAAGCTCAGAAAGAATTTGAAAAGTCAGGCAGTGTATATTATACGTATCTGCGGATTTCATAAAAGAAGAGACGTTGCTAGTTGTGAGCAACGTCTCTTCTTTTTTCCTGCAGTTCTGCTTGTTTTGCACGGTTAAGTAAAAATTTATAACGCATTTGTGCAGATTTTAATTGGTAAATATAACAATCGATCAGATCCGGTTCTACGGCGTTTTCAAAATTGCTGTATGCGCAGTCAAGTTCGGACTTTACCTTTTGTATATCCCTTAAAAGCAAAGAGCTGTCGCTGTTTTTAGAAAGTTCCTGTCTGGATCTTTTCAGCAAAGTTAACCACCTCACGATTTTTTCTTTCTATAAAGTATAAGCTGCATATAGGAAATTTATACGAATTCTAGCATAAAATACCACAAATTTAATATATTTAGGTAAGAAATACAAGGCGGTATGTCTATGGATCTGAAATACGGGGTGCTGGCGGTGGCGGGAATCTGCGTATTGGTGCTACTGATTGGAGTACTCAAGCGGAAAGCTGAGATTTTTCTGAATTTTACAGTAAGGATCGTAGTGGGATTTATTGGAGTATATTTTTTAAACGCATTTCTGGCGCGGCAGGGGATTGATGTGGCAGTAGGATTAAACGTATTCAGTGCATTGACACTTGGAACCCTTGGTATGGGCGGATTTGCGCTGCTTTACGGCATCATGTTCCTGCAGTTGTTGTAGAAAGTGTACAAGTGGTGTCTTCTGGTGATCCTGCCTATGGACACCGGGAGAAAAAACCAGGTATAATTAACCTACAAAGCGAGGTGAGGTCAATGAATCCGGGATGGACCTGGCGCTGCAGGCAATCTTGAGCATTGCAGTAGTCATGGATTACAGGAACGGCAGGATAAAAAACTGGCTGACAGCGGCAGGGATCGCCGCGGGCTGTATACTGCGCCTGTCAACAGGCGAAACGTCTGTATTACTGCTTTTTGCAGGAATATTTTTCCCGCTGTTATGCTGCGGTCTTCTTTTTCGCATGCATGCGCTGGGAGCAGGAGATATCAAATTATTTTCTGTGATAGGAAGCTTTGTGGATTTTCAGGAACTGCTTAGCTGTATCTGTTTTTCTTTTGTGGCGGGAGCCATCATATCCTTGTTAAAACTGATCGTCAACAAAAATTTGATGAGCAGTGTCTATTGTTTTTTCCAGTATATACGGCAAATATACGCAACCGGGACCATTGAGAAATATCCGGGAAGGAATGACGGGAAGCGGCAGATGCATTTCTCTGTGGCTATTCTGATCGGATTTCTTGTTACAAAGGGGGTGGAATATGGGGAGATTGTCGTTCGTATTATTTGATTCGGACGCAGGTTATATCCATCGTCTGGCGGCAGGACTGAAAAATTATCTGCCGGCAGGGACGTCTATCTATGTGTTCAGCGATGAGGCACGGATGCTTGCCTGCGAAGATGATTTTCAGGATGCGGTGTTTTGCTGCGGATCCGGGACGGAGATATCTCTGAAAGAGAGCTTCCCTCACAGCAGTCTGTATTATCTGCAGGGGGAAGAAGAGAACGGCAGAGATCAGGAATGGGATAAAGTAATCTTTAAATACCAGTCCGTAAGAAAAATTGCCGCCCAGATCGCAGGATTTTCAGACATGAGGAGGATCAGGTCCGTGACGGCTGAAAGGGAGCAGGTGTGGTACGGTGTATTTTCTCCCTGTCACCACGAAAATGCTCAGGCTTTCGCCATAACGCTGGCTCAGATATTGGGAAACAGAACCCCGGCGCTTTTGATCCTTTTCGCCGAATTTACCGGTATTGGTGAACTTTTTGACATACCGCAAATTGCGGCAATGGAACAGCTGGTGCTCCGGCTGAGAAAAAATATGGCCCGGGAAGAATGGGACCGGGGATATGTATTCAAACTGGGAGAGGCTTCTGTTTTGTGTCTGCCGGAAAATCCATCTGTATTGTATGAACTGACAGATTCCGATATAAAAAACCTGGAATATTTTATCCGGGAGGAAACAGGGGCCAGGGCTGTGGTATGGTTTCTGGGAAGTCTGTTCCGGTTTGGTATGGACATTATGAAAAACTGTCAGAAAGTATTCTGCCTTGAAAAAAGAGATGTTATCAGTAGATGCCGGCTCCGGGAATTTTATGAATTTGTCCGGAAAGGATATGGGGATACTGAAAAGAATATGCCGGAAAGCCTGGAACTGCCGGAGCTGTCCTTTACAGAAAAAGGGGATCATCTGCTGTGGCAGTGGAAAAACAGTGTAATGGGAGAAGAAATATACAAACGGATCGGGGAAGACGATGACCAGCGAATTTGAAAAAATGAGAAAACGAATTCTGGAACAGATGGATCTGGACAGGGAAATATCAGACGGAGAACTGTACGCGCTCATAGACAGAGAAATCGCCGTGTATGGGAAAATGGTGCTTTTATCCCTGAAAGAACGGGAAGAAGCTCAGCGTTGGATTTTTAATTCTTTGAGAAAACTGGATGTACTCCAGGAACTGCTGGAACAGGAGGGGATAACAGAAATTATGGTAAATGGTCCGGAGCGTATTTTTTACGAAAAGGAGGGGCGGATTTTTCCATGGGACAAGTCTTTTTCCACAAAGGAAAAACTGGAAAATGTAGTCCAGCAGATCGCGGCCTTATCCAACAAATCGGTCAATGAGGCGGAACCGATCACAGACACAAGGCTGTCAGACGGATCACGGGTGAATATCATTCTGAAACCGGCGGCGCTGGACGGTCCCTACATTACGATCCGCAGATTTTCACGCAGGCTGATGAGTCTGCAGCAACTGTGCGGGATTGGCACTTTGTCCGGGGAAATGCGTGAGTTTCTGGTGCTGGCGGTCAGAGCGGGATACAACATTTTTGTTTCCGGAGGAACCGGATCCGGGAAAACGACTTTGCTGAATGCTCTTTCTGAGGAAATACCAAAGGAAGAGAGGGTGGTGACCATAGAGGATTCCGCGGAACTTCAAATGGACGGGGTAGAGAATCTGGTTCGCCTGGAAACCAGGAGCGCAAATGTAAACGGCGCAGGGGAAATATCGATTCGTGATCTGATCAAAACGGCGCTGCGCCTTCGGCCGGATAGAATCGTAGTGGGAGAAGTCAGAGGAGCAGAGGCCCTGGATCTGCTTCAGGCATTGAATACCGGACATGACGGAGGTCTCTCTACAGGGCATGGAAATTCCTGCCCGGATATGTTGAGCAGACTGGAAACTATGGTGCTTATGGGGATGGATCTGCCGCTGAGAGCTGTCAGAGGACAGATCGCTTCCGGAATCGATCTGCTCATTCATATGGGCCGTATGCCGGACAAAAGCAGAAAGATTCTGGATATTATGGAAGTAGAAGGAATGAAAGCCGGAGAAATTGTGCTTCATCCTTTGTACCAATTTCAAAAAGGAGAAGAAGGCGAAGGGTGGTTCAGACGGGGAAAATTGAAAAAACGGGAAAAAATGGATCTGTGCGGATATGGAGAAAAGCTGGAACAAATATATGGAAAGAACCCGGGACCGGCAGGGAAAATGTGAGGATCCTGGCGGAAGCCGCGCTGATATCCGGTCTGCTGGCCTATTTGTTTTATGACGCCGTATGGGGCATGGCAGTGCTGGCGGTTTTCATTCCCTTATATGGCAGCCAGCGCAAAGAGGAATTAAAAGAAAAAAAGATCCATGTACTGGAAAGGGAATTTCAGGATGGGCTCTACAGCGCGGCGGCAGCTCTTGAGGCAGGCTATTCCATGGAAAATGCCTGGAAGGAAGCGGAAAAGGAACTGCTGCGGATGTACGGAAAAGAAGGGGTGTTTTACCGGTATCTGTACAAAATGAACCGCAGGGTATCCTTAAATGAACCTATCGAAAATCAGATACTGGAATTTGCCCGCCATGCAGGAACGGAAAATATCCGGAATTTTGCTGATATTTTCAGTTTTGCAAAAAGAAGCGGAGGAAATCTGACAGCGATAATGAAAAAGACTGCCGACCGGATACGTATGAATGTACAGATCCAAGAGGAGATTGAAACTATGCTTTCCGCCCGCAGACTGGAACAGAAGATCATGAATATTATGCCTCTTGGGATCCTGCTGTATATTCGGACCGGAGTAGCCGGATTTTTAGATCCCCTTTATCACAGCTTTTTCGGCGGATTGCTTATGAGCGGGTGTCTGGCGGGATATCTGGGAGCCTGGAGGCTGTCCTGCCATATGGCCCGGATACGGGTGTAGGGTGAGAAATGAAAAGAGGGAAAAAAGATCAGCAGCTGAAAAAATCAATCATAATCTTTTTCCTGTTTGTACTGCTTGCAGCGGCTATGATCCTGAAAGATTATATGGAAGACAGAGAAGAACTGACCAAAGGAATCCTGCGGGGAAATCAGGGGGACGCTTCCAGAACAGAAGCTTATACTGCGGAAACCGAAGACGGATTTCAGAGTGAGATCCAGGTGGAGGTCATGCCCCGGGAAAGTTCGGCGGAAGAAAGCAGAAAACTGCTGGAACAGGCAAAAGAACTTTTTGAAGAAACATATCTGGGGGAGAATCCGTCGCCGGATGATGTGGATGCGGACCTGGTCCTGCCGGAAGAATTCCTGGATGGAAAGGTACAGGCGGAATATGAAATCGATCCTCCGCAGTTCCTGAATACAGACGGCCAGATCGACCATGAGGGAATGCCGGAAGATGGGATTGTGGTCCTTTTGAAAGCGGTATTCACCTGTGGGAAACAGACCATGGAGTATGAAATCCCGCTGCATCTGCAGCCAAAACAGCTGACAGGAAAGGAAAAGATCCAGTCTGACATTCAGCAGGAAGTGGAAAAAGAAGAAGCGGATTCCAGACAGGAACAGCGTTTTCAGCTTCCCGCTCAGATAGACGGAACGGCGATCACCTGGAAGAAATCGCCGGATTGGGATGGCGCTTACTTTATTCTGGCGGGAGCTATTGCCAGCGTGTGTGTCTGGCGGCAGAGAACAGAAAAAGAAAAGAAGCGAAAAAAAGATCGGGAAAAAGAATTGATGAAAGATTATCCACATATGGTAATGCAGATGTCCATGCTGATGGGCGCAGGTATGACGGCCTTTGGGGCATGGGAAAAAATGGTCCGGGGATCTGGAAAGACAGGAAAAGACAGGGCGTATCTAAAGGAGATGCAGATTACATACAGGGAGATCAAGGACGGATGCCCGGAAGGGCAGGCATATGAAAAATTCGGACTGCGCATCGGACTGCTGCCCTATCGGAAATTTGCATCACTGCTGTTTCAGAACCTGCAGAAAGGGAGCGGCAATCTTAGATATCTGCTGGAGCAGGAAGCGGACAGCGTTATGGAAGAACGGAAAAATGCGGCAAAAAAACAGGGAGAAGAGGCAGGAACCAAAATGCTCATGCCAATGATGCTGATGCTTGTGATCGTACTGATCATTATTGTAGTGCCGGCAGCAACTTCATTTTAAACAGGAGGGAATCATGAAATTAGCAGAAGAAATCAAACGATTTGTGAGAGAAGAAGACGGGATCGGGGTAGTGGAAGTGATATTGATCCTGGTAGTGGTGATCGGACTGATCATTATATTTAAAAAGCAGCTGACAACACTGGTAAATAATACATTCTCCAATATTAATGACAAGGCGGGAACACTTTGAAAAGGAGAAAAGCCAGTATTACAGTGTTTCTCAGCCTGATCCTTATGCTGGTGCTGTCGGTGGTGTTTTCTTTCCTGGAAGCGGCCCGGGTCTGCGGACTGGAAGCGTACGCCAAAATGGATGCGGCCCAGACCGGAAATTCTCTTTTGGCGGAATATGATCCGGCATTGAAGGAAAAGTACGGAATACTTTGTCTGGATGGCAGTTATCAGACGGATGGGTTTCAATGCGGACTGGTAGAAAATCGGGCGGCCTTTTTCTCTGACGCAAATCTGTCGGGAAAACCGGCTCTGGGAAGCCGTCAGTGGGAACTGTTCCCTCTGCGGCTGAGCTTCATGAATGTGAGCAGATATGAACTGGCGCCGGATGGAGACGGGATTGATTTCTGCCGGCAGGCGGCGGAGGCTGTCAGGAGAGAAGGAGGAGCGGATCTGGTACAGGAACTGTACGGATTGGTGACGCGAAAAGCAGAAAAGGGCACATGGCAGCAGACAGGGGTAAAAACAGTGAAAACAGCTGCTCCTGGGGAGAGCGGGGCGGAAGAAAATCCTTTGGATGCGGTAGAGGCCATGAAGGCAAGAGGAATTCTGGCACTGGTTATGGGCGATCAGAATGTTTCCGCAAAAAAATCGGATCTGACAGAGGTTCTGTCTCACCGGAGCTTGCGGGAAGGAAATTGGGAAGTAGACAAAAGCCGGGAGTGGGACCGCAAACTTCTGTTTCAGCTGTATTTGAAAAAATACTTTTCCAGTGTCCGAAATATAAAAAAGGACAGGGCTCTGGACTATGAAATGGAATATATCATTGCCGGAAAAGATTCCGATGGGAAAAATCTGAAGGCGGTAGTAAATCAGCTGCTCCTGCTGAGAGAAGCAGCAAATGTGGCATATCTGGAAACCAGTGGAGATAAAAGTCAGAAGCTGCAGGCAGCGGCAGTGCTGCTTGCCACGGCCATAGGACAGCCGGAACTGACCCCGGTGATGAAACAGTCTTTGATCGCAGCCTGGGCTTATGCGGAATCTGTTTCAGATGTGCGTCTGCTTTTGGAGGGACAATGCGTTGCCCTGGTCAAAACAGACGCTCAATGGCATACGGATCTGAAAAACCTTGGATCAAGTTCCCGGAAGATAAAACAGGAAAAGGGACAGGATTACGAAGATTATCTGCAGATCCTGTTATGGAAGACATCGGAGAAAACAATGACGTACCGCTGTATGGATCTGATCGAAATGAATGAAAATGTAAAAATGGACAATATGATTCTGCAGATGGAATGTTTTTACACGTATGAAGCGGATCCGATTTTTGTATCTTTCTGTACAATCGGAAAAGCGCCCTTTAAGAAGTATGAATTTACACAGAACCGGACTGTATCTTATCAGCAGTGACCCCGGATACAGGGCAGTGTTTTTGTGCGGAATTGAAAATATATTTATACAGGAATCAACTCTCATGGTAAATAATCTGAAACACAACAAATCTATAAAATCTCTCTCTATGCAAAATTCAGAAAATATCCATCCATCTACTTTTTATTCAATGAGCACAAAAACACTGCCCTGTATCCGGAAAAAAGGTTCCATGACAGTGGAAGCGTCTTTTGCACTGCCTGTATTCATATTGTGTATGGCATTGTTCCTTGGTTTGTTCAGGGTTCTCCAGGCGGAGACGCAGATAGAACAGGCGCTGAATTACGCGGCCGGACGCAGAGCGGTATATTGCCAGAACGAAGGGAGCGGGGCACTTTTAACGGACGCTGTTTCCGGGAAGACATTATTAAATAAAAGCCTGAAAAGTCAAAAGTGTCCCCCAGAATATTTTAAAAACGGATACAACGGCATTCTGCTTTTTTCGGAAAGCGATGAAAATTATGTCCGGTATCATGTGACTTATCAGGTGCGTTTGCCAATAGGCCTTTTTGGAAAAGAAATGATCAGCGTCTCTCAGAGCGCGGTATCCAGAAAGTGGAACGGATGGAAAGATAGCAAAAATAAGGAAGAAATATGGGTTTACATAACAAAAACGGGAAAAGCTTATCATAAAAGTACTTCCTGCAGATATCTGGATTTGTCTGTAAGGAGTGTGGACAGGAGGCAGATAGCAGGGCTGAGAAATAAAGACGGCGCCAGGTATTATGCCTGTGAAAAATGCGGTAAACTGAGCAAAACAGGAATCGTTTATATTACCGATTATGGAACCGTTTATCACAGCAGTTTAAGGTGCAGCGGCCTTAAGAGAACCATATACAGGATATTGGAGACGGAAACCGATGGACGTACGCCCTGTAAAAAATGTTATGGAGGATAGGAAAATGTTGAATGTGCTGGCCGGAGCCCTGATGGGTTGGATGAGTATAGAAGATATCTGTGAGAAAAAGGTGTCCGTATGGCCTTCTGTATGTCTGGCTGTTTTGGGTATCCTGGCGGCTGCTGTGGGAAATAAAGAAGAACCATGGATACATGGACTGGGGGCTTTCCTCTCAGCGGCAGGGCTGGGAACAGTTCTATGGCTGGCCGGCAGGATCAGCAGGGGGAGTATCGGAACCGGAGACGCTTGGGCTTTGGGCGGACTGGGCGGGTATCTGGGCTGGCAGAGCGCGCTGACGGTGTTCTTCTTCGGCCTGTTATTGTGCGCGGCAGCAGGCGGGCTGTATGTCCGTATTTCCGGGAAAAGCATAAAAACAGAAATGCCATTTCTTCCCTTTTTGACGGCAGCTTATATTGTAAATATGATCGTATCAGGCGCAGTGGAGGGCTGATGCGGAGAAAGGCGGCGGAAATGGAATATGATATTTTGGAACAGAAAAAGCAGAGGGGTATTTACCGTGGAAGCGGCAGTGATTTTTCCCATTATTCTGTTTGTGACGGCACTGGTCATAGAAACTGCCGTTTCACAGTATGATGCGGTTAAAACCGCTATTGAGGATGTGTCGGAGATAACGGAATTTGATCCGATAGAAGTGTTGGAGATCCGGGAATGGGCGGAGCAGATAACAGAAACTGTCAAAGGAGGAGAAGGTTGAAGGTTACATATATCAAAAATTTAAATCAGAGCTTTATGGTTGTAAAGGACGCGGAATTTGAATATGAAAATTTTGAATTGCTGATGCTTTTAAATAATAAGATTCCCGGGCTGCTGGAAGTCCAGATTATTATAGGAGACGGGAAAATAGAGTATTGGTATGATATTACGGGGATGACGGCGCTGGACACAATGTTGGATCTGTATCCCCTGGATGAAGCACGGATTCGAAAACTGACAGAAGATCTGTACGATATGAATATGAAACTGGATGAATATCTGCTGGATGGAGGGAATATATGCTATCTTCCGGAAATGCTTTATATGGACAGAACAGCCGGAAAATATAAATTCTGCTATCTGCCAGGCTGCAAAGCAGCTGGAAATATGGGCCTTCAGACTCTGACGGAATATATGCTGACCAAGATTGACCATACGGATCAGAATGCTGTAAAAATAGGGTATGCTTTATATGATAAAAGTACTCAGGAATGCTGCTGCGTCCGGGAACTTCTGGCGTGCGCGGATATACCAAGAACGTCAGAGAAGGCATGTGTATCTCGGGAAACACAGGAATCGTGGGATAGTGAGGAAACAGAAGGCTGTGAAGAAAACAGCAGGGAGCGTATTGGTTTTGGAGGTGTAAAAAAATGGTTTCGGAAACGGAAAAAGGACTGGGAAAAGGGATATCAGGAACCATGCCTGCGGGAAAAAGCAGATTATGAGACGGAGATGTTTTTCGGAAGCACGGGCAGGCCGGATGATCCTACTGTATTTTTGAAAGCCCAGCAGAACCTGATTCTGGGGCGACTTCTGTATCAGGGGAAAAACGGAGAAGGGGACTTTATACTGGAAGATGAGAGTTTTGTTATCGGAAAGGAAAGGGAAAAAGCGGACGGGGTGCTGAAGGCTGATACAGTCAGCAGGATGCATGCAAAAATAACAAAAAAAGAAGGGGAGTATTATCTGGAAGATCTGAATTCCACTAATGGTACGTATCTGAACGGCAGGGAACTAAACTATCACGAACCTGTAAAACTTTCCAGAAATGACAGGATCTGTTTCGCAACAGAAGAATATATCTTTTGTTGACAGAAAATTAAGAACATGATAAGGTGCTCTGTATAAAAAGGGAGAGAAACCTATGTACAGAGAATCGCGCTTTCGGTCAGAACCGGAGAATGAATACATAACACCTGTAAATATCACATTAGCGGTGATCAATGTGGCAGTCTTTTTTATTATGAGCATCCTGGAAAGAGCTTTCGGAAATCAATACCTGTATCAGTATGGGGCCATGTTTCCGCCGGCGGTGCTGGGAGGACAGTGGTACAGACTGATCACATCCTCGTTTATACATTTTGATATTGCTCATCTGTTTAACAATATGCTGCTTTTTATTACCCTTGGAAGCTATCTGGAACGTGCTTTCGGAAAGATCCGGTATATCATTTTTTTCTTTTCCGCGGCGGTGCTGAGCAGTCTGGCCTCTATGTTTCATATGATATACAGTAAAGATCTGGCTTTTTCGGCAGGAGCGTCCGGTATTGTGTTTGGTATGATAGGAGCGCTGCTATATATGGTAATCCGGAATAAGGGAAGATTTCAGAATCTGACGATCCGGCGTTTTATGATTATGATCCTGTTGTCGCTGTACTTCGGGTTTGTGACGGCAGGAGTGGATAACGCTGCTCATGTAGGCGGCCTGTGCGCCGGATTCCTGCTGGGAATTTTGCTGTACCGGAAAGAAAAAGCGCAGAAGCATCATTGATTTTCAACGGGGAAATCACTATACTGGATTTATAGATATAGAATTGATAAAGGAGGAAAGCAGCCGGAATGGATGCTGAATAATGTATTATGAAAGATGAGAATTGTATTTTCTGTAAACTTGCGAATGGCGATATTCCCACAAGAACTATTTATGAAGATGAAAAGTTTCGGGTGATCCTGGATGCCAGTCCTGCATCCAGAGGGCATGCGCTGATCCTGCCAAAGGAACATTATGCCAATCTGTATGAAATCCCGGAAGAAACAGCCGGGGAAGCAATGAAACTGGCAAAACGTCTGGCCGGAAAAATGACACAGGCATTGGGATGCGACGGATTTAATCTGGTGCAGAATAATGGAGAGACTGCCGGACAGACGGTATTCCATTTTCATCTCCATCTGATCCCGAGATATAAAGAAGATGACAACACAGGCGTTATCACATGGAAGCAGCATTCTTACGATGACGAAAAAATGGATGAGATTCAGAAGAAACTGTCAGAAGCCTGCGCAGACTGAGACTGATTCGGTAAAATGTTAGGATCCAGCTGATAGCAGGAAAAAGGAAAAGGTCCGTTTCGCCGGCAAGCATCAATTGTGGATGTTTGCCGGTGGGACGGACCTTTTTGCGGTCTTGGATAAAGAAAATACCAAATGAAATTTTATTTGCTCAGCTTGATGATCAGATCCGTGATCGTTTTGATCGGATCCAGCTGCTGACTATGGTTCATGGCCGCGATATAATCGTCTTTTTTTTCTGCGACTGTCTTTATGGCAGTCAGCAGTTGGGAATCGGTAAGAGTATCTTCATCCAGCACATAACTGAATCCCTGTTTCTGGAAGGAGTTGGCGTTCAGTATCTGATCGCCCCGGCTTGCGGAAGCAGGAAGCGGGATGAGGATATTGGGCTTTTTCAGCGCCAGCAGCTCGCAGATGGCGTTGGCGCCGGCACGGGAAATCACAATGTCCGCCAGTGCCAGCAGATCGTTTAATTCCTGATTGATATACTCGTACTGCACATATCCGGGAAAATTATTTAAAGAAACGTCCAGATTGCCTTTCCCGCATAAGTGGATGATATCGTAAGTCTTTTGAAGTTCCGGAAGGATACGGCGTACGGTTTCATTGATAAAACGGGAGCCGCTGCTTCCGCCAACGATCAGCAGGACCGGTTTGCTGCCGGAAAGTCCGGTAAAGGCAAGGGCCCTTTTTGCGGATCCTTCCAGGAGCTCTTTACGGATCGGCGAACCGGAAAGGACAGCCTTCCCTTCCGGAAGATGCTTTAACGTTTCCGGGAAATTGCAGCATACCCGGCTGGCAGCGGGTATAGCGATTTTGTTGGCCAGCCCGGGAGTCAGATCCGATTCATGGATAATAGCGGGAATCTTAAGATGCTTTGCTGCCAGGACAACGGGAACGCTGACAAATCCCCCTTTGGAAAATACAATGTTGGGGCGTATCTGACGAAGAAGCTTACGGGCCTGAAAATATCCTTTTACAACCCGGGCGGGATCGGAAAGGTTTTTCAGATCCAGATAACGTCTGAGCTTGCCGGAGGATATTCCATAATATGTAATCCCCTGCTCTTCGATCAGTGTCTTTTCAATTCCCTGGTAGGAACCTATATAAAAAATTTCGTATCCAAGTTCTTTCAGTCGGGGAAAAAGGGCAATGTTTGGAGTAACATGGCCGGCGGTGCCTCCGCCTGTCATAACGATTTTTTTCATAATGCACTCCTCTCTTTTATTGATCAAAGAATCTTTATTTACTATCAGTCTGATCACTACTTATATTAAACGATACGTTCAAAAAGTTCAAGGATTCCAAAGAACCAAAATATGGGGCGGGGCATATTTTCCCGCTGAAGGTCTGATGCTGTCAACATTGGGCGAAAACAGCCAAAGGGAGACGAGAAAGGGGGAAGTCTGACGAAAGTTGCGATGAAAAAAGGGGAGCAGATACTTCCATATAGAAAGCATCTTTTTTATAATGAAGGAGCAGGCGGATCCGTGTCTCGCAGACCGGGGACAGCGGAGGGAAAAAGCCTGCGGATAATGTGTCAATAGGAGGGCGAAAATGGAAAAATGGATAACTCTGATTTTTGAGACAGTGCAGACCTGGCGGTATGAAATCCTGCTGGCGGCGGTGATATGTTCTATTATACTTATGATAATCCTGTTAAAAACATTACGAAAAAATAATCGGCTTACAAAGTCTGTGGAAGAAAGAGTCAGAGAAGTGATGAAACTGTCCATGGAACAGATACGCAGGGAAAGCCAGCGGGAAAAAACAGTGGTTTTGGAGCAGGAGAAGCAGGAAAAAAGGCGGCCTGACAGCAGGGAAGAGGAAGAACTGTTCGGCAGTGTGATACAGGAAATTTTTCCTTGAAATGGTACATGCCCTTTGTTAAAATGTAGGTAATTACAAAAAGGTTAGCATGAAGGAAAATACCATTGACTGTGATATGGCCCATGCTAGGAAAGAGGCGTAATTATGAACAAGGTAAAATTTGACTACTCCAGAACATCAGATGTGATCAGCAAAGAAGAAGTCTGCTATATGCAGAAGCTCACTGAAGATGCAAAGAAAGTGCTGCTGGAACGGACCGGCGGCGGTAATGATTATCTTGGCTGGATCGATCTGCCTGTAAACTATGACAAAGAAGAGTTCGGACGGATCAAAGAAGCGGCAAAGAAAATACAGGCAGATTCCGATGTACTTGTTGTGATCGGTATCGGAGGATCTTATCTGGGCGCCCGGGCAGCCATCGAGTTTTTGAGACACAGTTTTTACAATAATCTTCCAAAAGAAGTAAGAAAAACACCGGAGATTTATTATGCCGGAAACAGCATCAGCAGTACATATCTCCAGGGATTGCTGGATGTGATCGGAGACAGAGACTTCTCACTGAACGTGATCTCCAAATCCGGTACTACTACAGAACCTGCGATCGCTTTCCGGGTACTGAAAAAGAAACTGGAAGAAAAATATGGAAGGGAAGAAGCTGCCAAGAGGATTTATGCTACTACAGATAAGGCTAAGGGAGCGCTGAAAGTGCTGGCAACAGAGGAAGGATATGAAACTTTTGTAGTACCTGACGATGTAGGCGGACGTTTCTCCGTATTAACAGCAGTGGGACTTCTTCCTATTGCGGTAAGCGGCGCGGATATTGACGCTTTGATGGAAGGCGCGGCAGCAGGCAGAAAACTTGCGATAGAAAATGATTTTGAGAATAACGACGCAATGCAGTATGCTGCAATCCGGAACATCCTCCACAGAAAAGGCAAATCCATAGAAGTGTTGTCCAACTATGAGCCGTTTATGCATTATGTAGGGGAATGGTGGAAACAGCTGTACGGCGAAAGCGAAGGAAAAGACCAGAAAGGCATTTTCCCTGCGGCGGTAGATCTGACAACAGATTTGCATTCCATGGGACAGTTTATCCAGGATGGTTCCAGGATCATGTTTGAAACGGTGATTGAAATAGAAAAATCACGGGATGAGATTGTGATCAGCGAAGAAGCCAATGATCTTGACGGATTAAACTATCTGGCAGGAAAAAATATGGAATTTGTCAATAATTGCGCAATGAACGGAACGATCATGGCTCACACAGACGGTTCCGTGCCGAATCTTTTAGTAAAAGTTCCGGAACAGAATGAATATTATCTTGGAGAACTTTTCTATTTCTTTGAATTTGCGGTAGGTCTCAGCGGATACATTTTAGGTGTAAATCCCTTTAACCAGCCGGGTGTGGAAAGCTACAAAAAGAATATGTTCGCTCTGCTTGGAAAACCGGGTTATGAAGAAGCAAGAGAGGAATTATTAAAGAGATTATAATATATTACAAAATAGAATAAGACAGGAAAAAGAGAGACAATCCCAAAAAAAGTATAAAAAAGGACACTTTTTGAGGAATGTCTCTCTTTTTTGCTGGAAAAATACTGAGAAAGTGGGAGAGAAAGAAAAGCTGGAAATTGAAATTTCCGGCATAAGCTTGACAGACCCAGAATACTCTGCTATAATTCCTTTTAACTTGTTGTAACAATTCTGTAATATTTGTAATAGAAATGCATAATATATCACAGGATTGTAATAAAAAATCTTAGGATTCATTTGGAAAACCGAGCGAATGAATCTGATTCAGGAGGTCATAATGAAAAAGTCAAGAAGGTTGATCGAAAGCGGCATAGTAACTGCTGCACTTGCAATTACAGCCGCAGCCGCAGCCGTTTCTGGAGATGTTAAGGACACTAGTCAGAGTAATAAGCAGGCAGACAATGAGACAATATTTCTGGCGGAAAATAAAAACGCTGTGAATGCGGAGGCAAAAATAGCTGTAGCTGCAGCTGACAACAGCCAGGAAGACAAAGAAAACAAAGAAAAACAGAATGTGACAGCAGAGTTACTGGTGGAAAAAGATGCCGGATTTGTTCAGTCGGCAGCAACTGACGGAGTAGAAGACAGAGCAGTCGTAGACAGTCAGGGTGAAGTTGCGGATACTATGTTTTTTACTGTAGAGCAGAGAAATAAAGTAGAAGATCATCTGAACAGCGGACTGGCAATGGAGACCCAGGAAGAAAAAAAAGAAAAATCTGAGTGGTCCGGAAAACTGATGGCGAATGTAGAGGATAAATTGAATATCCGCGCAGAAGCGTCTGAAGAGTCGGAACTGGCAGGAAAATTATATAAAGGCGCAGTCGCTGATGTAGTGGAAAAAGGCGATGAGTGGAGCCGGATCAAATCCGGAAACGTAGAAGGATACGTAAAAAATGAGTACTGCGTGTTTGACGAAGACGCGAAAGCTCTGGCTGAGAAAGTGTGTCACACATATGCCAAAGCCACAACAGATGGATTGAGAGTTCGTGAAAAAGCAGATACAGATGCAAAAATATATACAGTATTGACCAAAGGTCAGAAAATGGAAGTGGATACTTCCGCCAAAACGGCAGAAGGCTGGGTTGCGGTAAAATACGATGGAGAAACAGCCTATATCAGCAGCGAGTACGCAGATGTGGCAATGAAAATCGGAAAAGCCATGACACTGGAAGAAGAGCAGCAGATGATAGAAAAGCAGGAAGCTGCAAAACGGGCTGCCCAGGAAGCAGAACAGAAAAAACAGCAGGAAGCAGCTACGGCTGAAAAAACACAGAGCGCTTCCAAGGCTGCCGTAAGCAATGACGCGGGAATATCATCTTCTGTAGACGATGTAACCCTTCTGGCGGCGTTGATATACTGCGAAGCAGGCGCGGAACCATATGAAGGTCAGCTTGCAGTAGGAGCGGTAGTGGTCAACCGGGTACAAAGCAGTGTTTATCCGAATACGATTTCGGAAGTTATTTATCAGAAAGGACAGTTCTCACCGGCAGCCAGCGGAAAACTGGCGAGGGTACTGGCCCAGGGTGCTTCCGACAGCTGTTACAAAGCGGCAAGAGAAGCTCTCAGCGGTGTGGATAATACAGGGGGAGCCATTGGCTTCCACGCGGGAAAAGGTTCCGGTACCGTGATCGGAAACCAGACATTTTTCTAAATGAATATCAGACAGGCATGATCGGAAATAATACAGATCATGCCTGTTTTTTGTTTACGGGGAAAAACGCTGAGCATGGGCGACTCTGCCCGGCCGCCTGGGAGAATAGTGTTGTAATAATGGGAAAAATATAGTATATTGAAGAAAGATTTGAAGCTGTTGTACAGCGAAAGGAGGTCCGTTATGATAGCTTTGGGATGGCTTGCGATCCTTATCATAATGGTAGTGGTGGAGATCGCTACTATGGGACTGACAACGATCTGGTTTGCAGGCGGAGCTCTGGCAGCGTTCATCGCATGTGCAGCGGGAGCGGCACTGCCGGTGCAGATCATTCTGTTCTTTGGCGTATCCTGCGTTTTGCTGGCCTTCACCAGACCGATTGTGAAAAAAAGGTTTAATCAGGACCGTGTCCGTACCAATGCGGAATTGCTGATCGGTGAGAAGGGGATCGTTTTGGAGACGATCGACAACCTGAATGCCACAGGACAGGTGCAGGTGCGCGGCCAGGAGTGGATGGCCCGTTCCCGGGAAGAAGGCGTTGTCATACCGAAAGACGCAGTAGTTACTATATTTGCCATTGAAGGCGTAAAACTGATCGTAACAGAGAAAGAAACCGAAAAAGAAACAGATACGGAAATGTCTGTGAAAGAATCATAAAAGAGAGGTAAAATATGGGAGCATTAATCGGAGTTGTTATATTGGTAATTGTGATCGTGGTCATACTGGTGTCCTGCATTAAGATCGTACCTCAGGCGAACGCCTTTGTTATGGAAAGACTGGGGGCATATCAGGGAACCTGGGAAGTAGGACTGCATTTTAAAATGCCGCTGATCGACAGGGTGGCTAAGCGGGTCCTTTTAAAAGAACAGGTGGTGGACTTTGCGCCCCAGCCGGTTATCACAAAGGATAATGTTACTATGCGGATCGATACGGTGGTATTTTTTCAGATCACAGATCCGAAACTGTTTGCGTACGGGGTGGAAAATCCCATTATGGCCATTGAAAATCTGACAGCTACTACGCTGCGAAATATCATCGGTGATCTGGAATTGGATGAAACCCTTACTTCCAGGGAAACGATCAATACAAAAATGCGGGCGTCTCTGGATATTGCCACAGATCCCTGGGGAATCAAAGTCAACCGTGTGGAACTGAAAAATATCATTCCCCCTCAGGCTATTCAGGATGCCATGGAAAAACAGATGAAAGCGGAAAGGGAACGAAGAGAAGCAATCCTGCGCGCGGAAGGAGAAAAGAAATCAACGATCCTTGTTGCGGAAGGTAAAAAAGAATCTGCGATCCTGGACGCGGAAGCGGAGAAACAGGCGGCGATCCTGCGTGCGGAAGCGAAAAAAGAGGCTACCATCAAAGAAGCGGAAGGTCAGGCGGAAGCCATTATGAAAATACAGCAGGCCAATGCGGATGGTCTGAGATTTTTGAAAGAATCTCAGCCGGATCAGGCGGTTCTCCAGCTGAAAAGTCTGGAGGCTTTCGCAAAAGCAGCGGACGGAAAAGCTACCAAGATCATTATTCCATCGGAAATACAGGGAATCGCGGGACTGGCAAAATCTGTTGTGGAAGTTGCATCTGATAAAAATGAGTAAAGAGACACGGGCTGTCCATGGCGGCAGCCCGATTGTCGTATGAAACAGGAGGGACCGATAATATGAAATTAACGGGAAGAAACTTTTTAAAACTGAAAGACTATTCGCCGGAAGAGATCCGGTATCTGATCGATCTGGCTGCAAAGTTAAAAGAAAAAAAGAAACAGAGCGTTGCCCATGATGTGCTGAAGGGAAAAAATATCGCCCTGATATTTGAAAAGAACAGTACAAGAACAAGATGCGCCTTTGAAGTGGCGGCGCATGATCTGGGAATGCATGTGACATTTCTGGATCCGGGTTCTTCGCAGATCGGAAAAAAAGAAAGCATTGCGGATACAGCCAGAGTCCTGGGAAGAATGTATGACGGTATCGAATACAGAGGATTCGGACAGGCTATCGTAGAGGAACTGGCAAAATACGCGGGAGTGCCCGTATGGAACGGTCTGACCAATGAGTTTCATCCTACACAGATGCTGGCGGATATGCTGACGATCCGGGAGCATTTCGGACATCTGGAAGGAATAAAGCTTGTATATATGGGAGATGCCCGTTATAATATGGGCAATTCCCTGATGGTGACATGTGCCAAACTGGGCATGCATTTTACTGCATGTACATCCAAAAATTATTTTCCGGCAGAAGAACTGACCGCTTACTGCAGGGAAGTGGCCGCCCAGACCGGAGGAAGTGTTACTTTGACGGAAGATGTGAACGAAGGCACAAAAGGCGCGGATGTGATCTATACGGATGTATGGGTTTCCATGGGGGAGCCGGATGAAGTATGGGAAGCAAGAATCAAAGAACTTATGCCTTATCAGGTTAATAAAAAAGTGATGGAAAATGCGGGACCTCAGGCCAGATTTATGCACTGTCTGCCCTCTTTCCACGATCTGAATACTGTGATCGGCAGACAGATCCATGATAAGTTCGGACTGGATGAGATCGAAGTTACAGACGAAGTGTTTGAAAGCGAACAGTCCATTGTATTTGATGAAGCGGAAAACCGTATGCATACCATTAAAGCGGTGATGCTGGCTACATTGGGGGATCCGGAAATTGAAGGATGATAGCAGGAACATACCGAAGACAGAGGATGTTTTTTCCAGAGAGGAACTGGAACGGTATTTGAAAACTGTCTGGGCAGGCAGAACATCCTGCTTTCTGGAAGAAGTTGACTCCACCAATGAGGAAGCCCGGCGTCTGCTGCAAAAAGGGGCAGATCATGGCCTGCTTGTCACAGCCGGAAAACAGACGGCTGGGAAAGGCAGACGGGGAAATGGGTTTTCTTCGCCTGC
Organism: uncultured Roseburia sp.; assembly: GCA_930989305.1. Classification (GTDB taxonomy): domain Bacteria; phylum Bacillota; class Clostridia; order Lachnospirales; family Lachnospiraceae; genus Brotonthovivens; species Brotonthovivens avistercoris. The sequence continues at coordinate 5,787 of CAKNLF010000007.1, read as the reverse complement.
TGGCTGCGGCATCTGGATGACTCTTCTGCTGGGCAGAGAAGCAGAAACAGACCGGGTATCCATGCTCACGCTGCTGATGGGGATGGCTGTACAGAAAGCAATCTGCAATCTGACAGATCTGACGCCACGGATCAAATGGCCGAATGACATTGTGCTGAATGGGAAAAAAGTCTGCGGTATCCTGACGGAACTGGTCCTGTCGGCGGAGGGAAAGGATCATATCCTGATTGGTGTAGGCGTCAATGTACATAACAGAAAATTCCCGCCTGAGCTGGCGGACCGGGCTACCTCCCTGTTTTTGGAAGGAGCGGCGGATGTGAACCGCAGCGCCCTTGCCGCGGAGATCTTATATCAATTCGAGCTGTATTATAAAAAATTTATGGTAAGGCAGGATTTGTCAGAACTGACAGAGGAATATCAGGCAAATCTGATAAATAAAAATCAGGAAGTGATCGTACACGCTCCGAAAGGCAGTTATCGGGGAACTGCGCTGGGGATCGATGACAGAGGGGCGCTCCTTGTGCGGACACCGGAAGGGATACGTTCGGTGACTGGGGGAGAGGTATCTGTCAGAGGCGTGTACGGATATGTATAGGAGAACAGAATGTACCAGAATGAAGTCGTATTATGCGGCGCCAGCGCATATACAAAGAAATATTATTTAAATGAAGATTTTGAAGGACTGCCCCAGGGAGTAAAGGATGAACTGAAGATCATGTGCGTACTGTATACAGAAGATGTGGGAGGCACATTGACTTTGAAATTTGACGAAAACGGAACGCTTTGTTTTGAGACGGCTGCCGACGAGGAGGATCTTCTTTATGACGATATTGGCAGCGTTCTGAAGATAAAGCAGCTTCAGAGGACGAAAACAGAGCTGCTTGAAGCTCTGGAGACTTATTACAAAGTATTTTTCCTTGGGGAAGAGTGGGAGGACGAATAAATGCTGCTGACAATCGATGTAGGCAATACAAATATTACGCTGGGCGTATTTGACGGAAAGAAACTGCAGGCCACATTCAGGATGACGACCAAACAGTCCCGTACATCAGATGAATACGGAATCACTATCATAGATCTGCTGGAACATAACCGGATTTCTTCCGGGTGGATCAGCGATATTATAATTGCATCCGTTGTGCCGAACGTAATGCATTCTCTTGGAAGCGCTCTGATTAAATATTTTGACGTTTCGCCTATTGTGGTGGAATCCGGAATCAAAACCGGAATCCGCATTGCAACTAAAAACCCCCGTCAGATAGGTGCGGACAGAATCGTAGACGCAGCGGCTGCCTACGAACTCTATGGGGGGCCGGCGCTGGTGATCGATTACGGAACAGCCACCACATTTGATCTGGTGGATAAGACCGGCGCTTTTGTGGCGGGAGTTACAGCTCCCGGTATCCGTACTTCGGCAAAATCTTTGTGGGACAGCGCCGCGAAGCTGCCGGAATTTGAAATTAAAAAGCCGGCCAGCATCCTGGCGCAGGAAACAATATCCAGTATGCAGGCGGGACTTGTTTACGGACAGATCGGACAGACGGAATATATTATCCGGAATATAAAAAAAGAAGCGGATATGGGAGACATAAAAGTGATCGCTACCGGCGGTCTTGGCAGGATCATCGAAAAAGAGACAGAACTGATTGACGTATATGATCCTATGCTGACCCTTCACGGAATGCGTATTATTTTTGAAAAAAACAGGAATGAGAAATAAAAGATATGAAAAAATTAGTAATCGGGAATGTGACACTTGATAATCCCCTGATACTGGCGCCAATGGCAGGAGTAACAGACCTGCCATTTCGTTTGCTCTGCAAAGAGCAGGGCGCGGGACTTATCTGTATGGAGATGGTCAGTGCAAAAGCAATTTATTATAAAAACAAAAATACAGAACAGCTGCTGGAAATTTCTCCAAAAGAGCATCCGATATCTTTGCAGCTGTTCGGTTCGGATCCGGAAATCATTGCGGAGATGGCAGCCAGGATAGAGGAGCGGCCATTTGATATTTTGGATTTTAACATGGGCTGCCCGGTGCCCAAGGTGGTAAATAATGGAGAGGGATCTGCCCTGATGAAAAATCCAAAACTGGTGGAAGAAATACTCAGCCGGCTGGTCAAAGCTGTAAAGAAACCGGTTACGGTAAAGATCCGGAAAGGCTTTGACGACGACCATGTAAATGCAGTGGAAATCGCCAAAATCGCGGAAAGCTGCGGCGTGGCGGCTATCGCGGTCCATGGCAGGACAAGGCAGCAGTATTATTCGGGAAAAGCGGACTGGGACATTATACGGCAGGTAAAAGAAGCTGTGGCAGTGCCGGTGATCGGAAATGGGGATCTGCTCTGCGCCGGAGATGTGGCGGATATGCAGGAGGAGACCGGATGCGACGGATTTATGATCGGCCGGGGAGCACAGGGAAATCCATGGATCTTTAAACAGATCATCCATAAGCTGGAAACCGGAGAAGATCTGCCCCGCCCGACGGTGCAGGAGGTCTGTGAGATGGTGCTGCGTCATGCACGTCTCCAGATTGAGACAAAGGGAGAATATACAGGAATCCGGGAAATCCGTAAACACGCCGCGTGGTATACGGCAGGATATAAAAATTCTGCAAAACTCCGGGGCAGGATCAACGAGGTGGAATCCATGGAAGATCTGGAAAAATTGTTCCTGGAATTTGGAAAAAGCCAGACATATTTTGGATAAAACAAGATATGATAGTATAAAAGCCAGACAAGAAGGCTCCTATGGAGAACAGAATAAAAAGGGCAGGAGATTTTATAAGGCGTATCGGGATAAAGTTGTATCAGCTCCTTATAGGGGAAAAGAAAAAAAGGAGCAAGAGCAGAGAACAGGCTTCTGACGATTCCTGGGAAAATCCATATATTGATGATTTCCGGGAAATCCTGATGCAGATACTGGAACAGCGGAACCGTTCCTTTCGGGATCTGAAGCCGACGGTGATCGATACAGACTGTCCGGAACAGTCTTTTCTGACAGAAGATGATGTAGACCGGCTGCTGAATGTACTGACAGACGGGCTTAATTATCTGGAAATCCGCACAGACCGTCCGGAACATTTCCGGCCCTTTGGGGAACGGGTCTATCAGGAAAACGGGCTGTTAGTGCTGATCTGTCCCAAAAATCAGAAGAACAGGACAGAGGGCAACCTGATCCTGGATCTGGAGCGGCATGGGAAGGCGGAACCGGAAAAGTATCCTCATTCCGCTCTCTATATTCCCTTCCAGAAAAAGATTTGGAAAGCATGGGAGGAAGATTTGGCGGACAGCGCCGGGAAAGTGGGACAAAAAGGCGGAAATCTTGACATTGCAGTACCTATCGGATATAATATTGTGACTGTAAAAATAGGAAAACAGAACAGTTCAGATAGAATATAAAAGTATTGGAAATTAGGAGGAGCAGTAAGAATGGACCAGAAAAAAATTTTGACATATGAGGGACTGCGGAACCTCGAAACAGAGCTGCAGGATTTAAAAGTAGTAAAAAGAAAAGAAGTATCACAGAAGATCAAAGAAGCAAGAGAACAGGGTGATTTATCTGAAAACGCTGAGTATGACGCTGCAAAAGATGAGCAGAGAGATATCGAAGCCCGTATTGAAGAAATAGAAAAAATACTGAAAAACGCTGAAGTAGTTGTAGAAGACGAAGTGGATCTGGATAAGATCAGCGTTGGATGTCAGGTAAAAATCTATGACTGTGAATTTGATGAAGAACTGAATTACAAGATCGTAGGTTCTACAGAGGCCAGCAGTCTGAAAGGCAAGATTTCCAATGAATCTCCCGTAGGGAAAGCGCTCATTGGAGCAAAGGTGGGAGATACCATTGAGGTAGAAACACAGGCCGGAACTATGAAGTATAAAGTTCTGGAAATTCAAAGATCGAATTAGAAGGAGAAACGCAGATGGCAGAGCAGAACAAAGGACAGCAGAAGGAACAGGATCTGAACCATCTCCTGCAGGTACGCCGGGACAAGCTGAAAGAGCTGCAGGAAAACGGCAAAGACCCCTTCAAGATTACAAAATATGATGTGACACATCACAGTATGGAAATAAAGGATCATTATGAAGAACTGGAAGGTCAGACGGTGACCATAGCCGGACGTATGATGTTCAAACGTGTTATGGGAAAAGCGTCTTTCTGCAATATCCAGGATCTTCAGGGAAGTATCCAGTCCTATGTGGCAAGAGACAGCATAGGCGAAGAGTCATACAAAGATTTTAAAAAGTATGATGTAGGCGATATTATCGGCGTAAAAGGTGAAGTCTTTAAAACAAAGACCGGAGAGATATCCATTCACGCAAGCGAAGTCGTTTTGCTTAGCAAGAGCCTTCAGGTGCTTCCTGAAAAATTCCATGGGCTGACAGATACAGATACCCGTTATCGTCAGAGATATGTGGATCTGATCATGAACCAGGATGTAAAGGAGACGTTTATCAAACGTTCCAAATGCATCAGCGCTATCCGCCAATATCTGGACGGTGAAGGCTTTATGGAAGTGGAAACTCCCATGCTTGTAAACAATGCGGGAGGCGCTTCAGCAAGACCTTTTGAGACGCACTTTAACGCATTAAATGAAGATGTAAAACTGCGTATTTCTCTGGAACTGTACTTAAAGAGACTGATCGTAGGCGGTTTGGAAAGAGTATATGAGATTGGACGTGTATTCCGCAACGAAGGCACTGATACAAGACACAATCCGGAATTTACCCTGATGGAACTTTATCAGGCCTATACAGATTATCACGGCATGATGGATCTGGCGGAGAATCTGTACCGTTATGTGGCAAAAGAAGTATGCGGAACACTGCAGCTTCCTTACGGAGAATATACGATTGATCTGGAAAAACCATTTGAACGTCTCACGATGCTTGACGCAGTGAAAAAATACGCAAACGTGGATTTTACAGAGATCAAGACCACAGAGGAGGCAAAAGCGCTGGCGGACGAACTTCATATTGAATATGAGGAACGTCATGAGAAAGGCGATATTCTCAGCCTTCTGTTTGAAGAATTTGTAGAGGACAAGCTGATCCAGCCTACCTTTATCATGGACCATCCGGTGGAGATTTCTCCTCTTACAAAGAGAAAACCGGACGATCCGGAGTACACAGAACGTTTTGAACTTTTTATCTGCGGACGGGAAATGGCAAACGCTTATTCCGAGTTGAACGATCCTATTGATCAGAGAGAAAGATTTGAAGCGCAGGAAAAACTGATCGCAATGGGCGATGAAGAAGCGAACCATATGGATGAAGATTTTCTGAATGCCCTGAGCATCGGCATGCCTCCTACCGGCGGTATCGGATTTGGCATTGACCGTATGGTAATGCTGATGACAAACGCGCCTGCGATCAGAGATGTGCTTTTATTCCCCACAATGAAGTCCTTACCGAACGACAAATAAGAAAAACCCAGTGGTTATGCGGTTTTTGGGACTTTCTAAACCGAATGAATTTACCTCTTTACACCAAATTTACACCAATCGGTGCTGAAAACGGTGCAGAGACTAAAAAATCGCATAATTTTAAGTTTCACACAGCTCCTGAGAAGTTACATCTTCTCAGGAGCTTCTTTCATTTCTCATAGTTTTCGGACTACATCGCAAACTACACCAATCCTGTTATTCTCAATATAATGAGGATAATCACAGAGGAAGGGGTGGTTATACTATGAGTAACAGTTTAGCAAGCGTTCATCCGGAGCTTATTTCTGAATGGTCAGAGAAGAATTTACCGCTGACGCCGGATAAGATAACCTTCGGTT
>CAKNLF010000006.1 GCA_930989305.1 uncultured Roseburia sp. | reverse complement strand
TGCTGTGTGCCGATGCATTCTTTCATAAATATTATTTTCAATTTCCACAGCAATCGTATCCTGCTCTACGCTTGTTAAAAAATTTTCTTTAGTTCCTTCATAAATCAGCATTTGGTCACCCCTGCCATAGACTGTTTTATATATGTTCTATTCTATCATATTTGCATTTCGTTGTCTCCTGCATAGCTTCTCTGAAAAACACTATTCCTTGAGAGAATATGTAAAGGCCTCCTATTTAAAGTTTCGTGACAATATCTATCTGTCCCACCAGAGGGTTGATGCTGCTTGGCATCTGATAATCTCCATACATGTCTTCCGTATTTGTAAACGCAAAACTTTTATTGAGCATATCATTAACCAAATGTATAACCGTTCCATTCAAATTGAAATCCGGACAACGATAGTTAAGATATTCCTCCATATTTTTTACAGTCTCACAATATTCCCGTATAAAACCCGATGTATCTATATTCTCCTTCATTTCCACTCATAAAAGCCAGAAGAATCCCGGATTTATTCTGTCTCCGGCAAGACATCCACTGATATAATTCCTATATTCAACATTCGTCTGCATATTTAACAGATGTTCTCTGCCTGTAACCGGGCTGTAAACAATCAGCTTTTCTACCAGCTCATCCAATAATCTTCCGGATCATCTTGGAATTCAAGCCATCAGAAGCGACAAATTCTGCGAGACTATACGTCCACAAATCCCGCTCCATCTGCATTGTATCCTGCACTTGTGCTTTAAACCTGCTTTCTGTAATAATTTTTTTATATAGATTATCCGCAGTATTGCCTATATGCTTCTATTATGGTCCGCTGGATCTCTTCCCTAAACTTCTTCGGGCCTGTCACATCACATTTATCTATATGCGCTAAAACCCCTGACTTCATTTCTGATGGCACAGCCATGATCTTAACTGCGATTTCAGATCCATCATTCCGGACAACATCCGCGTCTTTTCCGAAAGTTTCTGCCACATCCTGCCACAAATCCAAATTGCACTCTATTTCGTATTTTTCTTTTTTCTCTCCATTTTGAAAAATAAATTTCTACGCATACTGACCGGGATTTAAGCCTCCGAAAATCATATCAACCCCTCTTTCCAGTATTGCAATATCTTTTAACAGATCGATACGAGAATGTTCCAGTTGCTCTATCCCTTCTCTTCTGCCAAGAATGTAATAATTTCCCTCTGCCCACAGAGTAACATACGGGCTCATTACAATCGGACTGTCCTGTCTTTCCGTCAGCTGGTGATCCAGGCCATATTCCATCATTTTTACACCCCTGATTAATAGCAACATTGAGTGTGTTTATATCATAGAACAGCTGTTTATTCAGTATTTTCTTCTCTGTTTTTACAAACACGGTTTTCTGAAGCATCCTTCCCCGAAAAATGCTCTGAGTATCTGTCAGCTTTTTGATGATGGTTTTCCCTGTTTTCTCATTTATCACATCTGAAGCAGCCACAGCATCACAGAGCAGCCTTATTTCTGACAGCTCAAACTCTCTGTCAATCAGATAATACCCCTCCCTATTTTCCTGATATCCTTCTATTCTTTATCCTCAGGGAGTACCAGAACCTGTACGCGACAGATATACGAAAGAACTCACTTTTCTTTCACATTCCGAACTTATAGATGATTTTGAGATATTTCGATTGTTTTCATAAGAAGCAAAAAAGTTCTGTTCCCCTGCACATGAAAGGGACCGTCATGGAATCGTTTATTTATTATCTTCTCGGAGTAAACTGCTTTAATCCCCTGCCAGTTCACTATTACTGTACTGACTGCGGTTATTATGAAGAAATTCATACCCATCTGTTTGGCATTGATCTTCCTTCAAAAAAATGTCCGCAGTGCGGGAAAGATATTAATTCCCTATATCCTGATAATCTTGTTATCCCATGGGGTGTGTTTCAGTTTGAGTCAGGCTTTTCCAGTCCTGATGGACACGGACAGGTAATCGGCATTTCCTCCGCCGGCTATGCTGTACTTCCTGAAGGAAATACAATCCAGGACTATCCGGCTCTGATTTCTTATTTAGAAAACGGTGAACCCTGTGTTACAGGAGGCAGTTGGGAATTATCGAATCATTTATTAAAACCAATACGTCCTTACCGTCAGCCCAACTTGGGTGGTATCTTGGGTAACTTGGGTAGTTTTTTCAGCAACTTGGGTGGTATCCTCCAGCTTATCCTCTGTATTAAGATAGAGATTGATGCGAAATCCTACCTCCATATCACGGAACTCCGGCTCATACAGTCCATATTCCCTCATGGCTTCCATCAGCTTCGGAATGCCGCTGCCCTATGCCTCAATCAAATTCATATAGGAGAATGCATGAGCAAGCACGCGATTTTCCAATCGATCATCATGGATGGCTACCTTCCAGTTCTGTCCCAAAATGAATGTTGTGCAGCACAAATTGGAACGCATCGCCGACCTGCTTCCACAACAGCCCACCGTACTCACGTTTATCAACAAACACAGCACAGGTTTTGCCTTTGAACATTCCACTTGAAAATATAGGAAAGAAAATCATCTTCCCCCCAGCAAAAAACATTGGTTTTTCAGAATATCTTGAATCCTGCCACCAGATGTGCTATATTAAAAATAGAAAAGGGGAAATCATAGAAGCGACCTACCCTTGAACAATTTAATTAAGCTAAATGTTTTTCGACATTAGCCGTCAGCTATTCGCAGTAGTTGGCGGCTATTTTCTTTTATCCTTGAAAATCTCATAAATAAGACCAACAAGGGCAACAATGAATATTAAAAGCTGAATCAGATCAGCATATGTAACATACATTGGCATCGCCCTCCTTTCTTTCGTCTGGAGGGTTAGCCCCTCCGAAAATCAGAGGGCAAGCCGCCTGGCTCTATGGTTTCCCGTGTTCCCATTCTAGCATGCCACCGTTATTTCTTCAATCTCATTTCTACATCCTGATGTAATTTTATTAAATCTCTCAATGCCGCCGCTCCCTTCCTTCTATACCCCTAAAAATCTTTCCGATACATTATCTGATTAAATTTCTTAAAATCTGTAACAATTTTCAAATCAGAATTTTCAAGTTCTTCCAAAGAATGCTTAACTAATTTTGATTTCTGAAGGCTTCTCCACAAAACATGAAATTTTTCATCATATTCTTTTTTCCTGTAATACTCCTTATCAGCCATACCGGCATTTTTATTACGAATCTCATATAGTTCATCCGCAACAAGATACTGAATGAGTTTTGATTCATAATCAAATGTGACTGATTGATTAAATTTCGGAGAATAGATGAAATGTACCTTATCAAAAATGCGTTTATCTATAGAATGATAATGTTGAGACATACGATTTATCACATGGTTTGATTGCCCAATATATGCCTGTTTTCCATTTTCTAGTATGTAAAGCATTGGCCAATTTGACAGATTTCTCCGTTTTCTTTTTAAATTAATGAATGCATCAGACTGTATCCGGACAAGCCGGAAATACTTGAAAATCCTGTAAAACACCCTGAGAAATCCATTGGAAAAGGATTCTTTATAGAATATAATAGACCTTAACAAACCCGAAAAAACAGGCTCCACAGGGGATGTAAAAAACAATTCAGGCGGCATTGACGGTTATCCGCCATACATCGAAAGTGGAAAAAGAGTATGAAAAAATTTCTTTCTATTTTAACGATCGCAGCATTGCTGTTGTCAATGGCTGCATGCGGAAACACTGGCAGCACCCAAAACCAGGAAGCGGAAAATACCCCCGCTTATGATACTCCCGCTGAGGACACAGATTCCACCGACAGCAATACTAATAATGACAATACCGAAGATAATAATACCAATGATATGAACACCGTAGGCACTGTAGATCCCATTCCGGCTTATGAAGCTTTCCATACCAAAAGCATTTGGTTCGGCATATCCGATAACCAGAGCTTTGCAAAAGATTCTTTTATTCAGGTAATATTTGCATTTGATGGAAAGGGGAATGTGACCGTATACAATAATGTAGAGCAATTTCGTTTTTCCATGATCAACAACAGCATGTCAGATGACGAAGTGCTTGCCATTGTAAAGGACCTGGAAATGGAATCACGTGCACTAAAAGATGTTTATACAGAGCCCCAGCCTCAACCTGTCAGCCTGCAGGTTTACACTGATGATTCAGGTAATATCACAGAGGAAGAAGTAATCAAATATACAGATGATGAATCCGGATTAAACGGCGTTGTCATCAACCGGGAACTGATTGTAGATCCGTTTGTGCAGCCGATTTACGATATGCAATTTTCCGGATATACTACTTTCAAAACAAGGATTCCGGACAGCGATACCATTCATCCGGGCTTTAATCTGGACACCGCAGATACATCGGGGATTACTGTAGACTGACGGATCGCCGGCGCTTTGCAGCTTAAAGATCAGAATCAAAAAAGCTGCTGTAAATTGCCCAGGGCGGCATAACGGAAAAGTTATGCCGCTTTGATTTTTCAGGAAAGAATTTTAGAAAACTTTACCCCTTTTATTCCATTCATAAGATCCCCGATCTTTTTTTGGGAGTATTCCATATGATCTTCCAGCCCCAGTATAATTTTCTCACAGTTAGCTCCTATCCGCTGAAAACGCACATCCTTTATTTCCAGCCCCTGCTGCTCCAGTTCCTGTGAAATATCCGAAATCCCCAGATCCGGTTCCAGCTCCATATATACATAGACCAGCATTTCATCAAAAACAATATGTTCCTCTACTTTGCGAAGCTTGGACATAACTATGAAAACCGCCGCGGTCATAAAAATCGCCGCCCAGTAAAATCCAATCCCGATACTGAGTCCGATGCATCCTGCCACCCACAGTCCTGCTGCCGTAGTCAGTCCCTTCACCCGTTTCTTTCCGGATATGATAATGCTTCCGGCTCCCAGGAAACCGATTCCGCTGATCACCTGGGCGCCCAGTCTCGACGGATCGCCGGACTGGAATTCTTCAAACATATACTGTCCCGTGAGCATAACCGCCGCGGCGCCCATGCACACCAGCATATAAGTCCGCATTCCCGCGGCCTGATTGGCCTTTTCCCTTTCAATCCCGATGATCCCGCCGCACAGCATGGCCAGCAGGATACGGACCGCGATTGATAACAAATTCAATGTTTTCAGCAGTTCTTCTGCCTGTCCGATCCATCCCGGCATACCTATTCTCCTTTCCTGATAACCCTTTTCTTTCAGAATACAGCAGTTTCGCATCCCTTGTAAAGGAAAAACGGCCGCCATGTTATCGCCATGGCGCGCCGTCCTTTCTCTAAAAACCTTTTTCATCTTAAGCCTGTCCCAGTTCTTCTTCCACTGTTTTCAGAGCTTCTTCGATCACTTTGTCCATATCATAGTATTTATAATTTCCCAGGCGTCCTCCGAAGATTACCTGCGCCTCGTTTTTGGCCAGCTCCCGGTAACGGTCGCTCAGTTCGTTGTTCCGGTCATCATTAATCGGATAATATGGTTCGATCCCCGGTTCCCATTCGGAAGAATACTCTCTGGAGATCACGGTCTTTTCCTGTTTGCCGAACTCAAAATGCTTGTGTTCGATAATGCGGGTATAGGGAACGTCTCCGTCCGTATAATTTACCACTGCGTTTCCCTGATAGTTTTCCATATCCAGCACTTCTGTTTCAAAACGGACGGTCCGGTATTCCAGATGTCCCAGGGAATAGCCAAAATATTCATCCAGCATACCTGTATACACCGTCTTATCCGCAATATCACGGTTCGCCTTAATAAATGAAAAATAATCCGTGTTCAGCAGCACCTCTGACTGGGCCAGCATTTTTTCTATGATCTTTGTGTAGCCCCCTTCCGGGATGCCCTGATATCTGTCGTTAAAATAATTATTGTCATAAATAAAGCGAAGGGGCAGTCTCTTGATAATAAACGCCGGCAGTTCGGTACAGGGTCTGCCCCACTGTTTCTGGGTGTAGCCTTTGATCAGTTTTTCATATACATCGCGGCCCACCAAAGACAGCGCCTGTTCTTCCAGGTTCGCCGGTTCTTTAATATTCAGATCCGCGATCTGCCTGTTTATGATCTCCTTTGCCTCAGCAGGGGTCTTAATATTCCACATTTTGCTGAATGTGTTCATATTAAAAGGCAGATTGTACAACTCATCCTTGTATACAGCTACCGGAGAATTGATATAATTGTTAAACTCCGCGAACTGGTTGATATATTCCCATATTTTTTTATTGCTTGTATGAAAAATATGGGCACCGTACTTATGTACCTGTATCCCCTCAATTTCCTCGCAGTAAATATTTCCTCCAATGTGATCCCTCTTATCGATCACAAGACATTTCTTCCCTCTCCTAGAAGCTTCCCAGGCAAAAACCGCCCCGAACAGTCCGCTTCCAACGATCAAATAATCATATCTCATATGCGTCTCATACTGCGCAGCCCAAAAAGCGCTGCGGATATATCCTTTCCTTCAGATTTTATTTTTGCATCTGTTGATGCTCTTTTTTCGCCCCACTCTTTTTTGCGGACCTTTTTCACCGCCCGGTACATTTTCCGGATAATCTTATACGCCGTACTGTTTTCAAAATCATCCTGCATATTCTGCATAACGCCTTTGCGCATCTGCTCCAGGAGATAGCTTTCCCCGTCCCGGCTTTCCATCAGTTCTTTGTACCGGATGTACTCCCTTTCTGAATAAAAATAATCCGGCGTCCTGCCTGTTATTCCCAGCTGGGCGAATCCTTCTGTTTTCATTTTATTGTACAGAGTTATAAATCCATGGATCCGGGTCTGGATCTTAAGAGAATAAAGCATGCCGTTCAGCGCTTTATTCACAAAACTCTGTTCCACCTTTCTCCACACTTTCAATTCTTTTAATGCTTCCTGTATCCGCATTAATGTTTCAAAAGAAGACAGAGGAGAAATACTGAACCCTCCTGTCAGGCTCTGACTGTTGTTAATTCGGTAATTGATCAGCATTTCGTCTGTTGCCGCGATTTTTTTCGCCTTTGCCAGAGACAGCATCACAAAAAACTGGTCATTAGCCCGCTGAACCGTTTCAAACCGCAGACCTTCCCGTTCCACAAATTCTTTTTTATACATTTTATTCCATGCCACATTGGTGGTAATGTTAAAAATATATTCCGGGACCGTCTCCGCTGAAAAAGGGATCTGCGAAGGCAGATATTTTTTATTCAGATAATACTTTGGCATTTTATACGTTCCGGTCCGTGTATCGTACTGCCTTGCATTGCAGATACAGATATCCGAATCTTCCTTACGGATTTCCCGGTACATTTCTTCTACTGCTGTTTCTTCAAAAAAATCATCCGCATCCCAAAACAGCAGATATGCTCCCCGGCTGGCATCTATACCGGCATTTCTGGCCGCCCCCGCATACTGATGTTCCTGCTCCAGCAGACGGATCCGTCCGTCTTTTGCCATATATTCTCTGATGATATCCACAGTCCTGTCCCTGGAACCGTCGTCTATACACAGGATTTCTATATTTTCAAACGTCTGCTTCAGAATCGATTTCAGACATTGTCCGATATATTCCTCCACATTATACGCCGGTACTACAACCGACACTTCAGGCTTTTTGTTCATACACTCATCTCTCTGCTTCTTCTGGACATGGCAGGACTGAAAACCCGCCTGTTTATTAACAGTTCTTTCTTATTATTTAATATCGAAAGTCTCTTTACCGTCAAGCCAAATCCAGGTTAAGAGAAGGTTAACAGCTTGATGAGAACAGGGCCCAAACCGCCGGTCTCCCTGATATTTTTTCCCGTTTCTTTTCTTTTGTTCCTTCTTTTTACATCTTCATCCTTTCTCTTTTTACAAGGCTCCCCTTTCCTTTACATATATTTTTCATTCATTCATCCGGAAATTTCTGATTTTTCTGCTTTTTCCGGAATCATCCTCAGGATCTACAGTTCCCATATCCTGTCTTCCTCCAGCCCCAGCTTCAACATTGCTTCCGTATCTTCATCCCAAATATCCGAAGGCTTGTATTCTTCCAGCATATGGATCAGATGTTTTTCCCTGTCATCTGCCGGGACGTACCCCTGCAGCGCTTCCATCAGTTCCTCCTTCAGCCTCCTCACCGAAAGTTCTTCTGTTTTCGGATGGAGATTCAAAATGTGAAACAGCAGACCCTCCGCATAAGCCGCTTCATAATTTCCGGTAAGTATATTCACATCTTTTTGGGTTTTGCGTATTACGGCATATCTTGCAATAGATCTTACCATATTTATCTGCCTCCTATGAGCGGACTGAAATCCTCAGTGTCTCCGCAGAAAAAACCGCCCAGCTTTTCTGCGACATATCCCATTACATCCTTTGCGTCTTTTAAACTTTCCGGCACCACAGTTACATAAAACAGAGACTTCACCTGATGTTCTTCCAGAAAACGTTTGCTGTATTCATCTTTCAGATCCGGTTTGCCTGTTTCTATATCCATAGAATGGCCGTCCGGCAGGATTACTTCCAGTACGCCGGCTTCCTCCCATATTTCTGTCTGTACAGCATCCATTTCTTTCAGGCAGTCATGGATCGCCCGGACCCCGGTGGAATCCGGAGACATATAAAACCAATAGCGGGGTCCCTCCGGGACAGAGACGGCCTGTTTTTTTATTTTCTGTTTTTTCGTTTTATTTTTCATAGATACCCCTTTGCCTTTTTCTTTTTTCTAATCGTATGTTAATTTAAAAAAGTTGTCAACCGGCTTTCTTTTTAGTCCTTTTTTCTTTTGTATTTTCCTTTTTTATATATTAAAAATTGGTAAACCATGGTATACTGTCCTTGTATAAACAGTCACCTGAGTTTTTCAATCTAATTTAAGGAGGCATTCTTATTATGATCAGTGCAAGAAATCAGATCAGCGGAACCATTACTTCTATCAACAAAGGCGCTGTAAACGCCATCGTAAAATTAACTGCCGCCGACGGCATTACCATTTCAGCAACGATTTCTCTGGATGCAGTCAATGATCTGCAGCTTGAAGAGGGAAAAGAAGCAAAAGCCATTGTAAAGGCTACATCTGTTATGATCGGACTTGGAGACTTGAAACTCAGCGCAAGAAATCAGATCAGCGGCAAAATTGTAGAAATCGAAAACGGCGCTGTAAACGGCATTGTAAAGCTCCAGGTCAGCAGCGACACCATTCTCTCAGCCACTATTTCCATGGATGCCATCCGGGAATTGGGACTGGCAGAAGGCAAAGAAGCGAAAGCGGTTATTAAAGCCACTTCCGTTATGATCGGCGTATAGGAGTATCCACTTATGATTGTTACAGAATATGGAAATGAAAAATATAAAATTATAATCGAAGGACTTACAACAGAGGGCAAAGGTCTTACCCTGCGCATTACCGGAGGAGACAGTCCTCATGTAGGCGCAGTGGCCATGGCCGTTCCGTCCTTAAACGCCGCCACCGGAGAGAAAACCTGCGATGTGAGCATCCTGACGGGGCCCGGCCACAAGGACCGCCTGCTGGCCGAAAAAGTGGCGGATATGGTATGCAGGCAAACCGGAGAGATCGTTTCGGCAACCGCCGGCGTACATATTGACGGAGCCTCCAAAGAAGATCTAAAGCTGCTCTGCGACAATACTATAGAAGCGGCCCGTCTCTTTCTTCGCCGTTATTTACAGTGATCTTCTCATTACCGGGAACAATGCTCTGACAAAAGGCGTCCTTAAAGTTCTGTCTGAACTTCAAGGGCGCCTTTACTATCCTTCCGGCCTAGCCGTCAATGCCAAAATGCTCCTTGTTATAGCGATGAATCTCATCAATAATGATCGGCTCAACTTCCGGATACAAAGTCCCCGGACCGCCATATGTGATACTCGGAATAAAATGTCCAAGTCCGCCGTACTCATCGCAGGCTCTCCGTGTTTCTTTGCGGATTTCTTCTTCTGTTGCATCCTGCCTATCAATTCCGGAATCAATTCCTCCCATCAGCGCCATACGTCCGTTCAGGCGCTTGGAAATTTCCGGAATATTATTGGTAGGCAATACCCCCTGCCACACATCAATGCCGATATCCGCCATATCTTCCACAATAGGTTCAAGGAAGGAATCTCCGTGATGAACAATCAATACATCATTTGCATGAAGATAATCATACAATTTCCTGTACGGTTCTTTAAAAAATTCCCTCCATGTATCCGGCGACATAAACATCCTGTCTTTGGTCCCCCAGTCATCATGAGAAATGATCGCATCAGGATGCAGATTTTCTACGATCAGTTTCATATAAGTAAGACGGTATTCTGTAATCACGTCGATCAGCTCATGCATCTCATCCGGATACATCAGGAAGTTGCACAAAGTATCTTCAAATGTCATCAGCATATGAAGCTGCTCAAAAACACCTGTTCCCATAACCGTCATGGACAGATATTCCTTACTGTCAATTCCGGCTTTTGCCTTCAGAGCCGCTTCCCAGCCCTGGCTGCAGTTTGCCCGCAGATCCGGTACTTTTACATATTTTTTCCATTCTTCGATATCCTGGATCACCTGATTTTCCGGCGTTACGTGAGGCGTTGCGGCCGGCTGATCTTCCGGGAACAAGATCAGCGTTCCCCATCTGTCATAGGATGTGGTCCCCCGTATACGATTTCCTCTTACATACTGAAAAACCGGATCCCCCGGAATCCCCCGAAAGGCGGAATAGCAGCTTGCCAGTCTGTCAGGATGACCATCTTTTTTAACAGTTTCCAGAAAATTTTCCCTTAAAGTCAACATAACAAATCCTCCTCCTGTTTCGTATTTATCCTGCTGAAATTAGTGTAACATTACCAAATTCCACCTACAAATTTGCTTCTGAGATATCAGTAATTCCAAATACGCATTATTGCGCCCATACCTTTGTTGTAAAATATAACTATATTATTACTGTCATTTAAATTTCCGGGAGACAAACAATGAGGGAGATCAATATTTATAACCTTCAGCTGATGGATTTTGAACTTTTTTTAAATGTAGCCAAATACGAAAGCTTTACAAAAGCAGGGGAACGGATGTTTATGACTCAGTCCCGGGTCAGCAAGCGGATCAGCATTATGGAAGACGAGCTGGGCCTGCGCCTTTTTATCCGAAATAAACGGAAAGTCGTTCTGACTCCCGCGGGACGTATCCTGGCCCGAAGGCTTCGCAATATCAGCGATGATATTCTGAATGCCATTCAGGAAGCTCATGTAGCCCAGACCGGAATGAGCGGCCAGCTGAAACTGGGATTTCTGGAATGGGGAACCATCGTATTCATGGACAAACTGGAAGAATTCCGGAAAAACAATCCGCAGATTTCCATTGACATCTGCCGCAGCAATTTTTCCGAGCTGCGCAATCAGCTCTTCTTCAGCCGCATGGATATCATCTTTTCCACCTCCTATGACAGCTGTCAGCTTTCTGAGAACGAATATCTCTTTATCCCTTTGAAAGAAGTTTCCCTTGTGGCATACATGAGTCCGAAAAATCCGCTGTCTCATCGGGAATCTCTCACAATCAATGATTTAAGAAGCGAACCGCTGCTGATGGTGGACCGGAATTCCTCTTCCGGATATGGCGAATACATCCACGGACTTTTTCTGAAACACAACATCCATCCGTTGATTTCCCGGTATGCCCACGACGGAGGCGCTCATATCGGCAATCTGCTGTTAAACACCGGCATCCTTCTTGCCAGTGAAGTATTTCTGGCAGATTCCTGGCAGACGCAGATCAGCCGGGTGCCCATTCAGGACGAAACCGTTACGATTCTGGCTGTCTGCAAAAAACAGAACAATAATCCGGCCCTGTCCAAACTGCTGGAAACTTTCGGATACAACAAAACAGGATAAAAGACGAAAATCTGCTGTTTCGTCCTCTATCCTGTTTTTTATTATTTCCTATTTAATTTTTGCTCTAAGCAGTTTTTTCTTTTTCCGTCCGTTCTTTTTCCCGGGAATGTTCAAAAGAATTTACCGCTTCTTTTATAATATTCACCGTTGCCTCCGGACCGTTCAGACCGGTATCTACACACAGATTGTAGTTTTTCGCCAGTCCCATGATCTGTCCCGTATAATACCGGTAATGTTTAAACCGCTGCTGATTGATCGTTTCCATATGCACCAGCGCCTGTTCCCTGGTCATATGTTCCCGCCGGGCGATCTCGCTGACCTTAGTCTCATTATCCGCATACAGAAATACATGATAGGCGTTTTCCATATTCCTGCAGATATGATCCGCGCATCTGCCTACGATCACGCAATTGCCTTTTTTGGCAAAGTCCAGGATTGCCTTCTGCTCCGCCTCATACAGCTGATCCAGTTCCACTTTCTGCTCAGAAAAGTTATAAAACTGAGCAACCATATCATATAAAAAGCTGTTTGTCATTTTCTGTTCCTTATCCGCCACGATCTTTTCATCCAGTTCCATGGTATTGGCAGCTTTTCGGATAATCTCTCTGTCATAAAAGGCAAATCCCATCTCTTCCGCAAGCTGTTTTGCGATCCTTCTGCCACAGCTTCCGTATTCTCTGGCAATCGTGATCACAACAGGCTGATCCCGGAACGGGCAACTCTCTTTGACCGCTTCCATAGTCTGACGGGTATCTTTAGCGTAAAAGATCGTTTCAATCTTGCCAAAGCGGCGTTTCAGCTGTCTTGCGATCATACCTACCAGTATGGCTGCTATGATGGTTCCCTCTCTGACTCCCGCCAGACCATGGTACAGAATCAGTCCCAGTACTGCCGCTACAACCGTCATACTGGTATCAAAAGCCACTTTCGTCTTTCCGAAGTCTGTGTGAAATGTAATGGATACCGCGTTTACAAAGGATTCCCCCGGCAGCATGACCACATTGGCCACCATTTCCATAAACACACCTACGCCCAGTATGCAGCAGCCGATCAGAAGGAACACCATCTTTACCGGATAACGCTCCGGTTCCATAAAGGAAAGCAGTTCCATTGTCAGATCAATAAAGTAGGAGAAAAGCAACGCCACCGGAATCTGGCAGAAATATTGTTTCGGGAACTTCTTTCTCAGCAGGATCAGCTGGATCGCGATCAGCACAAGGCTCATATAGAGCGTGAACATCCCCAGCGTCGGTTTAAAACCGAGACTTAACGTATAGGGAATACTGGAGATGGGAGATGTTCCCAGATCCGCTTTTGTGATAAAACTTACTCCCAGTGAATTAATAAACAACCCCACCAGGAAAAACAAATATCTTCGTACAATTTCTTTTTTGAAAAAAGTCATGTCCTCTCACCTGTTTTCTGAATTTTAATTTCCAATATTCTGGATTATAATCATCGGCGCTTTTTTCCAACAGTCTAAATTAGACTACACAACTTTGCCGATATTCATTACCCTAGGATTACAGATTGAATTCAATCCAGTTTTATCAGGGAGTTGATTTAAATGGAACATGCAGTTACCGCTGGGCATACGCAGCCCGCAGCAAAAGAAAAAAAAGAAAAACATATACATTTTTCTATAACCCGCTTATTTGGCATATTAGCAGTTGTTTTCCCTCTATTATGCGTTCTTACAGGGGTTCTCGTACATAAACATATTTTACATGTATACGCGCCGGAGATTATTGTCCGTCTCGCGGCCTTAGAATTCGTATGCATTGTAATCCTGGCGATTCTCCGTCGGGATTCCCAAACTTCTTAAAACGCATTTTATTTGTTTATAAAATAGGACAATATAAGGCAATTCCTTATCAATCGGCCCTTATAAGTCGGCTTTTGCTCCTGCAAAGGCCAAAAACAGGCTTATAAGAGTCGTTTGCTGATTGCCTGATACGGATCCGAAATCCGCCATCATTGACATCATTTTTGCGAAAGTTTATACTAAAAGGTAACATTCTTTATAGTTGGGTGGTGAGATACAGGATTCATGCATAGGAATATTTTCTCAAAACTTTCAAAAGGTTTTTCTATTTTCTGGAAGAATTTTCTTTCCGCCTATCCGGTCATTATATTTTTTGTAGTCCTTTTTCTCATTACCGTAAGTATGTTCAGTCTGCAATACGCCATGGTAGTTTCCATATTTACCACCATGTTCAACATTCAGCGCAGAAGACAAAATTCCATCGGCAATTTCATTAAAATCTTTTTTATCAGCATCTTTTTGTGCCTTCTGGCATTTTTAACTACAGTAAATCCGGTATACTGTCTGATTCTGAATTTCTGTATTCCGTTTTTACTTGTTTTTCTTCAAAGCTCCCGCTTTAATCCAAAAGGCTATTTTTCCTATGCTATGCTGTTTATTTTTCTGGAACTCATGCCGGTGCCGGCATCTGAACTGCCCCGGGAACTTACCGCCGTCATGTTTTCCGTCGGATTTCTGGTAGCCGCGCTGGTGCTGTACACACTGATCTTTCATCCTTCTTCCAAAAAGGAACTGGATATCCGCTTTGGTCTGAAAGAACTGGCCGATGTGCTGGAACAGCTGGCCGAAGGCAATGCCGACTACAAAACCCGCGGCAGGCTGCTGGATCTGGAACACAAATTTCATTTGACCGCCTATAACAACCATAAATTCATTCCCGTACACAACAGCCACACCAAGCTTTACGATATGTTTTCCATTTTGTTTCAGCGGGCCGCTTATCTGGTCCATGACACCACGTGGCAAACGGAAATGGACGCAGAACACATCCGGGAACTTCAGGAGCTGGCAGAATTTTTACGATACGCCAGTCAAAACATCAATACCCGAAACAATGATCCGCTGATCCGTCAGGCCCGTGTCTTTCTGAACGAAATGAAAGACGCGGACGGCAGACTCCGCATCTTTTTCCGCAGCTTTCTTCATATGCTGATCCTTATTTTCCGCTATATCACTACGGAAGATACCATCGGAGCCCGGTGGAACAAAATATGCTGGGCAGAGCTTTCCGTACATATTAAACGTATCTGCTCTCTGGAATCCCTGGAGATGCGGTTTGCCCTGCGTTTTTCCATTATTATGACCGCCGGATGCGCAGTAAACGCCTTTGTAAATGTTACCCACGCTTACTGGATTCCCTTAAACGCCTTTCTTCTCCTTCAGCCGGATTATGAAGAAAGCGCCCATCGTATGAAGACTCGGCCCATCGGCACCATTATCGGCTGCTGTGTGGAATACCTTGTCTATCCCCTGCTGCCCGGAATAGGCTGGAAACTGCTGTTCGCCGTTGCAATGCTTTGTCTGATGTACTGCGCTACGCCCGGGACCTGGAATCATCCGATCTTTTCCACCTGTTACGCTCTTACCCTGGCTTCCATGACAATGAATGAAACACTGGCCATTGAGCTGCGGGTGGTTTATCTGCTCCTGGCTGTTCTCCTGGTATTTATAGTCAACCGTTTCTTTTTCCCCACAAGGAGAGAAACCCAGTTCCGCTGCAACATCAAAGAACTGCTGCGGCTGCATAATTCCTACTGGGAACTGATCAAAGAAAGCATGACACACCACACCGATATATCCGTATCCAGCGAGATCCTCTCCCTGTTCCACATGACCTATGAACAGGCTGTGGATTATATTAAAAAGCCAGGCATTCCCTTTGATCCGGAATACTGCCGCCAGGTAATGCTGACCCTTTGGCATATGTTCTCAGAACTGGAACAGATTGAATATCTGCTCCAGACCAATTCCATTGACCGGAAATGCTATCCTGATCTGTATCACATTGCAGACCGGATCCAAAAGCAGATTTATCCATCCTGCACCAATCTTGCCTGGGATGATCTGCACCTTCAGGATCTGGGGGATGATCTGAGCTATGTGCTGGAACAATATATGAAAAATGCAAAGAGGCTGATACAGCTCCATGTAACCAGCCTCTACCCTAAACGTTATCATCTTGTCAGATCATAAGTTCATAAATCCTCTGATGGATCATTTTTTCTGCCAGCTGCCGCGTCCTGTCCTTCTCCCGGACCGGCGCGCAGTAGCTGAGCCCGCATCCTGCCGTGATCTGTTTCGGCACCGGTATCAGCCGTCCGTTCAGGCCGGCTTTTTTTGCCTCCTCCTCAAAAGCCATTGCGGATGTTGTCGTCTCAAAGGTTACCAGCACTTTCTTTTCCAAGGGTCTCATACTTTATTACAGCTCCTTTGTCATTTCTTCCAGCGCCCGGACCGCACTGTCTATCTGTTCTTCTGTAAGAAAATGTGAAAAACTGAAGCGCACCGCTCCCTGTTCCCGGGTACCTAAAGCCTCATGCATCAGCGGCGCGCAGTGAGCCCCTGGTCTGGTCTGTATCCCATAACACTGGGCCAGCTCATCGCTGACAGCGGCCGAATCATATGCTCCGATATTCAAAGCCACTGTCGCCCCTCTTTCCGGGGATGAAAAATCGCCGTAGATTTGAATCCCCGGCAGATTTCCAACACCCTCCACGAACCGTCTCATAAGCCCCTGTTCTCTTTTCCGAAGCCTGTCGCTTCCCTGTTCCTTCAGATAGAGCAGGGCCGCCCGCAGGCCCGCGATCCCGTGACCGTTTAAGGTCCCCGCTTCCAGCGCTTCCGGCATCTGTGCCGGATGTGTCTTTGAAAAACTCTGTATCCCGCTGCCTCCTGTTTTCAAGGGGCTGAGTTTTAAGCCTTCCCGGATACAGATCCCCCCGGTCCCCTGAGGGCCCATCAGACTTTTGTGTCCGGTAAAGCATACAATGTCGATCTCGTCCCTTTGCATATCAATAGGGAAAATCCCCGCTGTCTGCGACGCGTCCAGCACAAAAACCGTGCCGAAGCTTCTACACAGATGTCCGATCCGCCTTATATTGTTGACGTTTCCGGTCACATTAGAGGCATGGGTGCATACAAACAGATCCAGTCCTCTTTTCAGAAGACGCTCCAACGCATCCAGGGATATATTGCCCTTCCTGTCCGCAGGCAGAATATCCAGGCGGCAGCCCCGCCTTTGAGCCTGATACAAAGGCCGGAGCACACTGTTGTGATCCATGGCCGTCGCCGCTGTCCTTACCGGCCGTTCTGTGAGACTGCAGATCGCCAGATTCAAAGCCTCTGTCCCGTTGGAGGTAAAAACCGTCTGCTGGGGACCGTCTCCATGAAACAACTCGTTCAGAAGACTTCTTGTCTCATAAATCACCCTGGCGGAAAGGAGCGCTGTTTCGTGAGCGCCCCGTCCTGCGTTTCCCATAGTCAGTATAGCATCATACACCGCCTGCGCCACTTCTTTCGGCCGGTAGTAACTGGTTGCCGCGCTGTCCAGATAGATCATGGTTTCACCACTTTCTCGGCGTTCATCATCTTAGCGCAAATATCATACATATTGGTCACAGCTCCCACAGCCAGTTTTTCCGTAAGACCGTAGTAATTCAGACAGGTGCCGCAGGTCAGGATTTCTACTCCCTGAGATTCCAGAAGCTTAAGATCTTCCAGGGAATCTGATCCCTCTGTGGAAAGTTTCGCGCCGTTGTTATATAACAGAATCGTATCCGGCAGAACTTCCTGACTTGTAAGGGCATAAATAAATCCTTTCATCAAAACCGCGCCCAGCGCGCTGTCTCCTTCTCCCATTTTATCCGAAGACAGGACCACCACAGTTTTCCCCGTTTCCACAGGATTGCACCTGCATACGTTTTCTCTGCCTGTGTCCGGCCCAGAAGATGTCTCCTGTGTTTCTCCCTCTTTTCCGGGCGCAAAGATTCTGACAATATAATGCCTCTCTCCTTCTGTCCGATGCTCATAGGCCAGTTTCTTCTGCACCGCCATTTTTTCCAGATTCTGTACCGCGATCTCATTATCCACTGCGGTTTCTATAATATCTCCCGGTGCTCCGTGGGCCAGAACCTTCTTTGTTTCCACCACCGGTATGGGACACTGCTTCCCTCTTGCGTCAATATAATGAATCATCCTTTAATCCCCCTTCACATAAATCTTTTTTTCCCTTTTCTTTACAACTGTGCCAATCATGCCGCAGGGAAGACCCAGTTTTTTAATGTCTTCCAGACAGGCCTCTCCGTCCTCCGGTGCCAGACTGACCAGCAGTCCTCCGGAAGTCTGTGGATCGAACAGGATCTCTTCCATTTCAAAGGGCACATTCTGAAATTCCACCTGTCCTTCCATATGATTGCGGTTGCGCTGAGCTGCCCCTGTCAAAAAAAACTCTCCCGCATAAGCAAACGCTTCTTTAATATAAGGCACCCTGTCACTGTATAGCACTGCGGAAAAAACATCCCCCAGCATTTCATTCAAATGCCCCAGCAGTCCGAATCCCGTCACATCCGTACACCCGTGCACCCGGTATTTCCGGATTGTTTCCGAAGCATATTTATTCAGGGTTGTCATGGAGCGCACCGCCTGATCCAGCGCTTCCTCTGAGGCTTCCCCAATCCGGTTCGCCGTGCATATAATCCCTGTGCCCAGAGGTTTGGTCAGGATCAGCCGGTCTCCTTCCCTGCATTGATTATTTGCGAATACTTTGTCCGGATGGATCGTTCCCAGCACAGAAAGGCCGTATTTCACTTCCTGATCCGCGATGGAATGTCCCCCTGCCAGAATACCTCCCGCTTCTTTTACCTTTTCACTTCCTCCCAGCATGATTTTTCCCAGAATATTCAAATCCCAGTTTTCCGGAAAACATACAATGTTCAGGGCAGTTTTCACATCCCCGCCCATTGCGTATATATCGCTCAGGGCATTGGCTGCCGCGATCTGACCGAAGATATAGGGATCCTCCACCATAGGCGGGAAAAAATCCAGTGTCTGCACCACCGCCAGATCCTCCCTCAGCTTATACACTGCCCCATCGTCGCTGCTGTCATAACCGATCAGCAAATTCGAATCTTTCATTCGCGGAATCTGTTCCAGCACTTTTCCCAGCATGCCCGGGCCCAGTTTCGCTGTGCACCCGCCGCCTCTGCAAAAAACAATCTCATCTTTCCTGTTGTCCATTCCGTACCCCCGTTTTTCTAACATTTATGATTTAAGTATAAAAGAAAGCAGTCAGGGCTTCAATCCGTTTTTTCTCTCCTTCAAATGAAAAAGACGGGAATCCGCTTTTTTCGAATTCCCGCCTTTTTATATAGATAATGTTACAGGTTAACTGTTTTATTCATCCAGCGCCTCATAGTCCTCCGGCACCTCTATTCCCAGAGCTTTACACATCTCCGGATTATATTTTTTCGTAAAATGGGGAGCGTTTTCAATAGGCATTTTTGAAATATCCTCTTTGCCGGTCAGTACTTCCGCCGCCATTTCTCCTGTTCTGTATCCCAGTTCATATGCGTCCAGGCATAAGGTTGCCGCGCCGCATCCCTGGCATATGGTCTCGCTTCCTGTAAATACAGGAACTTTCTTTTCCAAGCATATATTTTTTACAATACCTGAATTTGCTCCTACCGTATTATCCGTAGGGATATAGATCAGATCCGAATTCTCAGCTGCTTTCGTTACAACCGCAGCCAGATCATTGCTGTCTGAAAATGTATAGTCCGTACATTCATATCCCATCTCCGCAAGATACTGCTCCATTTCTTCCGCCTGTCCTTTTGAATTGCTCTCAGCCGAACAATAAAGGAGTCCCACCTGCTTTTCATCCGGGAACAGTTCTTTTACTGCGTCCGCCTGCTGATCCAGAGGGGATACATCGGATGTGCCGGATATATTTCCCCCTACAACGCCGTCAAAGTCTTCCAGATTGAGAGCCTGAGCGTAATCTGTAACGCAGGTTCCCATGATCGGTATCGTATCCGTGCCTGCCGCCGCAGCCTGCAGAGCGGGAGTTCCATTGGCCATGATCAGATCCACCTTGTTGGAGACAAAACCGTTAATGATCACGGAACAGTTATAAGAATCATTCTGGGCATTCTGTACATCGAATTCCACATCATTTCCCAGTGCTTCTTTCAACGCATCCTCAAATCCGTTCGTAGCCGCGTCCAGATCTTCATGCTGTACCAGCTGACAGATGCCTATCGTATATTCCGCATGATCCTCATCTTTGGCACTTGCCTGCTCCCGGACATTCTCAGAACTGCTGCTTCCCCCGGGAGTCGAACCCGGAGCCGCCCCACTGCATCCTGTCAGTGCTCCCAGCATACCAAACGCAGTTAAAAAAAGTAAAATTCTTTTCTTCATCATAAAATTTCCTCCCATGCATACACGTTTTCAGGAAAGGAATACATCCAGTAATAACGATCCTCAGACTTCCGCATCTTTTGACAGCAGGGGCGCGTAAAACAAGCCCTATATTCCTGGTAAATAAAAAAGACGCACCAGGAAAGTACGTCCTCAATAATCTACTATATCGCTAAGATATCTTCCGCCGCTTATTGTCTGTCGTTTTCTTTCCCTGTCAGGTGTTACCCTTAAAGTCAAGTGTAAACTGATTATCATATTTTCCTCAGCTCTGAACTTCGGAATCTATTGTTTATATATTTATTATAAAAAATCCATACAGAAAATCAAGAATTTTTTTCAATTTTTTCACTGTATCAGTTTTGTGCTCCAGGAAAGATATTTTCCCTCTGCTCTGAGAGCCCAAATATATTTTGGGCAAAAAAATAAGAGCTATCCGACTTTCTCGTCATCAGATAGCTCTCTTAACTGTTTAATCGAAGTTTCACTATATAACCTCCTTTTCTATTATTTTCCTGCTAAGAGTTATGGAAGATTAATTTCCTTTTACTCATTTTTCAAATAACCATCTCTGATTATTTATCCTATGAATAACTCTTTCTCATCCCATTGGACTGTCCTCCTGATTTTTGTTTTTCCATATCAGTTAACTATTTCAATGGACCGTTCCTCCTTTAGCAAGTTTCAAAAGATTAAGAATCATTTTCTTTAACTTTATCGGTTAAATTGTTTTCTTCTTTTCTTTTGTTGTTTTTATTATATGACTTATATATATATTTGTCAATAGTTTTCTGAAATTTTATATGCCTATTTTTTATTTTTTCACTTTTTACCTGGTTTTTTCTGACTCTTTTACAAAGGTTCCCAAAGGAGATGCATTCGAAAACCAATCCGGATCCGCACAAAACAATAACAAAATAAGAAGAGCTATCTGACTTTCTCGTCATCAGATAGCTCCTTAACTGTTAAATCGAAGTTTCACTATATAACCTCCCTTTCTATTAATTTTTACTTCCAGAGTACTATGGACTTCTGCCTTTCATAAAACCACTCCCTGTAGCAACTGATCGATCTTTGTACTAACCATGTGATTTACTCTGCTTAACGTCCCATTGGACCATCCTCCTGATTCCTAGTATTTCTCTGTATCAGCTAACTATTTCAATGGACCGTTCCTCCTTTAGCAAGTTTCAAAGATAAAAGAATTTTTTCATCTAACCTTTTAAAGTTATTTGTTAAATTGCTTTCCTCTTTGGATGATTTTATTATATATTCGATTCATCATTTTGTCAACACTTTTTCTGTATTTTTTTATTTATTTTCTAATTTATCTGATTTTTATTTGTATTTTATATTTTTAACTGATATTTTTTCTTTTCATATACTTTACACTTGATACGCCAAACCGTTTTTCACCAAAAACAGCGTTTCCCCTCCCTATCTGGAAAACGCTGTCTTTGTATTCTATCCCTTATTATTTACTTGTGGTCATACCCCTTGACCATTCTGCCGTTCCCGGCAGAATGAAATAAAATGATTACCCCTTATTATTATTTACATCTGTTTCACGATTCCTATTCCGCCTGTTTTTCCAGTGACTGTCCAACCGCGCCTTTGACTTTTACTGCCGCAATAAGCAGCGCGCCTACGATACTGATCACAGCAAACGCCACATACGGCACTGTATATCCCTGAGAAACGGAACGCAGGATTGCCAATGTGAAGAAGGAACAGGAACGTACGATACCAACGATCATATTCATACAACTGTATGATACCGCAAAATCTCTTCGTCCGAAAACAAAACTTGCCATAGACGGCGGGAAATTGCCGTTGCCGCCGATCGCAAAGCCCAGCATGAAGATACCGATGACCATGCAGCCGGTATTTGGTACCAGCAGCAGCATGATTCCAATAAAATACCAGAATCCGAAGATTACAGATGTAATCTTGGTGCCGATCTTCTGATCTACAACGCCCCACAGCCAGGATCCTACCATACCGATCACAGCGGCGATGGTAATCGTGTAAATAGCTGTCTGCAGTTCAAAACCTTTTACATCCTGGAAAAATCCGGTAAGCTGAGACATGATGCCTACAGTTGCCAGTCCAAAGCATCCGTATCCGATTCCAAGAACCCATACTTTCGGATTAGTCAGAGCTTCTTTATAAGAAATAGTAGGAACATCTTTTAATTCCTGTTCTTCCTTATGGATCAGCGCGGCTACTTCCGAATCGTTATCCGGCAGACATCCTGCTTCTTCCGGTGTGGCTTTTACAAACAGCAATACCAGAACTGCAACGATAGCGATCACTATACCCATAATAGCCAGGGCAATAGCAATGTTAAAGCGCTGAGTCAGGCTGTTCAGGATAAGACTGATAATAGCGCTCGCCAGGTTCATACCAATGGTAACAAATCCCATTACAATACCTTTCTGAGTAGGGAACCAGTTGGCGCAGATAGCAAAACCGCAGGTCAGCGCAAAAGCGTTAATAAATGTAACCAGCAGTATCAGGGTGATGGTATACATAGCTACGTTTATGGAGTAGCCATATAAAATAACCGAAATCGCTGCCAGAAACATAGTCACTACCGTAACCCGTTTCAATCCGAATTTGTTTATGAGTTTACCCCAGAACACTACCAGGAATAATGCGATGATTCCGGCAGGTGTTGAAATGGAAAGCAGAAGATCCGCATCCCATCCGTGAAAGGCTGCCATATTCGGAACAATAATGTTCAGACCGTCTACTGTCAGGCCGGTCATGAAAAATAAAAGAACTATTTCAAACCCGATAATGCTCCAGCCTTTTTTTCCAAAGTTATAACTTACCTTATTCTGATTCATTTCCATTCTCCTATATGTACGGACTCAATCCCAGTCCTTATCGATCATTTATTTCCTGCTATTTCGCATTAGCCGGCAGCATACTTGCGATAACCAGCATTGTGGCCGGATAATTTGTCTTATTTAAGATAGATTTTCCTTCCCCTGCATCGAAATGCATAGAATCATGTTTCTTTAATGTGCAGATTTCGTTGCCGTCTTTGTCAGATACTGTCATTTCACCTTCAAGGATAAAATAGATCAGTTCAACAGGCGGTTCTACGTATTCTGTGCCGCCTCCCGGAAGGAAATGTGACATTCCCAGTGTAAAGTTTTCACATCCGCTTTCTTCTTTGCTGTGGAGTCTGATAGCTCTCATGTCAAAATGTCCTGGTGCGTTGTACGCTACTGCTTCTTTCACTTCTACTTTTCTCATTTCTGTAATCTCCTTTCGATTTCTTCGACTTCTTTTTTGTCGTGAAAATTGTAACAAAAGTCAATTTGTAATGGAAATTCTCATTTTGTTTGTTTATTATGTTGCATATGAATAACAGCTTTTGAATAACTGTTATTCGTTTTTTATATAATCTTTCACTTTTTCTTGACTTTTTTATAACAAATACAAAAACCGCATTTACTGAATGGTCTGTGCAGTAAATGCGGTCTGTCTCCATAATTTCTAAATTGTAATATCCTCACATACATCTTTTGTTTACCGGGCTGGTTTCAGTATAGCGGATAGGACCGGATAACTGAAATACTGTTTGTGAATAGCCTTATGTCAAATCGTTTTTGCTGATTTCTCCTCTCTTATTGACCTTATTCTTAAATTTCATCTATACTTTTAAGTATGAAAATAACCTCACGGCAATTCTGTTCACCGGGCATAATGAACATATTTTTCAGGAGGTTATTTGCTATGAATCCTATTAATTCTGTTACCGGTCCCCTGTCCGCCGGACAGCTGGGGCGCACTCTTATGCACGAACATTTTCTTTTTGGTTACTGTGGTTATCAGGGAGACGTTACTCTGGGAGGCTTTCGTGAAGAAGAATATACCCAGGCCTGCCTGAAGGCTGTAGAAGACGCCAGAGCCTACGGGATCCAGACCATTGTAGACGCTACCACAAATGAATGCGGCCGTAACGTGCGCTTTTTGAAAAAAATCGCTGATATGACCGGCATGAATATTATCTGCTCCACCGGATTTTATTTTGAAGCGGAAAGTTCTTATGCCTATTGGAATTTCCGAAAGGGATTTGCTGATATCCAGGAAGAGATCTACGAAATGATGATGACGGAAATTACAAAAGGCATAGACGGAACAGATATCAAAGCCGGCGTCATCAAACTTGCCAGCAGCTATAACGAGATCACGCCTATGGAAGAGATTTTCTTTAAAGCTGCCGCCAGAGTCCAGAAAGAAACCGGAGTAGTGATTATCACCCATACCCAGCAGGGCACCATGGGGCCCCAGCAGGCAGATCTGCTGATCTCCAACGGCGCAAACCCAAAAAAAATCGCAATCGGACATATGTGCGGCAACACAAGCGTATACTACCAGACCGAAGTATTAAAACGAGGTGTTTATGTAAATTTTGACCGTTTCGGCCTGGAAGGCGATCTGTTCCATACCCCTACTGACAATGAAAGAATGGATGTTATCAAAGCCCTTATAGACAAAGGATATGGCAGCCGTATCCTGCTGGGACACGACTCCGTCAATGTGAACCTGGGACGTCCTATCATTATGAACGATTTTATGAAAGAGGCTTTAAAGGACGCCAATATCCGCACTATAGGAGCAAAAGTGCTTCCGGGACTTGCGGCCCGGGGACTGTCTGATCCTCAGATCAACAGTCTGCTGGAAGACAACCCCATGGCTCTTTTTGCCTGAAACCCCGGGACATAATCCGTAAATCCATAGAAAGTACTGAGAGCATAGAATATGAGCACAAAAACCATTATTTTATTTTCACTGTGGACCAGTTTCTGGTCCGCAGTCTTCTACCACTTTTATAACATGTTTTTTGATTTCGGCATTCCCTGGATCATGTTTATCTGTCTTGGCATTTACTTTGCCATGGGACTGAAGCCACGCCAGTCGCCAGGGCTGCTTTTATCCGCGTACTGCGGGCTTTTATGGGGACAGGTGGATTTCCTGCTGATTTTCCTTTTCGGCACAGTAATGGGAATGAGCACCGCTGCCGCAAGTTTTGTAGCAATCATCCTGGGCACTGCCGTCAGCATGTATATTCATTTAAAACCCCTCAGCAAAACCCCGCTGCGGCATATGCCCATTATCTTTGCAGGCGTATGTCTGACATTTTCCCAGGGTGGGAAAAATGTTCCCGGCCTGTTTGTCACCTTTTTCTGCGGGATTCTGCTTGCGGCTATCTGCTCCGCAGGACAGCTGTATCTGATGAAAAAATTTCCTCTGGAGGAAAAATCCCAGGATGGAAACGTTTCTTCTAACTGATATATCGGGCATAAAAAATACCCCGGCCGGACAATTTTTATCACTATCCGCGCCGGGGTTTTCCCATTTTCTTTTTACAATGCGGTTATAAAGTACATCCGTTGTCCACTACCAGAATCTGTCCTGTAACCGCTTTGGACATATCGCTGGCAAAATACAAAATGGCATTTGCCTGATCTGCCACATCCGCTTCCGGGACATCCATATACATATGCGCGGAGCACAAATCCGCGAATTCCCGGTCAAATGTAGAAAGCTGCTCCGGGGTATTCAATGCTGTAGGCGTAGGGCCCGGGCAGACAGAATTGCAGCGGATACCCTTTCCCGCGAACTGAAGCGCTACATTCTTTGTAATAGCATTCACAGCCGCTTTTGTAGCGCTGTAGGCAACGCCGCTGTTACAGAAAACCCCTCCGATAGAGGAAATATTAACGATAGATCCGGACTGCTGCCGCTCCATATATCCAAGGGCTGCTTTTGTCATATAATATACGGAATCCAGGTTCACCTGGCAGATTTCTTTCCACCACCCCTCGTCGCACCGGGTGATCGGCCGGTGTTTATCCGCCATACCTGCGTTATTCACCAGAATATCCACTCTGCCGTATGCTTTTACCGCCGCTTCTATCAGATTATCACAATCCTCTTTTTTACTTACATCAGCCTGTACGGTCAGAGCTTCGCCGCCTTTTTCCCGAATCTCATTTTCAACTTCCTGAAGTTTTTCCAGCCTGCGGGCAGCCAGAACCACAACAGCTCCCTCTTTCGCAAAAATCTCCGCTGTTTTTTTCCCGATCCCGGAACTTGCTCCAGTGATAACCGCTACTTTTTTCTCTAATAATCCCATGATATCCTTTCTCCTTTCTTCCTTTCCCTTATCCGCAGGTGCTTCCCATATCCGCAGTGATGGCCTCGCCCTGTATCATATAGGACTGATCACAGGCCAGAAACAGCGCCACTGCCGCTATCTCATCTACTGTCCCCAGTCTGCGCTGAGGGATCTGCTTTAATGTTTTATCCAGAAATTTTTCATTTTCAAACTGGGCTTTGTTTAATTCCGTCACCACATAGCCCGGACATATTGCGTTTATCTGTATTCCGTACCGGCTCCATTCCAAAGCCATCGTCTTGGTCAGGTTGAGCACCGCCGCCTTAGACGCTCCATACACAGAAAGGCAATTGCTGCCCTTCAGTCCTCCGATGGACGCGATCTGTATGATCTTTCCCCCTGTGCCCTTTTCTATCATTATTTTCGCCGCTTCTTTGGAAGCAAATAATACGCTTTTTAAATTCGTATCCATTACTTTATTATAATCTTCTTCTTCCAGATCTACGATCCGCTTTGTAACCGCTGTGCCGGCGCAGTTTACCAGTATATCGATCCCGCCGAATCTGAGCACGCTTTTTTCCATCAGACGGGCGATCTCCGACACCTGGCGGACATCCGCGCAGATTCCCTCCGCGCACCCGCCGCAGCTGCATATAGTCTGCGCTGTCTCCATACAATCTGATTGGTGACGGCTGGACACCACCACATTGGCGCGGCAGCGGGCAAACGCCATAGCAATGGCACGGCCGATTCCTTTTGTTCCCCCGGTCACCACAACGGTTTTCCCTGAAAAATCAAAAGAGGGCAGTTTTACAGGCCATTCTTTTCTTTCTTCTCCCATATCCTTCTCCTTCCCAAAAAAATGTCCGGGCACAGCGCACTGCACTGTCCCGGACATTTGTCTTATTTTCTGCTTCAGATTAAAATTTCTTATGCAGCTTTAATATTTCTATCAGCATCTTATCACGGTATTTCGCTATTTCCGGATTTGTATGACCGATTTCGTCCGGGAAATTTTTCATCATTTCATCTACAGATGCCTGGGCGATTTCTCCATACTCTTTGGAGGGCATATGTTTCCAGTCAGCCATATCAGCCAGCCATACGTCTCCGCCGTCTCCCAGCATTTCCATCATAGCTTTCAGGCCATTTGGATTTCCCAGCTGCATGATCATATTGTGTCCGAAAATTGCCCACCGGATACCCGGTCCGTATACAAGGGCCTTATCCGCGTCTTCCGCGCTGCAGATTCCCCGCATTACCAGATCTATCATTTCACGGTAAACTGCCAGCTGCAGACGGTTCGCAATATATCCCGGGCACTCTTTGTTGAGTACAACCGCTTCTTTTCCGATAGACTGATAAAATTCTTTCGCCAGTTTTACTGTCTCCGGACTGGTTTTCTCACAATATGTGATCTCTACCAGCGGGATCAGATGAGGCGGATTATAAGGATGTCCGCCGACGCATCGCTCAGGATGTACAGCATTTGCGGTTACATCTGAGATCAAAAGACCGGAGGAGCTGCTGGCATAGATCGCGTCCGCAGGAGCGGATTCTTCGATTTCAGCCAGAATACCCTGCTTAATAGGCAGACGTTCCGGACCGTTTTCCTGTATAAACTGAGCGTCTTTTACCGCTTCGGCAATTTTTGTTGTGTATGAGATACGGCTTTTGATCTCTTCTTTGTCTTCTGCCTTTATTGCGCCAAATTCAATCAGTGAATTGATATTATTCTCTATATTCTTTTTACAACCTTCAATCTGTGCGTCATTAATATCATACTGGAATACCTGCAGTCCTCTCATGGCGAATAACAGGGTCCAACTGGATCCGATCACACCGCCTCCAATAGACGCAACGCATTTAATATCCTCTGCTTTCATGCTCTGTCACCTCTATACTAATTCGAAAATTCCGGCTGCGCCCATACCGCCGCCGATACACATTGTTACCAGGCCGTATTTTCCGTTATTATCCTGGAGATAATCCAACGCTTTACAGGTAAGGAACGCTCCTGTTGCTCCCATAGGATGACCCAGCGCCATTGCGCCGCCGTAAGGATTGACTTTTTCAGGATTCAGTTTCAGTTCTCTGATACACGGAATCGCCTGAGCCGCAAAAGCTTCGTTTAACTCGATCACATCCATATCATCTACTGTAAGTCCCGCGCGTTTCATAGCTTTCGGCACTGCGTAGATCGGTCCCAGTCCCATCATGGTGGCATCGCATCCGGCTACCGCAAAAGAAACCAGTTTCGCAATGGGTTTGATGCCCAGAGATTTTGCTTTTTCCGCTTCCATCAGTACAACAAAGGCAGCCGCGTCTGAAGTCTGAGAAGAAGTAGCCGCTGTTACAGTACCTGTTTCAGGAATAAAGCAGGGCTTTAAAGTAGCCAGTGTTTCCAAATTTGTATTCGGACGTATGCCTTCGTCCTCTGTGACAACTTTTTCATTGCCGTTTTCATCCACAACAGTTACCGGTATGATAGACGGAGCCAGCTTTCCTTCTTTCTGAGCTTTTGCAGCTTTACGGTGAGAGTCTACTGCCATCTGGTCCATTTCCGTTCTTGTAAGACCGTATTTTTTCACTACATTTTCCGCAGTGATGCCCATAGCCATATATGCGCCGGGAGCATGTTCATTCAGCCACGGATCCTGATACTCTTCCGGATAAGGTTCAAAAGTACCGCTCATATCCTCTACGCCTCCGGCCACGATCACATCTCCCTGGCCTGCCGCGATGGCATTTGCCGCAGTAGCAATTGCCTGCAGACCTGAGGAACAGAAACGATTAATCGTATGTCCTGCCACACATTCCGGCAGTTCAGCCCTGGCCACAACACTCTTGGCTATGTTCATAGATGTTTTATAATGCTGAACCGCGCAGCCCATGATCACATCTTCAATATCCGCTCTGTCCAGCTGGGGAATCTTATCCAACACCCCTTTTAATACCTGCGCGGAATATTCAATGGGATGTGTTCCCGCAAAAGAACCCTTTCTCGCACGGCACACAGCTGAACGGCCATATGCCACGATCACTACTTCTCTGTTCATTTTTTATCCTCCTTAAAATGGTTTTTCCTGAATTATCTAAATTATTTTACAAGTTCCATCTTCTGCCCATATCTTTCTCTGCGAAAATCATAGCATAATTACTACTCAGAATGAAATGCTCCTTTTTCAACTGCTTATACAAAAAAATTATTACCATTATAATTTTCTTTTTTGTAATTACGGGCAAAATATCCTGCTATTATTGACTTTTTTTCCAAAATGTGAGATAGTTTGTATACAAAATTTTTACGGTTCCATAACACCAGATTAATAAAGGAGTCCTTTTATGAATACTCAAAAACTTGCATTTGGCGATTTCTTTTTCTCTTTTATACATGAATACAGCAAACTGGACAGGCTTATGTGCCAAAAGACCAATCTGTACCGGGGGCAGCCCCGTATTCTTACTGTATTAATGACAAATGACGGCATTACTTTAAAAGAACTGGCGGCCCTTGCCGGCCTTGGCATGTCCAGCGTATCCGTTTCCGTAAAGAATCTCGAGAGAGCAGGTCTTCTGAAAAAAATTTCTGATCCCCGGGACAACCGGATCTGCCATATTTATCTGACAGAAAAAGGATTGGGCTATGCCCTTGATTTTCACCAGCTTATCCACGGATACTTTGTTGATCTGCAGTCTGCCCTGTCTCCGGAAGACAGCACCCGCATCTTCCAAAATATTTCAGACGCAACGACCGCTTACTATCACAAGATAAAAGCGTGACATATACAGATAGGAGAGAGAAATCATATGGATATTAACAGGTTAAATGAATTTATTGT
Source organism: uncultured Roseburia sp. (assembly GCA_930989305.1). Classification (GTDB taxonomy): domain Bacteria; phylum Bacillota; class Clostridia; order Lachnospirales; family Lachnospiraceae; genus Brotonthovivens; species Brotonthovivens avistercoris. The sequence goes on along the minus strand of CAKNLF010000006.1, from coordinate 11,951 downwards.
ACTGGCAACACATCTTAACTACAGCAAAGCCGCCAATCAGCTTTTTCTCACACAGCCCGCTCTAAGCCGCCACATTCATGATCTGGAACAGACCCTGGGAGCCCGGCTTTTTATACGGGATACCCATAATGTGCATCTGACCTCTGTTGGACAGCTCTTTTATCATGAAGCCCGGGAAATTGTAGACCATTATAATCATGCTCTTGAATTGGTAAAAGAGGCTACTTCCTCCGCTTCCGGTCAGGTATCCATCGGTTTTCTCGGAGCTGCGGTACAGCCTTTTCTGTCCCGGTTCATCCCGGAATTTTCCGCGGAACATCCTCAGATCAAGTTATCCTTTTCCTGCGATAATCTGGATGTTCTGACCAAACGCCTAAACGAAGATCAGATTGACTTGGGATTTGTCACACATGTAGACAGCTCCTTTTTTTCCGGACTGCAAAGCGAAACTCTTCTGAAGGACCGGCTGGTAGCTGTATTTTCACCGGACAATCCTCTTGCTTCAAAAGATCAGCTGTATCTGAAGGAGTTATCCGGTGTGCCGGGTATCACCTTTTCCCGCCAGAGCAATCCTATTACATATGAATTTCACCAGCAGCTGTTTAAAAAGGCAAACACAAAATATAACATCGTGCAGGAAGTGCCCAATATTGAAACCGCCCTCTTTTTTGTCAGCATTAACAAAGGATTTTTCATTATCCCCTCTCATCTTGAATTTATGATAGAAGATCTGTCTCTTGTTCCCCTTGCCGATGAAGAATGCAACATTTCACTGAATCTGCTGTGGAAGAAAAACAATCCAAATCCCTCTCTGCCTGTTTTCCGCAAAGCGTTTATGTCTTATATGCAGAACGCAAAATCCCGTGATTCCGAGTGAATCACGGGATTTTGTTTGAATTAGGATTTAGTAAAAATGGTCAAAAGTATTTAGGTCAATAAGTGTTTATTCATATTTACAATGATATCTTTGTTCATACGCTTCGATCAGCTGCGGTCTGAAATCCGGATGAGCGATCTGGATCAGCGCTTTGGAACGCTGTTTCAGGGTTTTGCCCTTTAAATGCGCAATCCCGTATTCTGTTACTATATAGTCTACATCATTTCTGGATGTTGTTACGGCTGCGCCTTCATCCAGGATTGGTACGATCTTGGAAATTTTACCTTTTACAGTAGATGGCATGGCAATGATCGCTTTTCCGTGTTTTGCCATAGCCGCGCCCCGTACAAAGTCTACCTGTCCGCCTACGGAACTGATCTGCATCAGACCAATGGATTCTGAACATACCTGCCCCTGAAAATCTACCTGTACTGCTGAGTTGATGCTTACAATGTGATCCATCTGAGCGATCGTCACCGGATTATTTGTATAATCTACTGTCCGCATATTTACAATAGGATTGTGATCTACCCAGTCATAAAATTTTCTTGTTCCCATCATAAAGGCCGTGGTGCATACGCCTTTGTCAATGGGCTTTTTGCTGTTGTTGATCACACCGGCTTCTACCAGGTCCATGACCCCGTCGCACATAAGTTCCGTATGGATGCCCAGATCCTTTTTATCTCTCAGAGAAGCGCAGACTGCATCCGGGATGGACCCGATGCCCAACTGAAGGGTATCTCCGTCTTCGATCAGTTTCGCGCAGTTTTTTCCGATGTTGATCTCCACATCCGTCAATGGGGCTGGCTTCAATTCCGGAATCGGCTGGTTGTATTCCACAAAACAGTCAATCTGTGATACATCCACCAGAGCATCGCCTCCGGTCCATGGCCACTGATCATTGACCTGAGCGATCACCAGTTTTGCATGTTCCAGGGCGGGTTTTGTATAGTCGCAGGAACATCCCAGGCTCACCTTGCCGTTTTCATCCGGCGGCGTTACAGTCAGCATCAGCACGTCTACCGGCACCAATTCATCAAACAATCTTGGAATCTCATGGAAAAAGGCCGGTGTATAATCCGCTCTTCCTTCCAGGATTGCTTTTCTGCTTGGAACACTGGCAAAGAAAGAGTTATGACGAAGATGTCCCTCCATCCCTTCTTCAATACAATACCTGTGCTTGCCGCTGGATCCCATATGACAGATTTCCACATTGGTAAACCACTCTTTATGGTCGCACATATAGTCTACAAGGTAAGCAGGTTCACTCATGGCATGACCCAGAAACATACGGCAGTTGGCAGGGACTTTACGTAAAGCCTCTTCCGCTGTCATAGTCCGGCTTTCATATATGGATTTCCAATTCATTACATTCCCTCGCTTATCTTTTTCTTTTATTATTTCAGTGGTTTTAAACCAAGTATTTCTCGTGCCTCCTGAGCAGTAGCCGGTTCTTTGCCGAATTCTTTTACTACACGTACGGCTCTCTCAACAAGCATTTCGTTGGAAGCTTTTACGCCTTTGCTGTAATATACGTTATCTTCCAGCCCTACACGGATGTTTCCGCCCAGAGCCAGTGTAGCGTACATGATCGGAAGATGGGATTTTCCAATTCCGAATGCGCTCCATGTGCTTCCTTCCGGAAGTTTGTTTTTCAGGAAAAGCAGATTTTCCACTGTAGCTTCCATTCCGCCTTTTACTCCAAGTACAAAACAATACTGTCCCGGTGTCTTTAAATTTCCTTTGCCTACATAGTAATCTACAATGCCCATCATACCTGTATCAAAGATTTCATATTCCGGTTTGATATCTCTTGCTGTACAGATATTTCCCAGTTCTTCCAGAAACTGCGGGCTGTTTGTATGTACGCCTGCAGGCATCCAGTTAAAGGATCCCGCATCGTAAGATGCCATTTCGATTCCGTCCAGTTCCCGGATGTGAGCAAGACGTTTTTCATCGGAAGCGTCTTTTTCTCCTGCTGTTGTACAGTTTATGATCACATCACAGTCTTTGTAGGAACGGATCAGGCGGATCACTTCCGCGAATTTTTCTTTATTCATTTCGCCGATACCGTTGTCATCTCTTACATGGATGTGGACCATTGCCGCGCCGGCTTTCCAGCATTTGTATGCGTCCGCAGCGATCTCTTCCGGTGTCAGCGGAATATTTTCATTTAATTCCTTTGGTGTCATAGCCCCTGTGAGGGCTGCCGTTATGATGACTTTATTGTTCATTCAATCTGTCCTCCAACCTGTCTGATATATGATTTTTAACCGATTGCTGTAAGTCCGCCGTCTACGTAAAGGATTTGGCCTGTTACATAACCGGATGCTTCGGAAGCGAGGAATACAGCCGGACCTGCGCAGTCAGCGGGTACCTGCATTCTCTGCATTGGCACGCTTGCGGCAATACCTGCTTTTGCTTCTTCCGGTACGATGTTGACCATCATCGGAGTCATTGTAACTGTCGGTCCAATGCCGTTTACAGTTACTTCCGGTCCGAACTCTGCGGCGCACTGTCTGATAACCATGTTCAGAGCACCTTTTGTTGCACAGTATCCCGCGTTTCCTTTCATCGGGAAAGTAGCCATGCATGCACGTACGGAAGTAATATCGATAATCTTGCCGTATCCGTTTGCTTTCATCCGTTTTCCGAACTCTTTGTTGCACATCATAACGCCTTTTACGTTAACGCTGAACATTTCATCCCATACATCCATCGGAAAGTCTACTGCATCAAATTTTTTATTAAATCCCTGTGAGCAAACAAGAATATCAACTTTTCCCATATCCGCAAATGTTTTTTCTGCCAAAGAGATTACATCGGCTTCTGATGTAGCGTCACAAATGTAATATGTTACGTCTGCGCCGCATGCTTCTTTCAGTTCTTTTACTGCGCGCTGAAGTGATTCTTCTCTTCTGCTGGCGATGGCAACTTTTGCTCCTGCTTCAGCAAGCCCCTGAGCAATAGCCTGTCCGATTCCGCCGGCTCCCCCTACTACTACTGCGTTTTTTCCGTCTAAACAGAATTTGCTACTCATGTCTATTCTCTCCTTTACTTTTAATTTATTAATGCATTTCCGTCCCCGTGGGGACTAAATGTATTTTTGTTTTATCTGACTTCACGGAAAGTATAGCATTGGCTTTTCACGAATGGAAATTCTTAAATTTTGTGCGGTTATGTGAAAAAATTATAACAAAAGGAAAGTCCGCGTCCCCCAAGTCCATTGGCGCTTTCCTGCCTGATGATGAAGGGAGCCAAAAACTGCGGAATATAAAAAACATTGTGAAAAATAGAGATAACATATGAAAATATGCCAAAAGATATTCTGATAAATTGTGAAACAAAAAAAGCCCCAAATCTTGGGGCTTATCAAGTCGATGCGACAGGATTTGAACCTGCGACCTCTGCGTCCCGAACGCAGCGCTCTACCAAGCTGAGCCACGCATCGTTTCAATGAAAAAGCACAATTTTTTCAATCGTGCTTTCCACTCGAACTATATTATCATAAGTTTCCTCTGGTGTCCAGTATATTTTTAAATTTTTTTCTGATTTTCAACGATTTTTTATTTCTTTCTTTTTCTTGGGATTTTCCCATGTTCTTCAGTTTTCCTGACCGGCCATTCTCTTCTTATAAGAATCAATCAGATGTTCCAGAGTGACGCTGTCCACGTAATCTGATATTACCTTATTCATCCCTTCCCAGAATTCAATGGTTGCGCATTTGTCATAGTGTTCACATTCGTTGACTTCACATTCCAGACAGGCAATGGGAGCCATGCTTCCCTCGATCGTCCGCAGGATCTGTCCCGCTGTATATTCCCCCGGTGCTTTCGCCAGCCGATATCCTCCCTGAGCTCCTCTGGCGCTCCGCACCAGTCCTGCACGGTTTAAAGGCGTCACGATCTGTTCCAGATATTTGATTGAAATATTTTGCCTCCGGGAAATATCTTTTAGCGAAATATAGCCGTCTTCTTCCTGCAGGCCGAGATCCACCATCAGGCGCAGGGCATACCTGCCTTTTGTTGATACTTTCATTTCTCAGCTACCCCCTGTTGCATTATAGAAGTATTATATCCGTTTCCGTTGGAAAAAACAACACGGAAATCCGGTAAATATGCACAGTCTATGTATAAAAACAAAAGAGCCGGGGCCCGTTTCCTTCCTCTATGACGGAAACGGATCCCAGCTCCCTTATCCCGATAAAATTATCCAAAATTATACATGTTTAACCTATATACCATAACCTGTCTGTAATGAACTTTAATCGTCCAGTTCATCAATATAATCAGCGATTGCTTCTCCCGCCATACGTCCGGAGTTGATCGCGAATCCCATTGTATTTCCCGGAAGTGTAAAGTTATAGCTGTCGCCGTAAATTGTATTGCAGTCTGATCCTGCGCTGTAAAGTCCCGGGATCGGCTCCAGATCTTCATTCAGCACCTCTCCGTATTTGTTTGTACGTACTCCGCCGATGGTGCCGTATGCCGCAATGTAGAAACGTGCAGCGATAAATCCGCCTTTTCTTCCGGTGATCGGATGAAGGAATCTTGGAGATTTATGGAACTGCGTATCCATGTTCTCATCGCACATATCATTGTAGTCTTCCAGTGTCTCTGCCAGCGTATCCGGATCAATGCCCATTTTCTCTGCCAGTTCTTCAATGGTATCCGCTTCAAAATATCCGTCATATCCTGTTTCAATAGCCTCTTTCGCGGCATTTTCAAACTCAAAGAAACATTCCTCCGGATGAACGATATCAAAGATATCCGGACCGTTCTTTGCGTAATATTTGATCAGGTTTCTGTCCAGAATGCAGTATGCGCATTTGCCGGGCTGAAGGTTGATGGCATTTCCTGTAAATGTAGTATTGCCCATCTGTCCTTCATCCAGGAAACGTTTTCCGTTCTGATTTACCAGAAGCGCAGGCTGGCGCATACAAGCGTCAAGTACAAAGTGGCTCATATTATCTTTCAGCTGATAGATCATTTCGATATTCGGACGCCATTTCATAGCGCCTGCTTCCCACATCATCTTTAAGCCGTCGCCGCTTGTGCCCGGTACGTTGAAGGGGAAGAAGTTTTTCCATAAGTCCAGACCAAACTCTTCTTTGATCATTTCCGGATTAGTGCCGAAACCGCCGGTTGCCACTACAACTGCTTTCGCCCGTGCTTCGATCTCTTCGCCGTCTTTATCTGTTGCTTTTACGCCTACGCATTTGCCGTCTTCCATGATCAGGCCTTTTACCGGAGTTTCCAGGTAGATCTCAGCGCCAAGTTCCTTTGCCTTTTCTGTCATGATACGTACCATAGGACCTGCGGCACGCGGACCGATCACGCCGTTTTCCGGTTTTACAATATGCCATGTTGCTGCTGATTCTGTAAAATACTTAAACGCGCCGGCAAATTCAACACCCATATCCTGCAGCCATTCAATGGTATCCGCGGATTTTTCGAAATAAGTCTGTACCAGATCTCCATCTACACGATAATGTGTGTATTTCATATGGATATCATACGCCTCTTCCAGTGTCAGATCCTTAAATTCTTTTTTCTGGATCTTAGTTCCGATACCCAAAGGTCCCATACCCATATTGGCGGCTCCTCCTGTGGTATTGGATTTTTCAAACACAATCGCTTTCAGATCATTTTCTCCGGCAGTAATGGCTGCCGCCAGACCTGCAGGGCCTGCAGCTACTACGATCACATCTGCTTCCATTTTTTTCATTGTTACATGCCTCCTTTTGATGTTTGCGTGTTTTTCTACACAGTTTCCTAATTTATAAATTTTCTGATTCCACAGTTTTCAACAATCTCTTTTAGCGTTTTTTGAATTTTCCGCATTTTACAAGACGTGTAGGAAGTTTCGGCACACGGCCCGTTGTTTTTATGATAGCGTCATATTCACAGGCTTCAATACATTTTCCGCATTTTGTACAATCAAAGTCGTCGATCATATGGATATAGCCCGCTTTTCCTTCAATACAGTCTTCCGGACAAACATCCGCGCAATCCTCGCAGCCTTCGCAGGCATTGGGATCAATATAGATGGTCATAAAGCAGGTACATACCCCCGCCGGGCAGTTTTTCTTTTTGATATGAGCGTCAAACTCATCCATAAAGTATTTCATGCTGTCCAAGGCAAAGTCCGCGCCTGTTGTTCCAACCGAGCATGCGCAGGAAAATTCCATGGCCTCTCCGATCTCTTTCATCATATCCAGGCCTTCTTTTTTCCCTTTGCCGCTTGTAATATCTGTCATATGGGCATAAAGCTGATACAGTCCTTCCCGGCAGAAAGTACATTTTCCACATCCGTTTTTCCTGGAAGCCAGCAGTCTTGCTTCCCCTTCCTGCATGAGACAGGCGCTTTCCGGTATTACAGTGATCACTCCGTTTCCAGTATTCAGATCCCCGTCGATCACCAGCTCCTGTGCCGCACCCGGCGTATACAAATGGCTTCCCACTTCCACTGCTTTTGCCCCTGACAGATCCGCGGCATCTGCCAGTCTGGTACCGAAAGGTACTTTTTTCAGTTCGCCTGTTTTTCCCTCACGGCAAACTGCTATATGTACCCCCGGTTCATAGCTGTCGTTCATCAGATCCGCTACGGCAGCCATTGTTTCTATATGATGGAGAGCATGCCCCCGGTATTCCCGTACTTTTACAAAAGCGTTTACTACAGAGATTCCGTGTTTTTCCGCTTCCGGGGCGATTTTTTCTTTAAGCGCTTCCTCTTCTTCCGGCAGCTGAAGGATTTTTTCTTCTGCTCCCAGTACGTAAGCCGTCACATCAATACCGTCCAGTATTTTTCCAGATCGGTCTCCAACATTCCCAGAAGCACTCTTGCGGTATCGCTGTTGTTAAGCGCCGCGCCTACTTTAACAGGACCTTCTGCTTCCTGGCGGATCTCTTTCCATTTTTCCGCAAGATCCCTGTGATATACGCCATATTCTTTGATTCCGGCGGCAGCTGTTTTTTCCATTACCGCTTCCACACCCATTGCCTTTGCATGTTCTAAAGCACTCATGATTCTACTGCCTCCTTTTTATCTGAAAATTCTGTCCAGAGTCTCGGCTGTTTGATCCGTACTCTCAGATCACACTGCAGACATCTGCCAGCTTCCTCACAGATGTGATCTTTGCAGATGCCGTGATCCACCAGATTAAAGTTATCCTGTCTTTCCTTTGCAGGAGTTACATCTGTCTGAACCCGTTTTTCATATCCGAATCCTTCTATTAATCCAATACACGGATCCGGTTCTTCCACAGGGGCCAGCACTTCGGAAATGTCTCCGTCTCCGCCCAGATACCGGTCGATCTCGATGGCTGCGTCCCGTCCGGAGGCAATTGCCTGAATCACGGATTTTGTACCGTATACTACATCCCCGGCGGCAAAAATACCGTCAACGGAAGCTGCCAGAGAATTTTCTTTTACTGTAATGCTGTTGCCTCTTCCCAGTTCCAGTCCCGCTTCCGGCGTAATATCCGGCCGCTGACCTACCGCGAAGATAACGGTATCTCCGTCAATGTGGTGCTCGCTTCCTTCTACTTTTTCAATAATGGCTCTCCGGTTTTCATCGAAGGTAAAAGATTTTACATCCATGAAATCTACTCCGGTTACCGCCTCATCTCCTGTGATCCGTTCAAAGGTCTGTGCCGGATGAACAAAAATGCCTTCTTCCTGTGCCTGTTCGATTTCTTCATCATCTGCGGTCATAACTTCCCGGGCTTCCAGACACGCCAGATGAATTTCCTCCGCTCCCAGACGTTTTGCTGTTCTGGCGCAGTCAAAGGCTACGTTTCCGCCTCCCAGTACGATGACCTTCCGGCCCATTCCTGTCTCTTTTCCCATGCTGGCGTTCTGAAGGAAATCAATGTTCAAAAGCACGCCTTTCCTGTCGTTGCCTTCCATAGGAAGTCTTGTGCCCGCATGAGCTCCGATAGCCATGAGCACTGCGTCATATTCTTTCAGCAGTTTTGCAGGCTGCTCTACTTTCACGCCGCATTCAATCTTTACTCCCGCTTCCCGGATCACATCCGCTTCCTCTTCAATGATCGTCCGGGGCAGACGATAGGAGGGGATGCCATATCCCATCATGCCGCCTACCGTAGGCAGCGCTTCTTTTATTGTAACTTCATGTCCCTGTTTGCGCAGGTAATAAGCCGCTGTCATTCCCGCAGGGCCGGCGCCTACTACGCACACCTTTTTCCCTGTATCAGCCAGCTGTTTTCCTTTTCCTCTCCAGCAGGAACCGGTATCCTGTTCCGCTGCAAACCGTTTGATATTACGGATGGACATAGCCTCATTGACTTCTTTTCGCTTGCACTCCAGTTCGCATACATGATTGCAGATATATCCCAATGCTTTTGGGAAAGGCACTTTTTCACGGATAACCGCCGCAGCCTCGTCATATTTTCCTTCTTTTACAAAACGGATATACCGGGGCACATCTGTATGAGCCGGGCAGGCGTTCTTGCAGGGGATCAGCACTTCTTCTCTTGTACCGTCCGCAGCGCTGTACACTTTCTTGTCTCGGATCGTTCCCGTAGGACAGACCTCCGCGCAGGCTGTACAGAACCGGCAGTCCGCGTCTTTCAGAAGTTTCTCGTGAAGGGTTCCAATGTAAACTTCCATATTGTCTTTTTTCCGATAATCCAGAATGCCCACGCCTCTTAAGCTTTTGCAGGCGCGCACGCACCGTCCGCACAGAACGCATCGGTTCATATCATGGATCAGCAGGGGGTTTTCCTCGTTCATCTTGAATCCCCGGCTGCGGTTTTTCATTCGTCCGTTATTGGCTCCGATATACTGAATCAGCGTCTGCAGTTCACAGTTTCCGTATTTCGGACAGGTGGAGCAGTCTTCCGGATGAGCGCCCAGTAAAAGTTCCAGGGCCAGTGTCCGTAAATGGTTTACCCTCTCACTGTTTGTTGTAATATTCAGCCCGTCTTTTGCTTTCAGCATACAGGCCCGCTCTACCTGTTCTCTTCCTTCCACTTCCACTACGCACATCCGGCAGGACCCGTTTTCCGGCAGGTCCGGATGATGGCATAAATGGGGAATGTAAATTCCTGCTTCCAGCGCGCAGTCCAGTACATTTTTTCCTTCCGGCACTTCCAGACGGGTGCCGTCAATGGTGATCACTGCCATAATCGTTCTCCTCTCCAATATGTTTCAGATTTTACATCTTACCTTTTCAACATTTGTTCAGGCATGCGTTGACATGCTTTCCTTATCCATGTTAAACTATCTGCATTATAGCACAGCGTACGAAAAAACACTTCAAACAGTTGTAGGAAAATTCCATGTTATGTTTTTTCATTTTCAACATTTGTCGAATGGAGGTTGCGTCTATGGTCTCTGCAAAATCTGTCATACAACATATAGTAGAAACCTTTCAGCTCATTGTCATTGACTCCTATGAGGAAAAACGGATGATCAACCGCGTGGATATCCTTGGTCCGGACGTAATATTTGACCCCGGCACTCTGTATATTGCCCCGGGCAAAGACAGACCGGATATCCGGCCGCCGGAAAGTCACTGTACATATCTGCTGCTTACATCAGACTCATTGGAAAACAGCTGCGGCTTTTCCCCTATTCGGATCAGCCAGATGCCTGATCCCAGAACTCTTTTTACCGCAATCAACAATTTTTTAAAACAGGAGTCCATTACCGAAACGCACATTACCCAGCTGTATCACGCTCTGTACTACGGCCACGGTCTGAAGGATATTGTCACAAAAGCAGAAGACTTTCTCCATCACCCCATTTCCATATGCGACGCCAGCTACAACATTATTGAAAAGTCTCCCATGATGGATCATATGCCTTATGGCATTGAGCGCAACGAAACCCGCACGTTCCTTACAGGTTCTGAGATTGAAAGTCTGAAACGGCTGCGGATTGAAAACAAGATTTACGAGAGCAGAAGGGCGTTTTTTTCCAGGACAGCGGATCATCCGGATACCAACTGGATTTTCTGCGCCATTCGTATCCAGAATGTCATGGCCGGTTATGTGGCAGTCTGTCTGGAATCCAATATCGAAGCTACGGATTATGATCTGAGGATCACAACAGTCCTGGCGGATATATGCGCCATTGAAATGCAGAAACACGACTTCTTTGTAACCCGCAGCGGCATGAAATATGAAAATTTTCTTGTAGATCTACTGGAAGGGCGTTTTCATGACGTTAACCTGATCAGTTCCCGTCTGGAACTTCTGGACCGGAAGTTCTGCCAGTTTTTCTGTCTGGTCGTCTTTATGTGTACCGAGCCTCACGACAGCAATTTGTTCAACAAACGCCAGATGTCTACTCTCCGCACGGTTTACCCCAACAGTATGTCCGTTGTATATCAGGATATGATCGTCCTCTTTTTAAATCAGGATACCCCCATACTCCTGAATGAAAAATTTACCGAACCCCTGAAAAATTTTGCCGGGCTCAACCATATGAAAGCCGGGATCAGCCAGCCTTTTACAGACATTCTAAAGATCAAGACCTTTTATGAGCAGGCTCTGCGCACTCTGGAACTGGGGGATTCGGCCAGGAACACAGATATCCTGTACTTCAGTTCGGAACTGCTGCCCGAGTACCTTTTCGCATCTGCGGATTATACCGGACTGGAAGTGGGTATCCACCACCATCTGAAACAGCTGATGGATCACGACCGGAAAAATCATACGGAATTCATCCTTACCCTCCGGTCTTATCTGGACAACAACCGAAACGCGACGAAAACCGCAGAGCATCTCCACATTCACCGGAGCACCTTTTTTTACCGGGTAAAAAAAATCGAGGAACTTCTGGATATATCTTTGACAGACAGCCATCTGCTGTTTCTCTATGAGCTTTCTTTTAAAATCTGGGATTACCTGAGCAGATGATCCTTCCTGTCAAAAAAAGATCCTGACAGCCCATCCGCCAAGTATTCCAAAATCATTTTGATCTTGGGACACTTCCGTCTGTGTCCAGCTGTCAGGATCTTATTATTTTATCTCGATCAGTTTCATCAGCCGCAGCAGGGTAAGGGTCCTTCTTACATAAGGACTCAGATACAAAATCTCCCGTTT
>CAKNLF010000005.1 GCA_930989305.1 uncultured Roseburia sp. | reverse complement strand
TATTAAAACACTGTAACCTCTGTTGAGAGGTCATAATTTACTGATATTCAAATTTATATTTATGAAAAATTTTATAAATGAATGGGAAAAAATTGATCACAGGACGAAAAAAACAAAAGCCGCTTTGGTAGGAGCACTTTCTTCTATTATAAAAGAGAACCGGCTGGCAGAGGTGACTGTGAGCGAGCTGGCCCGCCGGGCCTCAGTGACCAGAAGGACTTTTTATAATCATTACCCTTCGGTAGAAGCTCTGGTGGAAGATGTGGAAGAACGGGTAATAGGAACCGTTCTGGCTATGTTGGAATTTAACAAAGAGCTGTTTTCGCCGGGACACACTTATGAGTTCTTTCTGAAACTGGCAGCAGGGCTGAAACGTCAGAAGGAATTATGGAAACTGTTCTCCAGTACAAAGGGCAATTACAGAATACTGGAAAGACTGAAAGGGTATTTGGAAAAGTATGTGAGAGGGTTTCTGGGCGAGAGCGGGGAAGACAAAGAAACTTTTTCCTTCCGGGTCAGGATTTATCTGGACAGTTTGATCCGGTTGTTTCTGGAGTGGATGGAAGGCTCCATGAAAATTTCAAATGAGAAAATCGCGGAAATGGCCAGCAGGATGACCGAAGCGCTCCTGGGCACAAAAGATAAAAAATAGAACGGCGGACCGAATAGGAATATTCGACGCGTCGTTCTATTTTTTGTCTTTCGGCATTTTCATAGATCGGATAAATTCTATAAGAGTCTGCTGTTGTTCTTCATTCAGCATCAGGATCAGATCCATGCATTGGGCCTGACGGGGGTTCAGGGGATAAAAAGCTGTATCCTTGTCCGCAAAAAACTGGGAAAGCGTCATATTAAAGGTATCGCAGATTGATTCCAGGGTAGTAATAGACGGAACCGTGTTGCGGGCTTTTATATTTTTGATTGTGGAAGGAGACAGATTTGAGAGTTTTGCGAGCTTGTACTCTGTCAGCCCCTGCTGTTTCATGATCTCGTTGATTCTGGCAATAACATCCATGTGAAAATATCCCTTTCTCTGGATTCTATGGAACATATTTTAATCTTTTCTTTTGCATTCCGGTAGAACTCAGAAGTAATGAAATACTGTTCATGTGAACATCAATGAGTTACAATAAAGGTATAAGAGTATGAAGGATGTGGACGGAATGAAAAAGATCAGAAACTGGATAAGAGAACTGCAAAATAAAGTTGCGGAAGAACAGATGCCTCCCAGATATCGCGACTTTACCCCTGAGCAGTGGGAAGAAGAAAGGGCGGCAGTGCAGAAGGAGCTGCAGAACCTTCCGGAGACAGAAGGAGACAGTCTGGAGGATATTGTGCGGTTTCTGGAGAAACATCGGGATTTTTTTAAGGCGCTGGAAATTCGCAAAAGGCGTGCAATGAGAAAAAATTTGCATGATATAGAATATAAAATTTGAACTATATACCTTGCATACAGTTGAGAAATGTTGTATACTATGGACGTTTATGTATGAGATAAAAAACAAAGTTTGGGAGGAACGACAATGAAGAAAATGAATCGTTGGGTTTATGCGATCATTGGTGTGATCGTACTGCTGCTGGCTGGATTGATCTACGCATGGTCTATTATGTCACAGGCTATTGGCGCGGCGCATCCGGACTGGACAGCAGCGCAGTTATCTTTAACCTTTACCTTAGTTATGGCTTTCTTCTGTGTGGGAAGTCTGGTAGCGGGTATTTTATCTAAAAAAGTAAATCCGAAAATCTATGTAATACTTGCCGGCATACTGCTTCTGGCAGGATTTTTCCTGGCTTCTATGACGCAGAGTTCTGTGGCAACTCTTTATCTGGGCTTTGGCGTTCTGTGCGGACTTGGAGCCGGCGTTGCTTATAACGCGGTTATGGGTACGATCTGCGCATGGTTCCCGGATAAACAGGGACTGATCTCCGGTATCCTGCTGATGGGATTCGGACTGAGCAGTTTCATTATCGGAAAAGTTTATACAGCAGTAACCCCTGCTGACGGCAGCAACAACTGGTGCAACACATTCCGTATCCTGGGTATCATCATTTTTGTGATCATGCTGATCTGCAGCTTTTTCTTCAGAAAACCGGACGCAGAGTTCCTTGCTTCCAAGGCGTCTGAGAAACAGAATGTAAGACAGCCGGCTATGGATATCAATTCCGGCAAAATGATCCGCATGCCTTCTTTCTGGCTGTGCTATATCTGGGCGATTATGGTAAGTGCTGCAGGTCTTGCTCTTGTGGGACAGGCAAGCGGTATTGCCACACAGGTAGGAACTACCGTATCAGAAGGCAATATTGCAACTGTAGTAGGTCTGATTTCTATTATGAATGGTATCGGACGTGTTATTTACGGCGCGCTGTTCGATAAAAAAGGTTATAAACTGACAATGATCGTTGACATGGTTGCATTTATTCTGGCAGGTCTGATCCTTATGGGAGCATTGTCCAGCGGAAGCTTCCTGCTGATCATTATCGGCTTCCTTGTAGGCGGCTTTGCATACGGCGGAGTAACTCCCATGCAGTCCGCTATTATCAGTGATTTCTACGGAAGAACCTATTATTCTATGAACTTCTCCATCATAGTTACCAACCTTTTGATCGGTTCTTTCGCATCAACGATTGCAGGAAAGCTTTACGATATGAGCCAGTCATATATGAGTACGATCTTTATGATGATCGGCGTAACTATCGTATCCTTTATTGTATTCCTTGGTATCCGCAGACCGGTGGCAAAGGAAGAAAAATAAAACGATAAATATAAAAAGGCTGTTATAATAGAATTCCCCTTAAGCAGATAAGGTACATAACCAGAATCTGCTTAAGGGGATTTTTATTAGATTTTAATATATTTGATTAAACATATTCCGTCTTATGAGCGGAGCCGGGAAGCATGCCAAGGTATTTCATCAGTTTATAGGAAAATGCCAGAGACATCAGTTCCTCCCCGTTTACCAGTTCGCATTTTGTCAGTTCTTTGATCTTGTTCATCCGGTAAAGCAAAGTGTTTTTGTGGATATGGAGCTGCTCGGCGGTTCGGGCGGTGTTGCCCGGATTGATCAAAAAGGCGTGGAGCGTCTGGAGAAGCTCAGAATGTTTTTCCTGATCGTAATAGAGCAGTTTCATCATGGCAGGATGAATAAAGTAGCGGAGTTCTTCCTTTTCCTGACAGAGTTCCATAATATGATAAAAATATGTGTCCGAGTAGTAAAATACCGGACCCGCTTCATCCAGATGCCGCCCGAGTTCGGCGGCTTTTTTTGCCTGGAGGTAGAAACGGCGTATCCCTTTCAGATCCGTGAAAAAATTGCTCATGCCGGCCTGGAGATTATTTTCAGACAGATACTGGGTAAGCGCCTTCAGTTCGCTGTCAGAGAGAAAATCTTCCCTGCTTTTGGAAAACAGCAGAACAAGGCAGTTTTCATAGATGGCGCAAATAGAACCGGGGATAATGTGGCTTAGTTCATCTACAATGACTTCCAGCTTTTCTGTGGCGTGGTGATAGCTGACTGCTGAAATAACAAGGATATACAGGTCATCCTTCAGATCCAGTCCCATGGTATGGAGCCGTTCCCGCACGCTGGGATAATTGATTTCACGGCTGTCCAGCAGATCCGCTAGAAAATAGGAATACATAATGTCTTTATTTTGACGGAAAAACTGGTTTTTCTGGAGCTCCATAGATACCAGCCGGGCAAAGTGCTCCAGGAGCACGGAATCGTTGTCTGTGAATTTATGGTTTTGTTCGTAGAGCATGACCTTGCCTACCACCACTTCGTGAATATTGACAGAGGCGGCCATCATTCCTGCGTGAAACAGCGGGTTGTAGTAATAAAAGGCGTGTTCCGAATGGAGCGCTCTCTCCTGCAGGTGGGATTCCCGTATAAAACGGATTCCCTGCTCCGCAATATAGCCGTCATTATATTCCCGGGCGATCAGTTCATTGTCCGCCACAGTGCCGTAAGAAAGAGCCATATATTTATAGCTTTCATTTACTACAAAAATGGGGTTGTTGAAAACCTGATAGGCAGTATCTGTCAGATACTGGAGCCCCTGATCGGAAAAAAATGCGTTGGTCATTAACTGCAGAGAAGTATTTAATTCCCGGGCGTTGGATAAAATGTCCTGCATGCCGGCAAATACTTCATCCATACTTTTTTTCCCCAAGTAGAGGAAAATGTGTGGATCCGTTTTTTTGGAAGAAGATTTTTTCTCTTCCTTTCCGGAAGCAGGGCAGAGAAAGCAGGCTTCCGGAACAGGGGGCAAAGGGGTCTTTGGTTCCTCGGAAAGAAAGTAAAGGATATGGGGATTTAGTTTGGTCATTCCCGGGGTAAAATACTGCAGAGCATCGATATCAGTTTCAAGATCCGAGTTTTCCGGAATCATAAAATCAGAAGAAGAAAATTTAGAAAGCAGTTCCTGGATTTTCATAAGCGCAGCTCCTTTTTCTCGAAATACCGGGACAGCGGCTCCCGGTGAATTGTTATTATTATATATGATTTTTGAAGGTTTGAATAGTAGGGGACTGGAGGAATAAATCATATATAATATACGATATATATTGCGTGAAAATAGGGCGTGTGGTATAATGTCTGCATAAAATGTGGTCGTGGCAGAATGACCGCATCGGGAAACGCTGAAAATGTATGGGATCCTGGTAAAACAGGCAAAAGAGGAGGTTATCATGGAAAAATTATTAATTTTAAATCCCGGTTCCACTTCTACAAAAATCGCTGTGTATGAAGATGAGACACCGCTGTTTGTAGAGAGTATTTCTCACTCTGCAGATGAAATCGCAAAATACGATCTGATTGTAGATCAGTTTGAATTCAGAAAAGATATGATCCTGGACGTATTGAAAGAAAAAGGGGTTGCACTGGATACCCTGACGGGAATCGTAGCAAGAGGCGGTCTGCTCCCGCCGTTGAAAGCAGGCGCATACAGAGTAAATGATGATATGGTATGGCAGCTGAGAAACAAACCGGTTATGGAACATGCCTCCAATCTGGGAGCTGTGATCGCGGATTCTATTGCGAAGCCTCTGGGAATTCCGGCATTTATCTATGATGGCGTTACTGTAGATGAAATGCTGCCGATCCTGAAACTGACAGGATTGAAAGAAATACAGAGAAAAGGAATCGGACATAATCTGAACACCAGAGCCGCGGCAATGCGCTACGCAAGAGAAAACAATAAAGATTACAGCGACTGCAAGCTGATCGTTGTTCATCTTGGCGGAGGCATTTCAGTTACGCTTCAGTACGGAGGCCGGATCGCGGACATTATCAACGATGAAGACGGTCCTTTTGCGCCTGAGAGAGCCGGAGGCCTGCCTTCCCAGTCGCTTGTAAAATATATGGGAGCAACAGGAATCTCCACAAAAGACATGCTGAAAAAAATGAAAAGCCGTGGCGGCATTGTGTCTTATCTGGGCGTTAATGATACAAGAGAAGTGGAAAAAATGATCAAAGAAGGCAATGAAGAGGCAAAACTGGTATACGATGCCATGGCTTTGAACGTTGCCCGCAAGATCGGCGAGGAAGCCGCTACCGTAGCCGGAGATGTGGAAGGTATCATATTGACCGGCGGTATCGCTTATTCTGAATACTTTACAAATGAAGTAAAAAAATATGTGAAATGGATTGCTCCTGTAACGGTATATCCTGGTGAAAACGAGATGGAATCCCTGGCTTTGGGAGGTCTGCGTGTGCTCAGAGGACAGGAAGAAGCTCATGAATTTGTAAAACAGGAGTAAGGACGGAAGAATATATCCGGAAATCTGTTAATGAGAAAATAAATCAAACTATTGACAAAAACGAAGAGTTATAATATTCTAACATTAGTTAAAGAACACTAACTTAAATAAGGCGGGCTTTTATCTGTGACTCAGATCCATATTGCCGTAAGAGCCCGCTTCTATTTATCACATTGAGTTAGTTGAAACTAACTACATAAAACAATTAAAGGAGAAACGGATATGGATCAGAGAGGAAATATAACTTTTCGACAGGTTTTGGTACGGTTTTGCGCGCCTGCACTGGCGGGATTGAAATGCGCCAATATGGTGTCCTGTCCAAATACAGAAGCGATAAACAGAGAACTGGACGCAATGGCCCGGGAACTGTCTGACAAAAATATTTTTTTCCGTATTCTGTATCAGGACAGGGAGCGGATGCTTGTTTTGGTCTATCGCTACAGAGCGCTCCAGGACAGACTGGCAGATACGGGATGCAGAGAGTTTCTCCAGGAGTTTGGATATGAATCCTTTGAACTGGAAGCGGTTTTTGACAGACTGCAGATGCGCATGGGAGCGGATAAAGGGCAGTTTCCCCATGAGATCGGAGTGTTCCTGGGATATCCGCTGGAAGATATCCGCGGTTTTATCCAAAACAGAGGACGCAATGGTCTGTGCTGCGGGGAATGGAAAGTTTATCATGAGCCGGAGAAAGCTCAGAAAACCTTTGCGAAGCTGAAAAAATGCAGGGATGTCTACTGGAGACTGTTCCAGAATGGAAGGAGTGTAATGCAGCTGACCGTTCCGGCCTGACAGCCGGATCCCGGAAAGGCTCTTTACGTTATAGAATCAATTCAGAAAAGAGGTAGGAAAATGAAAGCAGCAGTTGTTTATTGGAGCGGAACAGGAAATACGGCGGCAATGGCAGTGTTGGTAGCCGAAGGAGTCAAAGAAGGAGGCTGGGATGCGGATATTTTTACATCGGCGGAGTTTTCACCGTCTATGATCGATCAGTATGACGGAATCGCCTTCGGCTGCCCCTCTATGGGCGATGAGCAGTTGGAGGAAACAGAATTTGAACCGATGTTTGAATCCTGCAAGGATAAATTAAAAGGGAAAAAAGTGGCGCTGTTCGGTTCCTACGGATGGGGAGACGGAGAGTGGATGAGAAACTGGGAAGATATCTGCAAAAGCGACGGCGCGCTGCTGGTGGACGATGGAGTTATCTGCTGCAACGAGCCGGATGATCAGGCGTCTGCGGAATGCAGAAATCTGGGCAAAGCACTGGCAGCATAGCTGAAAAGAAGCTGAGGCACAGCCTGGAACAAGGGCGCGGGAAATGGTTTGGTGACCGTTTTCCGTGCCCTTGTTTTATATTATAGGCTGTATCTGCTCAGATCGAGAGAATGGAGCCCCAGATAATCAATGGTGCATAAGCTGATGCCTCCAAGCAGCGCCGCCTGTTCCTGGAGTCCGGAGGCAAAAAGAGGAAGCTGGCTGCAGGTGCGGCCGGTAATCCGCCCACGTATGTGGTCCAGACGCCAGGGCATCCGGTTGATGATCCGGCTGTTCAGTATGAGAACTTCCGGGTTAAAGGTATTTAACAGGTTATTGATGGCAATGGCCATATAGGATTCAAAAGAGTTCAGAATATCCATTGCAGCCGGATCTTCGGCCAGACAGGCTGAAATAAAATCCTGAAAGCCCAGACCGGGAGAATTTTGCCTGTCCCGGTATTCTTTTAATACAGCCTGTTCGGAAGCGTATTGTTCCAGACAGCCGTGATTTCCACAGGGGCAGGGACGCCCGTCCCTTTCTACGATGGTATGACCGAACTCGCCGGCTTTTCCGGTAAATCCGTGAAAGAGTTTTCCGTCAAACATAATGCCGATGCCGATGCCGGAATGTACGCTGACAAATATCATGCTGCCGGCGGGAAACGTGCAGGCCTGCTCTCCTATGGCGCACAGATTTGCTTCATTTTCCAAAAGGACCGGAACATGGAAACGTGCTTCAAGGGTATCGGCAAAAGGGATATTTTCATAAGGAGAATAAGGGCAGAAGGTGATCTGATTTCGGTATACGGTTCCGTGGACGGCGATGGAGATGCGGGCCAGTATTCCCCGGTTGTCGTATCGGTCCAGGGCATCCTGGACAGCATCGCATACAGTATCCAGGATAGTTCCGGGATCCTGAGCCGCAGGGTATTCATAAACCTGCCGGTGCTGGCCCAGAAGATCCGCGCACATGATCGTAAGTCCGTCCCAGGACAGATTGATACACAGATGAAAGGCATGTTCTCTGTGAAGCCGATATAAAACCGCTTTCCGTCCCTGACCGGAAGCGCTGCTTCCGTCTTCCAGGATCAGATCCTGCTGTTTGAGCTGTTCGGTAATGGCAGATACCGTAGCACGGGTCAGTCCCAGTTTTTTCGCAATATCCGCTCTGGATATGGAGACGTTTTGGATCAGTGTTTCTAAAATAAGCCGGGTATTGATATCGCGCATCAGTTCATTGCTTCCGGTCTGCATAGCTTTGATCCTCCTTTAAACCTTCCTTTGTAAGCATAGTATAGCATAATTTGTTTAGAGAGTAAACAAACTCCTTGACCTGGTATTTCTACCATGCTATAGTGAAGTTATGAAGTATAAAACTGACTTGGAAAAGCAGTTATATAAGAAACGATAAATTTCAGGAGGAGAAGCGTATGCTGTATATTGGAGTTGATCTGGGAACATCGGCGGTAAAACTTTTGCTGATGGATGAAAAAGGCGGGATCGTAAATATCGTATCCAGGGAATATCCGTTGTATTTTCCGAATCCGGGATGGTCGGAACAGAATCCCCAGGACTGGTACGAGCAGACTATGGAAGGGGTAAAAGAGCTTACTGCTTCCTGCGATAAAACCCAGGTTGCAGGGATCAGTTTCGGGGGTCAGATGCACGGACTGGTGATCCTTGACAAAGAGGACCGGGTGATCCGGCCGGCTATTTTGTGGAACGATGGAAGGACAGCGGAGGAGACCGATTATCTGAACCAGGTGATCGGAAAAGAAAAGCTGTCGGAATACACAGCCAATATTGCATTTGCCGGCTTTACCGCCCCAAAGATCCTCTGGGTAAAAAAACACGAACCGGAAAATTTTGAAAAGATCGCCAAGATCATGCTGCCGAAGGATTATCTGGCATACCGGCTGTCAGGATGTTTCTGCACAGATGTATCTGACGCTTCCGGAATGCTGCTCTTTGATGTAAAGAACAAATGCTGGTCGGAGTCCATGATGGAAATCTGCCATGTGCGCAGAGATCAGCTGGCATCCATTTATGAAAGCTATGAAGCTGTAGGAACTCTGAAACCGGAAATCGCCCGGGAGCTGGGGCTGCCTGAAACAGTAAAAGTAATTGCCGGAGCGGGAGACAATGCCGCAGCGGCAGTGGGAACCGGAACTGTAGGGGACGGCACATGCAACATCTCCCTGGGAACAAGCGGCACGATCTTTATTGCCAGCAAAAAGTTCGGGGTGGACTCCAACAATGCGCTTCATTCCTTTGCCCACGCGGACGGCTATTATCATCTTATGGGATGCATGCTCAGCGCTGCTTCCTGTAATAAATGGTGGATGGAGGACATTTTAAAGACGGAAGATTTTGCCGGCGAGCAGGCAGGTATTAAAAAACAGGGAAAAAATAATGTTTATTTCCTTCCGTATCTGATGGGAGAGCGTTCTCCTCACAATGATCCAAGTGCAAGAGGTACATTTATCGGCCTGACGATGGATACCACCAGAGAAGACATGACGCAGGCTGTGCTGGAAGGAGTTACATTCGGACTGCGGGATTCTTTTGAAGTGGCAAAAAGTCTGGGAATTCAGATAGAACGGACAAAAATATGCGGCGGCGGCGCCAAAAGCCCTTTGTGGCGTCAGATGGTAGCGGATATCTTTAATCTGAAAGTAGATATAATAGAAAGTGAGGAAGGCCCGGGATACGGCGCGGCTATTCTGGCGGCAGTAGGCTGCGGAGAATACGCAAGCGTACAGGAAGCAGCGGACAAACTGGTGAAAGTGGTAAAAACCATAGAGCCGGATCCTGAGACTGCGGCTTTATATGAAGAAAAATATCAGAAATTCAGACAGATCTATCCGGCTGTCAAAGGGCTGTTCCCGATCCTGGAGAAATAAGGAGGCATGCAGATGAAGGTATATGAGATCACAGACGAAAAATTCAAAAAATACGGCCGGGTGATCCGTGATGCGGATGCGTCAGGTATTCTGGAGGCGATGAAAAGTACTCCCTGTCCCCTGGAGGTAGAATATGTTCCTTCTTTGAAGGCTCTGGAGGAAGCAAAAGGAGCAAAAGAGACAGCGGCCAGTCTTTTCGGCGGTATGCCGGTGCAGATCGGATACTGCAACGGACATAATAAAAAGCTGAACGCCTTTGAGTATCACAGAAGTTCGGAGATCAATATGATGGCTACAGACGCAGTTTTTATGCTGGGACTGGAGCAGGATATAGAGCCGGACGGCACATACGATACCGGGAAGGCGGAATTGTTTTTCGCCCCCCGGGGAACTGTTATAGAAGTATATGCTACAACTCTGCATTACGCTCCCTGCAATCCGGGAACGGAAGGATTTAAGGTTGTAGTGGCTCTTCCCAGAGGCACCAATCTGGAATTGACCGGCCAGGCAGGAAAACGGGAAGAAGATAAAATGCTGTTTGCGGTAAACAAATGGCTGATCGGTCATCCGGAAGGAGGACTGCCGGAGGGAGCGTTTATCGGGCTGAAAGGCGAAAATCTGACGCTGGAATAAGCGGACTGAGGAAAGAACCCCAGAAACTAAGATCAACATACAGATATCAACGAGGAGGTAAAAAATTATGGATAATATGCCAAAAGTAAAAATCGGGATTGTAGCTGTCAGCAGGGACTGTTTCCCTGAGTCTCTTTCTGTAAACCGGAGAAAAGGGCTGGTGGAAGCTTACCGGGGAAAATATGATCCGGAGGACATTTATGAATGTCCCGTCTGTATTGTAGAAAGCGAGATCCATATGGTCAATGCCCTGGAAGATCTGAAAAAAGCAGGATGCAATGCTCTGTGCGTATATCTTGGAAACTTCGGACCGGAAATATCCGAAACACTGCTTGTGAAACATTTTCAGGGACCCGCTATGGTGGTGGCAGCTGCGGAGGAGACCCAGAATGATCTGGTACAGGGCAGAGGAGACGCGTACTGCGGTATGCTCAACGCAAGCTATAACCTGGCCCTGCGCAACGCAAAGGCTTACATACCGGAATATCCTATCGGTACGTTTGAAGAAGTAGCGGATATGGTACATGAATTTGTACCCATTGCCAGAGCGGTGATCGCTCTGTCTCAGTTAAAGATCATAAGTTTTGGACCAAGACCTTTAAATTTCCTGGCATGTAATGCCCCTATCAAGCAGCTTTATAATCTCGGTGTGGAAATAGAAGAAAATTCAGAGCTGGATCTGTTTGAAGCTTATAACAAACATGAAGGAGATCCCAGAATCCCTGAGGTTGTAAAGGATATGGAAGCGGAACTGGGGGATGGCAATAAAAAGCCGGAAATCCTTCCGAAACTTGCCCAGTATGAACTGACCCTTCTTGACTGGGTAAAAGATCACAAAGGCTATCGCAAATATGTAGCGATCGCGGGAAAATGCTGGCCTGCATTCCAGACTCAGTTTGGATTTGTTCCGTGTTATGTAAACTCAAGACTGGCGGGAAAAGGAATCCCCGTTTCCTGTGAAGTAGATATTTACGGAGCATTAAGCGAATTTATCGGAACGGTTGTATCTGAAGATGTTGTAACTCTTCTGGACATCAATAATAATGTTCCAGCGGATATGTATAAAGAATCCATTGAAGGCAAATTCCCATATACTCATAAAGATACGTTTATGGGATTCCACTGCGGAAATACCTGCACAAGAAAACTTTCTTTCTGCGAGATGAAGTATCAGCTGATCATGGCAAGAAGTCTTCCGGAAGAAGTGACTCAGGGCACGCTGGAAGGGGATATTGTTCCCGGAGACATTACTTTCTACCGTCTCCAGAGTACTGCGGATAATAAGCTGCGGGCATATATTGCTCAGGGCGAAGTGCTTCCGGTTGCCTCCAGATCCTTTGGCAGCATAGGCGTATTTGCAATCCCCGAAATGGGACGTTTTTACCGCCATGTGCTGATCGAGAAAAATTATCCTCACCACGGAGCCGTAGCTTTCGGACATTTCGGAAAGGCTTTATATGAAGTGTTTAAATATATCGGAGTAGATGCAGATGAGATTAACTTTAACCAGCCGAAAGGTATGTTGTATAAAACAGAAAATCCATTTGCCTGAATAAGCAGCGGTCAGAGGATAACTTTATAATAATTGAAAATATCAACCTTATTGAAAAATAAGGTTGATATTTTTTTGCGAAAAAGGTAAACTGTTATCAAATGTTAACCTGTGATAGTTTACAATTCAAATGGAGGAAAAGTATTATGACACAGACAAAAATAACCCCGAGAGACCTGACCGTGATGGCGCTGTTTGCCGCGCTGCTCTGTGTTTCTTCTTATATTAGTATTCCACTGCCCTTTTCCGCAGTAAGCCTTACTCTGCAGACGCTGATCATCAACATGATAGCGATCCTGCTCCCGCCTAAGAAAGCGGGCCTGACCGTTCTGGTGTGGATGCTGCTTGGCCTTGCGGGGCTTCCGGTATTTTCCGGAGGAATGGGGGGCCCGGCAAAATTGTTCGGACCTACAGGCGGCTATATTTTCGGATATCTGGCAGCGGCGATTCTGCTGTCGTTATTAAAAGGCAAGAAGGGGAATATCGCCAGAGAACTGGTGGTGATCATTGCCGTAGGAATGCCTTTGATCTATCTGATCGGAACTCCCTGGATGATGGCTGTCACAGGTATAGGCTGGAAGGCGGCGCTGCTTACCGGAGTGGTGCCTTTCCTGCCGGGAGATGTGGCAAAGTGCGTAGGAGCGGTTTTGATATGCAGGCCACTGAAAAAAGCGTTATGGAATAAAAAATAAAAGCCCGGGGGAAACCAGGCTTAAAGGGGGAGGTTATGAAAAAGATTTATTTCATTTACAGGTTTTATAATACCGGTTAACTGTGACGGTATTATGGCATCTCTGTGAAGGGTTTGTGAATTTTTCCCGGGAATTTTAAAAATTTCCAGGAAATGAGCATATACCAAAAGATGCGTCTTTTTAGATTCCCCCCAGACTGTCAGGTCAGGAGCATGCTCCATACCGGGATCGTGATCAGTGAGAAGGCAGTGGAAAAGACTACCAGTTTTGTGCCGAATTTTTCATCACAATGGTATTTGGACGCCAGGATACTGGTGGTGGCTCCTGCAGGCATGCCGGCCAGAAGGACGCTGACGCCGGTGACCAGATCCGGAAGTTTTAAAAGCAGACAGGGCACCAGTATAACGGCGGGAATAACTACCAGACGCATAATGGTGTATGTGATCAGTTCCCGGTCCGCCAGCTCTTTTACCTTGATTTCCGCCAGGATCATGCCGATGACCAGCATGGACAGGGCAGTATTGCAATTGCTCAGGCTGTCCAGGGTTTTTTCAAGGAAATCCGGAAGCTGTACCTGGGTAAACATAAGGAGAAGTCCTATTTCGCAGGCAATGATACAGGGATGAGTCAGCACTTTTTTTAATATGGCTTTGCGGTCTGTGGTGCCTGAGAAAATAGCCAGACCGGAGGACCACATCATAACTCGCTGGGGGATCAGATATATGGAAGCCAGGGCAAGTCCCATGCTTCCGAATACTCCTTCCGCTACCGGATTCCCCAGAAAACCGGCATTGGAGCAAATAAAGCCGTATTGAAGACATTTCCGGCGCTGTACAGGCTGTTTCCGATAGGAGAGACGGCCCAGGATCACGCATCCTGCCTGTATCAGGAGGGATATAATAAAAATATCTGCAAATCCAATCAATGTATCTTTAGAAAATTCGATCATAAAGGATCGGATAATGTTGCAGGGAAGGATCAGGTTGATAACCAGATCTGTGAGGTTCTTTTTCCCCTGATCGCCGATCAGGCCGATTTTCTTTATGATCAATCCAACGAAGATCATGAGAAACATGGAAAATTGCAGTGATAATATAGGACTCATAAAACATACCTTCTTACTACTCTGGATTCATTTCTTTTCAATAAAAGGGATTATACTCCTGTTCTGTAAATTTCACAAGAAGATCATGATATAAGCTTCCGGTTCTTCCCCCCCCTCATAAATCCGTCATAAAGCGTTAAGAATTTGTTAAGATGCCAAAGCGTTTATTAGAAAGAATTGCTTGATAGAGTATAGATATCAAATAAAAGATATCCTTTTTTATGGATGTGCTTTATAATAGTGGGGAGGTGAAAAGATATGAATATTTTAGTTTGTGATGATGACAAAGAAATCGTAGACGCGATAGAAATTTATTTGCTGCCGGAAAGATATCAGGTATTTAAAGCATATGACGGCATACAGGCGATTGAAATCCTGAAAAGGGAAGAAATCCATCTGCTTTTGATCGATGTGATGATGCCAAGGATGGACGGGATCAGAGCAACTTTGAAAATACGTGAACAGTATAATATACCAATCATCATATTGTCTGCCAAGACAGAAGATACAGACAAAGTGGTAGGTCTGAACGTGGGCGCGGATGATTACATTGCTAAACCTTTTAATTCACTGGAACTGGTAGCCAGGGTAAAATCTCAGCTTAGACGCTATACCAAGCTGGGAACCATATGCGCCAAAGAAGAAAATAACATATATCAGACCGGCGGACTGATGATCAATGACGATACAAAGCAGGTGACTGTGGACGGCGAGGAAGTGCAGAAGCTGACGCCCATGCAGTATAATGTTCTTTTGTTTTTACTGAAAAACAAAGGCCGGGTATTTTCCATTGAACAGATTTATGAACATATCTGGAATGAAGATGCAGTGAACGTTGACAATACAGTAGCTGTCCATATCCGGCACATTCGGGAAAAAATAGAAATTAATCCGAAAGACCCCCAATATCTGAAAGTGGTCTGGGGTGTGGGATATAAAGTAGAAGATATTCCGCCCCGTTAGCGGATGGAAAGGGAATGAATCAATATGAAAGGCAAAAAGTTCTTTAATACACTGGCGGCCAAGATCCTTGTGATTGCATTGATGCTGGCTGCCACGGCGGGACTGGTTCTGGGAATATTTTTCCTGGCGAGACCTTTGAATTCCGGGGTCAGGATCGGCGACGCGCTGAAGGGCTTCTCTTATGAGCAGACAACTGCGTTTGGAGAAAAGCTGGCAATGGATGCCATTAACGGGGTAAGCGAAAAAGATGAAAGCCTGCTTTTTGAAAAACAGGGAGAATATGACGGGAAGCAGACGGTGGATATCACCCAGCTGAATGCAGGCATCGGATGCAAGAGTAAAAATCCGGCTACCACATATACCCTGGCGGATCTTGCATCTATGTATAATGAAGGAAGCCAATATGAAGATTTTTCCGGGCTGTTTGAGGACGATGGGGAAACAGATGCGTCCTACATCGAAGCTCAGATCAATGATTATGGCGGCGGAGAAGTCTTTTACAAAGACAGTCAGGGCAATCTGTATGGATCGGATTATACTCTCAGAGAATTCCAGGATCTGGATATCAGCATGTATATGTACAGACTTACCCTGGATGGAGACGTAGTGGATATCCAGCAGGTAGAGCATGTTTCATTGGATGATCCCACGGAGATTGGCATTAATGAAGTTGTCATCCGCCTGATGCTGGAAGAAGCGGGGGTGGATCGGGAGATGCTGGATGCTCTGGATTACAGCGCCCTGGATCCCTCATTTGCGGAGCTGTATGTCCGGGGACGCCAATATGAGACCAAACTTCCGCAAAGCGGCGAAACCCTTGGGGAATATGCACTGCAAAATCCCGATAAAGAGAATCTGTCGGGTTTATACAATTCTCTCCTGGAGGCAGAAGCAAGAGTGGGAGAATATGTAAACGGACTGTCAGGAGATTCCCATACAACTGGCGGCAGAATTTCCTGGTATTATTATGAAAGTTTTTCAGGCAATGTTCAGACCAATAATCCCGCATGGGAAGGACTGGATTTTGAGACTCTGACAGACCGGCTTGTCGGCGGGGAAGGTCCTGCGCTTTTTGGGGTATATAACACAGCGGACTGGACAGAAATATATCCGGAAAAATCAGAGGGAACCGTGGATTACAGCAGTGCCGGCACCGGAATTGTATACGGACTGAAAAACTATGCGGGTGATGCATATGGCAATGGCAAATGGATTGTTGCCATGTCCGATGATGCTATAGATTATATGGATTATAATACACAGCAGGATATGTCGGACTACGAAAGCTACCGGACCTTGGTACTGCCGGGGCTGATTATGACAATCGGATCCAGCATTTTGTGGATCGTCTGCTTTGTAATCTCCATCATACAGGCGGGCCGCAGAGACAATACAAAGACACGGTACGCAAGTCTGTTTGCCAGAGAAATGCCCATTGAAGTCCTTCTGGTCATTGACATTATCCTATGGGTGATCATAGGAGTGATCTTCGGCGGCATCGGAAGCACATATTATCCGTTGTTCTCCACATGGCAGATTGTATTTCTCACCATCGCCGCACTCTGTTTCGTAGGTTTGTTCCTGTGGCAGCTGCTAACTGTCATATGCAAAGGAAAATCCGGAAACTTACTGAAAAACAGTATAATCCGGGGGATTGTCAGAAAAGGAAAAGGCTTTGCCCGCAAAGCGTATGAAAATAGGAAAGCAACGGGAAGAATTGCGATCTGTTATGTGATATTTATTGTTCTGACGCTGATCTGTCTGGGATTTTGCGTATTTCCTATAGGACCGATCATGCTGATTGCTCTATGGATCCTGACCCTTATTCTTTTGTTAAAGAAAGGGATCCAGCATCAGAAAGTGAAGGACGGAATCCATGAGATCGCCGGAGGAAACCTGGATTATCAGATTGATGTGTCCGATCTTACAGGAGGGCATATGGATATGGCGAATGATATGAATAATGTGCGGGAAGGCATGCGCAACGCCATACAGGAACAGATGAAGAGTGAGCGGCTGAAAACAGATCTGATCACAAATGTCTCTCATGATATCAAGACGCCTCTGACCTCTATTATCAATTATGTGGATATCCTGAAACGGGAAGACATACAGGATGAAAAAATCCGCGGTTATATTGATATACTGGACAGGAAATCTCAGAGGCTGAAACACCTGACGGAAGATTTGGTGGAAGCCTCCAAGATCAGTTCCGGAAATATCCAGCTGAATATTGAAGAAATCAATCTGAAACAGCTGTTGAAGCAGACCAACGGAGAATTTGAAGAGAAATTCCAGAATAAAGATCTGACACTGGTATGCACACTGCCGGAAAATCAGATGCTGATCCGGGCGGACGGACGTCGCATGTGGCGTGTGATCGAAAACCTGTACAACAATGCCGCGAAATACGCAATGCCCCATACAAGAGTTTATGTGGACGGGGCATTTAAAGGCGGCAAAGTGGTTGTAAGCATTAAAAATATTTCGGAATATCCTCTGAACTTCAGTGCGGAAGAACTGATGGAGCGCTTTGTGAGAGGAGATGTATCCAGAAGCACAGAAGGCAGCGGGCTGGGATTGGAGATCGCCCGGAATCTTACGCTGATGCAGAATGGCACCTTTGATATTTATCTGGATGGAGATCTGTTTAAAGTAACCATTACATTTGACGCTATTTAAAATACAGAGAGATATGCATATCCCGGAAGGGAGAGCATATCTCTCATTTTTTTACGGATACGGCGGAAAATGGGAAGGAGAGTCGAGGGAAAAACGTTTATGGAGAAAAAGGAAAAACAATGGAAAAACTTGCGATGAAAAGAGGATTGAGACAATGAATATCTGTGTTATACTTGAATCAGCAGTAAGCAGGCTGTAGAAGGAGGTCAGAAATTGGAAGAGGTACGTTACATGATTTCGGACGCGGCGAATCTGCTGCATGTGGAATCTCATGTGCTGCGTTACTGGGAAGAAGAATTAGAACTTGAAGTACCGAGAAATGAAATGGGACACCGTTACTATACGGAAGAAAATATACGTCAGTTTGAACAGATACGCAAACTGAAGGAAGAAGGATATCAGCTGAAGGCTATCAAGATGCTGGTACATAACAAAAATACAGATGCGGCGGAAAAAGGGGAAGTTGTTCCGAAAAAGCATAAAGTCCCTCAGCCTCATGGAACCCCAACTCCATCCCTGGAAAATGGAATGTCAAAGCTGGAACAATTTCAGATCCTGATGACAAGGATTGTCCGGGAGGCTATTGCTGAAAATAATCATGAGCTGGGAAAGGAGATCGGCACCCAGGTAGGGGAAAAGGTGATCAAAGAAATGAATTACCTTATGCGGGAACAGGAAGAACAGGAAGAAGAACGTTACCGGAAGCTGGATGAAGCCATCCGGAGCCGTCAGAGGAGAAACCGCCGTCAGAAAAAGGAAAGACGCAGCCGTATGAAAAAAGAGGACAAGTCCAAGGCTGTCCGTCTGGAAACAAAAGAAAGTACGGCAGGATAAAGAAAAAACGCCGCAGGATAACTGCAATGCAGTTATTCCCGCGGCGTTTCCCGTTTCATTTGTAAAGCGGCCTTTTGCCGTTTTTCATTTGAAAATTATTCCTGAACAATAGCGCCTACCGGACATCCATCTGCGCAGGAACCGCAGTCGATGCAGGAACCAGCATCGATTGTGTACTGTCCGTCTCCTTCAGAGATAGCGCCTACTGGACATGTGCCAGCGCAAGCTCCACAGCTGATGCAAGAATCATTGATTGAATATGCCATTGGTTTTTCCTCCTTAAAAAATAAACAATAAAATAAGCCTCTCGCTTCCAGCCTATTGTAATACAAGACTTATAGAATTGCAAGGTTTTTACGCATGGAAATGTGTATGGAAATTAGTGCTTAACTGTCATTCGGGGGTCGGAGGAGATTTGACAGGGGTATTGGACATTGATATAATTTGGTATACCAGATAAAGGATGGATAAAAATGATAAAAAGTATCAAAAACACAGGAGAAAAGCTGCCGATCGCTTTGTTTATAAGCGGTTCCATGACAGCCCGAAACAGAATATATTCCCTGGATGACTTTAACAGTCTGAAAGGACTGGAAAAAAAGAAGTTTTCCGTATATGACGATCACGAGGAAGCGGAAAGCAAAGATATTGAAGAAGGCTGCGGACTTCCGCTGGCGCGTTTGCTGAATGAGGCCGGAGTTGAAAACCCGGAGGAGATCATGGTCCGTTCAGTGGACGGGTTTGAAGCAGTGATACCGGAGCTGGGATCAAAAAGATATTATTTCCCGAAGCTGAAAGAAAACAGTGAAGAAGGAAAAGAGCTCCGGGAAGCATGGATTTCTTTTTACAAAAATGGAAAACAGGTAAAATTTTATCCGCATCCTACTATTATGTTCGGGCAGCAGGGTCTGAACGAACAGAACAAAGACTATTTTGCCAAAGGAATCTGTTCATTGACAGCAGGGGCAAAGGATAGAGCTTTTCGGGTAAGAGGAAGCGCTCTGGATTGTAATCGCTATTTCAGTCTGGATCAATTGTTTGGGCTGGCCGGCGATGGAAATTATGAGGCGGATCTGCTGGAGATCACAGAGGAGGATGGCAGGACCAGAAGGGTGCCGGGGATTAAATGTCCGGACTCTTTTTGGACACAGGAATTGAAAATAACGGATCCTGACGCCAAAATACAGATGCGCGCAGAAGAAGGACTTATGCCTGTGGATACGGAAAATCTGTATTTCTTTCTGAGGGATCCGGCTCTGAAACAGACCGGAGCCTGGGACGGCAGGCATATATGGGAAAAGATAGACGGACTGCTGGTGGGACAGGAAGTGCCTTATAAAAAAGACGATGCGGTGCGGCTTCCGGATACGTCAATGGAAGACAGTGATTTTTATCTCCGGATTCTTGGACCTGAAGGGCAGGAACGGAAATATTATTATTCTCTGCCGGAACTGACGGACAAGTTTCAGGATATACAGCGGGAAGAGGTATTTGAATATTACAATCATAACATGGACAAAGGCAGAGGCGGTATCCGACGGGTCACAGGGCATGGATTCCTGCTGGCGGACCTGCTTCGGTGTCTGCCGGAAATAACAGGGCTGGAAATGATCGAAGACGGAAGCATTTCATGCAGGATCTGCACAAAAGATACTTACAAGCAAAGACTGGCTTTTGAAGGCAATGAACTTACGGCATTTTCATATTTGCTTACTTTTGAGCAGGATCAGCGGACCCGCACCGGCCTGGAGCGGGGCGATACCAGTACCTGGGAAGACGAAGATCTGCATTTTGAGAAAATAGAAGGACAAACGCCCTACAGAATATATTGCAAAAAAACCAGCGCCAATCCCGCGGTGTATAAAAATGCCTGGGGACTGGAAGTAGAAATAAGGTAGGAAAGATGAAAGACAGTTTTGAACGGGTGATCGATTATATGCGTATCTCCATTACAGACCGATGCAATCTGCGGTGCAGGTACTGTATGCCGGAAGATATTGCGTTTATCCCTCATGAGGAGATTATGACATACGAAGAGCTCCTGCGGCTGACCAGGCTGTTCGCCGGACAGGGGATCAAAAAAATAAAGATTACAGGAGGAGAACCTCTGGTAAGGCGGGGGTGTGTTGATTTTATACGAAGCCTGAAAGAGATAGAGGGAATCAGCAATGTTACCATTACTACCAATGGCGTACTGTTGGAACAGTATATGGACGATCTTGCAAAGGCCGGGATAGATGGAATCAATATCAGTCTGGATACGTTGCGGGCGGATTCCTATGAGAAGATCACCGGCAGAAACGAGTTCGGCCGGGTATGGCGGGGAATTGTAAAAGCCATAGAGTCCGGCATACGGATCAAATTGAACTGCGTGCCTGTGGAGGGCGTGAACGCAGAGGAAATACCGGCGTTTTTCGAGCTGGCAAAAAATAATCCCATAGATGTGCGCTTTATCGAAATGATGCCAATCGGCCACGGAAGAGAATTTCAGGCGGTAAGCGCCGGAGATATTCTGGAACTGCTGCGGCAAAGATATGATAATATCTATGAAATACGGGAAAAAAAGGGAAACGGTCCGGCTGTTTATTATGAAAATAAAGATTTTGAGGGCAGTGTAGGGATCATCGGGGCCGTCCACAAAAAATTCTGCAGCAGCTGCAACCGGATCCGGCTGACATCAGAGGGATTTTTAAAACTCTGTCTGTACTATAAACAGGGAATAGATTTAAAGACACCTATGCGAAAGGGCATATCGGATCAGGAGCTGGCTGAAATGATACGGCGTGCCATTGCTGAAAAGCCGAGAGAACACCAGTTTTTCTGTGATATTGTCAATACCCGGGATACAGCCTGCGGCGGACAGAGCGGGGATGTGGAGGAAATGAAAAATATGTCTCAGATCGGAGGCTGATCTCAGAAAATAAGGAGGCTTATACAATGGAAGAAACAGTTTATATGCATGAAGTGCAGTATTATGAAACCGACGCGATGCAGATCGTTCATCATTCCAACTATATCCGCTGGTTTGAGGAAGCAAGGCATGATTATCTGAAACGGGCGGGGTTCCCCTATGAGGAAATAGAAGCAAGGGGGATTATCATACCGGTGCTCACTGCGGATTGTGAATACAAAGCGGCTGTCCGTTTCGGGGAAAAAGTTAAAATCGTATCCAGCCTTGAGTCTTTTAACGGGCTGCGGTTTGAACTGGCATACCATGTTTACACGGAAGACGGAACAGAGCTTCACGCAAGCGGACATACAGGACACTGTTTCCTGGACAGAAATATGCGTCCGGTAAATATAAAAAAGAAAGCGCCGGATATTTATGAATGTTTTTGTCAGCATGTGAAAAAATAAAAATGATTGCATATTAGCCGTTAAGGTATTATAATATGAGCACCCGAACGACAAAAGGAGGTAAACCAAATGGCTCAGGTAACAAAAGACACCATGATCGGTGAATTATTAAGAATTGATCAGAATGTGGCTCCGATCCTTCTTGAGATTGGCATGCACTGCCTTGGATGCCCGTCTTCACAGATGGAAACAATTGAAGAGGCAGCAATGGTTCACGGAATCAATCCGGAAGACCTTGTAAACCGCATTAATGATTTCCTTGCAAAAAGCGAGTAATGGTAAAAATTCAGGGAGTGCCGTCAGATAACTGGGATCAGTTATAAACGGCGCTCCCTGTTTTTGCGTACGCAGTCGGTTGCTGCGTAGAGTTTTAGATGTCAGATAATTTCTGCAGAGCCTTTTCTGCCAAAATGATCTTGCAGTGTTCCTTGTAAAAAGCCTCCAGACCGGGGGTATAATTTTCCGACCGGGTATATTCCGAAACGGTGTTGTATATTTTATGAAATTCTGATAAAGAGTGGGCACCCTGACGGATGACCAGATAATATAGATTGGTTTTCGGATTTTTATATAAAGCGTTGTCTCCCGTATAAAAGTCTTTTAACAATCCCGCAAGGTGGAATGCGGTATCCAGTTCCTGGAAGGAGAACATCTTTGTCAGCTGTTTGCCGGAAGGAGAGCTGTCTGACGCGTCAGAGGAGCTTTCTTTTTTCGGCGCAGCGCTTTTTTCCTTTTCTCTGCGTATCTGTTCAAATAATTCCAGTATTTCTTTGCTGCGGTCCTGTTCAAAAGGATTGTCGCCGTCATAGGCGGTTTCTTCGCTGTCATCTTCGCCGGAAGCATCTGTAAAGTTGGAAAAACGGGTGTCCAGTTCCTCCGGAGATTCCACTTTTGTTATGATCAGCATGATTGTTTCGGAAGAAAGGGGAATAGCCTCGATCATCAGAGGAATATCGTCAGCCTCAAAACCGTGCTCCACAGCAGCCTGATGCATCATATCCCGAAACAGGGATTTCGCGTTATCAGAGCCGTAAGCCAGCTCGCTCAGCTTAATATGGCGGCTTGCAAGGTCTTCACGGGTCAGTGTGCAGCGGATCTGGTTTTCGTTTACTTTTTCTATTCTCATAAAATCACTTCCTTGTCAGTGAACGTTGTGTTTACGTTGTTGCCTACATTATAAGCATTGTTGTGGTAAAAGTAAAGAGCATGTGGATGTATCCTGTATTTACCACAGCGCCTGCTTTTAAAGAGTATAACCATTAGTGAAAGAAGTATATAAGAAATCAGATAGTCCGTCAAGCGGCATAATCTGAAAAAAATATAAAATTTATAAATTAAAAAACTAGTTGAAAAAATGCAAGTTTTATGATATAACAAATGCAAGAGCTTCCGGAATAACCGGCAGATACAGGAACATCATGAACCCGTGTATATGCATTTCTGCAGTTTCTGACGATATAGTTCTTACGTCAAATCTTTGAAGGAAATATCCAATCGAAAAATACCCGATGATTATACTATATGCAAAATTTTATACAGCATGCATTGCGATCCGATTGCTGCCGGGAAGCCGAAGGTTTCTTAACTATTTTATGTATTCAGGCTGTTTTTTGTGCCGCTCGCAACAAAAGCCTGGAGGAAAGGAGGAAATAAAAAGACAATAAAGAAAATTCTGCTTTCAGGGCATGTTTGCTTTTTGCTTACGGCAAAAAGGGTAACTCGTAGTATAACACCATTGAGAACGTTCAGGACGTGTATGGAATAGGTAAGATAAAAAAGAATTGGAATAGAAGAAAAGACATGCCTGTTGATCGGCAGTAATTATAATATATCACGAAGCTGAGCGGAAAAAAGGAGAGGAGTATTTTTAGTGGGGAATCATAATCAAGAGAAAGACAAGATACTTCTTGTGGAACTGCAGAGCTATGAAAACCAGGGAATTTCCATATGGCTGGAAGGCGAACGCAGCAATTCACAGGAAGTATCGGAAACGCTGGCAGTCAGAGAGGAGAATTGCTATATGCGGGATTATATTTTTTCAGAAGGAAAAGTAAGTGAAATACACTTTGACCGTATTACAAAAAAATAGCCATGATCGTTTTATCGAAATGCAGGTGAAAAAGCAGTTGTTTTGAGAGAAAAGTCCCTCAGCATTTCTTACAAAACAAAACCGGGGACAGGGAGTGTGCTGTCCCCGGAAATTCATAATATATTAAGGTTAAAAGGTGGAAAATTCCCGTTCATTCATGCTATAATGGTCCCGATGACAATCCGCGGCGCGAAAGGAATTTCCAAAACGCCTGGGTCATGTTCCTATGGAGACGTTTTGGAAATCCCTTTCACAGGGCAAAGGGGAAAAGAGACGCACATACTGCGGCTTTGCCGCATGAGATAAATGCAGAAGCGGGAAAGGAGAATATATGGCTTCACAAAAGAAAAGCAGGAAAGCAATTGCGATTTTAGTCCTGCTGATTATTATTATTGCAGTTGTAATCATTCTTATGCTGACACCTATGATGAAAAAATACAGTCCTTCTAAGGATCCGGCGGATTACGCCTCCTATTACGGACTGGACAGCGATGACGCGATGTTCGTGGTGGTAAATAATCAACGGTCGGAAATTAACGGCATGTATATTGACGGTCAGGCCTATGTGGATTACGATACCGTTCATGATAAAATAAACAGCCGATTTTACTGGGATCCTGAAGAAGAAATCCTGCGCTATACCCTTCCGGACGCGCTGGTTTCGGTAAAAGGAGATTCTGCCGAATATACTGTGGGACAGGAAAAGAAACAGGAAGCATATACGATCTGTATGATAAAAGACGGGACCATGTACATGGCTATGGACTTTGTAAAAATGTATACGGACCTGCGCTATAAATATTATGAAGATCCAAATCGTCTGGTAGTTTCTACAGAATGGGGGGAGCTGACCTATACGGCAATGAAACGGGGCACGGAAGTAAGGGAAAAAGGCGGTATCAAAAGCCCTGTCCTTTCCACTGTGAAAAAAGGCGATCTGGTGAGTATACTGGAGACCGGGGACAAATGGTATAAAGTATGTACAGAAGACGGCTTTATCGGCTATGTACGGGAAAAAGCCCTGGGACATACCCAGACCGTGGTGCAGGAGAGTACAAGCGAACCGGTGGAATACACAAAAATATCCAGAGATCATCCGATTAATCTGGCATGGCATCAGGTAACCAATATGACGGCAAACGCAAACATAGAAAGTGTTCTGTCATCTGCAAAAGGGGTCAATGTAATATCTCCCACCTGGTTTTACCTGGATGGGGATGACGGATCCATCGCTTCTCTGGCAAGTTATGATTATGTAAATTATTGTCACTCTAAGGATGTGGAAGTATGGGGCCTGGTAAGCAACCTGGAAAACACAGATGTGGACGTGGCCAAGGTGCTGAATACAACATCCATCCGTGATAATCTGGTAAATCAGCTGATCGCAGCGGCAATCCAGTATGATCTGGACGGCATAAATGTGGATTTTGAATCCCTGTCTTCAGAAGTGGGAGACGGTTTTATCCAGTTTATCCGTGAACTGTCACTGAAATGCAATAACAATGGGATCGTATTGTCAGTAGATAATTATGTACCTTCTGAATATACCACTATGTATCAGAGGGATGAGCAGGCGCTGTTTGCGGATTACGTTGTTTTGATGGCCTATGATGAACATTACAACGGATCTGACGAAGGCCCTGTGGCATCCATTGATTTTGTGAAAAAAGGCGTAGAAGATACCCTGAAGGAAGTGCCGGCGGATCAGCTGATCCTGGGAATTCCTTTCTATACAAGGATCTGGGAGGAGACGCCTTCTGATACCCAGGAGAGCGGATATACACTGTCCAGCGAAGCAGTGGGCATGTCGGAAGTGGAGAGCAGACTGGCTGCCAATGGCGTGCGCACACAATGGCTTGACGATGAAGGTCTGTATTATGCCGAATATGAAAAGGACGGCAAAACATACAAAATGTGGATCGAAGACCAGAATTCTATCGAAGAGAAATTAAAAGTATATCAGGATAACAATCTGGCCGGTGTAGCTTTCTGGAAGCTGGGACTGGAAAAGAACAGCATCTGGGACACCATCGCGAAATATGTGGATTAGGAAGCAGGATAAAAACGTCAAGTCACCCTGTAAGGAATAAAGCAGGTAAAATGTCATAGAATATAAAAAAACAGGTATTTTGTCCGGATTCAGTACCCAGCATGGAGAGAGCCCGGACAAAATACGGAATACATGCCATTGAAAAAAAGACTTGAGATTATAATGAGTGTGCTTTTGCTGGCGTCAGCAGTGTTTTTGGCAAGAAAGGGCGCGGAGACAGTGCTCAGCAGCAAACTGGAGAACAGACAAATCTGCGTCTGTGTAGACGCGGGACACGGCGGCGGCGATCCGGGCAAGATCGGAGTGAACGACGAACTGGAAAAGGATATTAATCTGCAGATCGCCTATAAAGTAAAAAATCTGCTGGAGCAGCAGGACGTTAAAACGGTCATGCTGAGAAAGCAGGATGGAAATCTGGCAGATCAGGACGCAAAAAATCAGAAAGTTTCGGATATGCAGAATCGTGTGGCGGCCATTGAAGAGTCAGAGGCACAGCTGACGATAAGCATCCATCAGAACAGTTATCCGGACCCCTCTGTAAAAGGGGCCCAGGTTTTTTATTACAGTGAATCGGAAGAGGGCCGCAGGCTGGCGGAGACGATACAGAAAAGTCTGACGGACAGACTGAACGACGGCAATACAAGAGAAGCAAAAGCAAACGACAGCTATTATATGCTGAAAAAAACACCCACACCTACTGTGATCGTAGAGTGTGGGTTTTTAAGTAATTACGAAGAATCCGCGCTTCTGAGTGAGGATATGTATCAGGAACGGATTGCATGGGCCATTGTTATGGGAATCATGCAGTATCTGAATCAGTAAGTCCAGCTGTAACGCTCATAGGCGTTGATGATCTGGGTGTTTTCGTACTGCAAAATCCTGGGAATATGGGCGCCGTAGTTCATATGCACATGTCCGTGTACCATATATTTGGGAGAGTATCTGCTCATCAGTTCCGCAAAGCACAGAAATCCCCGGTGGGCGGGAGAATCCCAGTCTCCCAGATCCAGAGCAGGCGAATGGGTGAGAAGGATGTCAAATCCGCCGTATTTGTGCAGCTGAAAGGCAAGCCGGCGGATCCGGCGCCTCATGTTTTTTTCCGTATACATGTAACGCCCGTCCCGGTACTTAATGGAGCCCCCGAGACCAAGGATGCGGATCCCATTATGAACATAGATTTTGTCGTCAATGCAGATACATCCTTCCGGCGGCTTTTTGTCGTAGTGTTCATCGTGGTTGCCGTGTACATACAGAAGAGGAAGATTCGTACAGGTAACCAGAAAAGAAAGATAATCCGCGTCCAGATCTCCGCAGGACAGGATCAGATCAATATCAGTAATGGGATTGGCGTTATAGTGGTCCCACAGGGCTTTGGATTCCGTATCGGAAACCGCCATAATATTCATGACTAAACTTCCTCCTTGTTTGTACCTTCGAGTTCCACCACTTTGCGTGACTCGTCTTTGAGTTCATCCAGCGTGGGGATCTGTCCGACAATGTTATCAGACAGCCAATTCATGGTAATAATATCTTTTGGAGCCAGACTGGCGTTTTCATTTTGTTGGATAATACCGGTCTGAGAACAGATCACTCCGGAAAACGGAG
The DNA here is from genome assembly GCA_930989305.1 of uncultured Roseburia sp. Taxonomy (GTDB): domain Bacteria; phylum Bacillota; class Clostridia; order Lachnospirales; family Lachnospiraceae; genus Brotonthovivens; species Brotonthovivens avistercoris. The sequence continues at coordinate 14,633 of CAKNLF010000005.1, read as the reverse complement.
AAAAGCTGCAGTTGCAGATTGCCTGGCGAAGGATCTCCAGCAGCTGTTTTGTGCCGGAGGGGATAGCAGGTGACCAGATGATATCAATCACTCCGGCGGACATGCCCCACCAGTAATTCAGTGCTTTTTCCACATCAGTTTTTCCCTCCTGATTCCAGACGCCGTTTTTGATACTGCGGATTATGCGTTCGTAATATTTTCCCCAGTGCCATACCGGGCATGCCAGGTTTACCGGAAGCTCTCCGGTGACCCGGTACAGACCGAATTGCCGGGAAGCACGGTTGGGTATGATCATATCCTGATTGGAAATGTAATTTGCTCCGATTCCCATAAAATAGTCGGTAAGATTGATGTTCTGATTTTTGCGGGCAGTAGACCATTCCAGATAAACTTTTGCGTCCGGATTGACCATTTTGACGCCGAGAGCAAAGGCGTTGATATTAGCGGTCATGCCGTAAATAGGATAATCCGCGATGTAGCCGATCTTATCAGTGTCGGTCATAGTGCCTGCAAGAACCCCTGTCAGGAATTTCGCTTCATACATCCTGCCGTAATAGGTGCGGATATATTTGTGAGAAGCGTTCAGGGAGCAGTTCAGTATCTTCACTTCCGGATGGTTGATCGCCGCTTTCAGGCTTGCTTCCTGAAATTCCGGAGTGGTAGTAAAGATGATCTGACAGCCGTCGCGGATGGCTTTTTCTATGGTCTCCAGGGCGGTGTTGGATGTTACGTTGTCATAGGCTTTGGTCTCCAGCCGGTCATGGAATTCATCGTGGAGATAGAGCCTGCCCAGTTCGTGGCCATAGGTCCAGCTGGAAGTTTCCGCTGTCTTGGCATGGATAAAGCCGATGGTATAATGTTTGCTTTCCTCGGAGGGAGCAAGCAGCCGGTTGAATAATTTCTTCCGTGGTTCCGGCACTGCGGCGGGATCCAGTTTAACATCCACTTCCTGGTTGTTTTCCAGCAGAAGGATTTCCTCCCATATCTTTTCCAGATTTTTTTCAATCTGCGCAGGTGTTTCAGAGGTGGTCTGCTGATAGCCGAAGACATCAATATATACAAGGAGGGCGTCTCCTGAAGTAATGTTGTGCAGCTCCGTACCGCCTAGTTCTTCATAGGCAGAGCGGAAACGGCTGAATACAGAACGGAAATTGATCCTGTCTTCATCGCTCCAGCGCTCGTGCTGACGTTTCCCAATCAAACTGTAGAGACGCTGGTATCTGCCCGGTTTGGAAAAGATCAGATAGTTAATGTTGGATACATTATAAAAATCAAGGAATTCGTAATAATTCTGGATTTCCGGATCATTGCTCCGTACCGGGATCAGCCGGGTCACATATCCGGGAATGGTGGCGGCTCCGCAGAACTTCAGGACGCTGACCCGTTTGTTCCCCTCCTGTACATAATACCGGTTCAGATATTCGTAGGCAGTTACCGGTTCCCGTATACCTTCGCTTAAATGAGAATCATATAAATAAATCCATTTGGCGGCAAATTCGGAACGTTCATCCAGAATCGGCATGAAGTTGGGGGCGAAAGCGGAGGATCTGCCCGCTGTACGTGTGCCCACAATAAGATCCGCGGGAATATCTACAAGACCCAGGGGGACTTCCGCCTGGATTTCTGCATGCTGAAGAATATCGTCCAGAGCAGGCAGGGTTTCAGGATGTCCTTCGCTGACGCTGGTCTGAACAGCTTTTTTGCCCAGTTTCTGCGCGCTGCGGTAATTATCATAATTCATAACAATCATCCTTTCTGATATGTCATATCTGCGGCACAATACCGCAGATTTTATTTATATGCCTGTATCGTCTAAATTATCCCATAACCAAAGCGGTATGGCAAGAAGCAGAAGAAAAATACCGGAGAAGAGGAGGAAAATATGGATATTTGTGGAAAACAAAAGATGTTCACAGGATATAAACTATGTTATAATTAAATTTATGGAAACTTTAATTAAGAAAATAAACAGAGACAATATAGATCCGGCTGTAATAAAAGAAGCCGGCGAATTGATACGAAAGGGAGAGCTGGTGGCTTTCCCTACGGAAACCGTATACGGGCTGGGGGCGGACGCCCTCCAGGCCCAGGCCTCCAGGAAAATATACGCGGCCAAAGGACGCCCTTCGGATAATCCGCTGATCATACATATAGCGGATATGAAAGATCTGGAAAAGATCGTAAAGCAGGTGCCGGAAAAGGCGGTGAAGCTGGCGGAAAAATTCTGGCCGGGGCCATTGACGATGATCATGGAAAAGAGCGGCGCAGTTCCTTACGAGACTACAGGGGGACTGGAAACGGTGGCGGTGCGTATGCCTTCACATCCGGCAGCGCTGGCGCTGATCCGGGAAAGCGGCGGTTTTATCGCCGCGCCCAGCGCGAATACATCGGGAAGACCAAGTCCTACATTGGCGGAACATGTATATGAAGATTTGAACGGGAAGATTCCAATGATCCTGGACGGAGGTCCGGTAGGCATCGGACTGGAGTCTACGATCGTGGATCTCAGCGAGGATACGCCGATGATCCTCAGGCCCGGCTATATAACGAAAAAAATGCTGGAAGAAGTGATCGGCCAGGTAAAAGACGATCCGGGTCTTGGGGAAGCCGGTCCGGGCGTCCGCCCAAAAGCGCCGGGGATGAAGTATCGGCATTATGCCCCCAAGGCAGATCTGACGATCATCAGCGGGAAAAGCGAAAAGGTGATCAAAGAGATCAACCGTCTGACAAATGAGCAGACCAGGCAAGGGAAAAAGGTGGGCGTGATAGCTACAGACGAGACGGCGGACGCCTACATTGGCGCATGTGTCAAAAGTATTGGCAGCCGTATGGACGAGGACGCTATCGGACGCCATCTTTACGGTATCCTCAGAGAATTTGACGAACTGGGAACAGACTGTATCTATTCAGAAAGTTTTCAGACGCCCCGGATCGGGCAGGCCATTATGAATCGGCTCCTGAAAGCGGCGGGACATCATGTAATAGAAGTGTAGCGGGGGACCATATGAAAAAATTTGACAAAATTATATTTGTGGCAAAAAGCGGAAATTGCCGGGCGCCTATGGCAATGGAACTGCTGAAAGAGCAGAAGCTGGATCATCCGGCTCAGATCGAGGCCAGAGGCATCGTTGTGCTGTTTCCGGAGCCGTTAAACCAGAAAGCGGAAGCAGTAATGATCGGTAATGGCATCAAGCTGGAAAACTATATGACCCAGCAGCTGCTGGAGGAAGACTTCGCGGAAAATACGCTGATCCTGGCGATGGACAGTAATATCAGGGACAAGCTGTTTACTATGTTTCCGGATGCGGTGAATGTCTATGTGCTGACAGATGTAACCGGAGATGAACTGGAGATTATGGATCCCTACGGGGGCGAGCTGGTTACCTACGGGATCTGCTTTGAAACTCTGGTCCGGACGATCAGAAAGCTGGCGGCTGTGTTGAATGACGGCAGTTTTTTTGAAGAGGAAAAGGGTAAGGTGAGTAGAGATGAGCGATAAACGGAAAGATTATATTTCCTGGGATGAATATTTTATGGGAGTGGCCAAGTTGTCCGCCATGCGGTCTAAAGACCCCAATACCCAGGTGGGCGCGTGTATTGTAAGTCAGGATAATAAGATCTTATCTATGGGATACAACGGATTTCCCATCGGATGCTCGGACGATGAATTTCCATGGGCAAGAGAGGGAGACCCGCTGGAAAATAAGTATTTTTACACTACCCACAGCGAGCTGAACGCCATATTAAATTACCGGGGCGGCAGTCTGGACGGCGCCAAGATCTATGTATCCCTGTTCCCCTGCAACGAATGCGCCAAGGCGATCATCCAAAGCGGGATCAAGACGATTGTGTACGCGGAGGATAAATATGAAAATACAGCTTCTGTGATCGCATCCAAACGGATGCTCAGATCTGCGGGAGTAAAAATGATCCATTATGAGCATACCGGCCGGAAAATAGAAATCGAGCTGTAGAGGGCGGATAGAACCGGGAATAAAATGTTTTACCAGACAGGAAAGTATGGTATAATAATTAATACATAGACACAGGCGCGCAACAGCAGCCTGAATGCCGGTGTTAAAAAATATCGGCAAATGTTTTGGATTCGAGGAGGGGTTTTATATGAAGACAGAACGGATCATTACAATAGGCCGTCAGTTTGGAAGCGGCGGAAGAGAAGTGGGAATCAAGCTGGCTGAAAAACTGGAGATACCGGTATATGACAAAGAACTTCTGGAGCGTGCAGCGAGAGAAAGCGGGCTGTCAGAAGCAGTGATAAAAACATATGATGAAAAACCAAGAAGCCTTCTTTTTACCGCGGCGACAGATCCTTATGCCTTCGGCATGATGAGCGCCGGGATTGATGAAAGCGTGGAAAACAGAGCGATCAACGCATCTATGAAAGCAATCTGGAAAATAGAAAAAGAGGGACCCTGTATCATCATAGGAAGAGGGGCGGATTATTTTGTGAAAAATCAGGAAAATTGCCTGAAAGTATTTATTTACGCGCCTATGGAGGACAGGATCCGTACGATCATGGAGCGGGAAAATCTGCCGGAGGACAAGGCGAAAAAACTGATTACTCAGACTGATAAGAAGCGTGCCGCTTATTATAACTTTTATACCATGAAACAGTGGGGCGCTATGGAAAGCTACGATGTGTGCATCAACAGCAGCTATCACGGAATTGACGGTACGGTAGATATTCTTGCGCAGATGGCTATGTATTAAATTAAGAAAATGAAGAAAAACCGCGGGGTGGGCCGCGGTTTTTCTAGTTTTTCATATCTTCCAGTCCGTAAAGGGCGGCCCCAAGGGCGCCTATGATCTCGGGCTCCTGGTAAATAAAGAGTTTTTCACCGAGTTTTTCTTCCAGTACGGCTACTACGCCGGCGTTTTTCGCAACGCCTCCGGTCATCATGTACCGGCTTTCCGGACTGACGCGTTTCAGAAGAGAGACGGCTTTCCCGGCAATGGCTTTGTGCAGCCCGTGGATAATGTCCGCTTTTTCTTTGTTTTGAGCGATCAGGGAGATTACCTCGGATTCCGCGAAAACAGAACACATGCTGCTGATGTCAATATCCTCTTTCCACTGGAGGGACACAGGTCCCAGTTCTTCGGTGGAAATTTCCAATGTCCTTGCCATCATTTCCAGAAAACGTCCGGTTCCGGCGGCGCATTTGTCATTCATGACAAAATCTGTGACCTCTCCTTTATCGTTTATGCGTATGGCCTTGGAATCCTGGCCGCCGATATCCAGGATCGTGCGGACATCCGGATTCAGAAAATGAGCGCCTCTGGCGTGGCAGCTGATTTCGGTTACATTCCGCTGGGCAAAGGGGATACTGACCCGGCCGTAGCCGGTGGAAATAATACGGGACAGATCTTCGCGTTTCAGCCCCGCCTGTTCCAGTGTCAGTTCCAGTGCCCGCTGGGCGCTGTCCGCGCTTTTGGCTCCGGTACGGATTACCGAAGAAGCCAAGATCTTTTTATTGTTGTCCAATATTACGGCATTGGTAGAAGTTGAGCCGCTGTCTATGCCAAGTACGTACATGGGTCTGTCCTCCTGTCTGCTTGTACCTGTGTCCGGTTTCTGCCGGGCGATTCCCCGGCTGATTTTTAAGGATTCAATAAATGCTTCGATCCGGGTGCGGATCTGCCCCTGACACTGAGGGGTGGTATCTGTTTCCACAAGCACTATGGGAATATCTTTTTCGTTTTTCAGATATTCGTATTCATAAGAATAAATATCGCAGAATTTGATCGTATGGTAGATAATGCCGTCCAGCCTGTCCCGGAATCCGTCAATAAATTTTATGCGGTTTGACGCTTTCATCATGCGCATACAGGGGATCTGGTTCAGCAGGGCGTAGGAATAACTGCCCAGGGGCTGCGTGCTGTCAGGGGAGAAGTTTCGGGCAAGCCCGGTGCATGTCAGATCGAACAGGATCTCAACATTGAGATCTTCCAGCATATTTTTCAGTTCTCTGCCCGGCCGGGCGCCTGCCAGACCGATACGCAGAGAAGGCTCTTTGGCGGGGGATTGGCGCAGGCGGCTGCTTTCGGCTTTCCGTCTGCATATTTCCAGAAGTTTTTCTTCATGGAAGGTTTTACCGGAAAAGTCTGCGTAAGCCATTGCCATATCACGAATCTGTTTTTCGTACAAAGAAGCGGCAAATTCATTTACCTTTCTGGGCAGATCCAGCATATAAAAAAATTTTTCCGGGAACCGGCGTTTCAAAACATCATACAGACGCCGCATGCTGTCGCAGCAGGTAGTAAACACAAGCCCTTCATAGTCCGTTTCTCCAAAAGTTTCCAGCACTCCTTTGGCAAAGGAACAGATGTTGGAGTGCATCAGTGTATCTGCCTGAGTGAAACTGACGGCGGAAGGTTCGATTCTTACAATTTCTGTATCCATGGCCTCAAAAATTTCCACAGGAGTATATTTACAGATATAACCCAGCATGTGCTTCCTCCTTTATTGGTTTAATAATTCCAGAAATGCTTCCAGACGGGTTTTGATCTGCCCGTCATGGCTGTTTCGCCGGTCCATTCCATCCCCGTCCAGGGTGAGGAAAGGGATGTTTTGATCCCGCAGGGTTTCCTTCAGGAGCATGGCGCCTCCTGAGGACTGTTTGCAGCCCCAGTGGCAGAAATTGATCACTCCGTCGGCATGAAAGCGTTTCGCAAGATTTGCGGCAAGCTCTGCCTTGCGTTCAAAAGATCCGTTGTAAAGATTGCAGATCATTTTTTTACTAAGGGCGTGGAGAGGGCGGGATACGTCCAGTGTGTCCATATAGTCCAGATTCATTTCCGTTGTGATCAGCTGATAGTCTTTTCCGAGATTGAAATAGCGCTGCAGGGTTTCCTGATAATAGGGATTTAAGTGGACCCAGAAAATCTTTTTTCCGTGAAAGGCCGGGGCGCTTTGGATCTCCTCGTACATACTGCGGAAAAAGAACAGGATTTCCGGAGTGCCGATATTCAGATGAGTGGCAAAAAGCATAAACATCTGCAGCGTCAGAGTGGATGGATAGTCTTTTCCAACAGAAGCGTCAAGGAAATTCACAAAGTACTGTTTGGATTGATTTTCCCGCTCCAGGGTTTCCGAAAGACGCTGGAGGTCAAAAGGTTGATGAAACAGATCCTCCAGCATGGAAATCATTTCATGGAGCTGTTCCACAACATACATTTCACCTTCCGGACTGTAACTGTCCGGGATATCCAGCATATAGCAGGGAATGCGGTGTTTGTGAGCAAGATGCCGGAATGTATTGACGTTGGCGTCGCATACCATAGAAGTAGTGGCGGCAAAGGCCGCTTTTGGAATAATGCCTGAATCAGCGGCTCCGATAAAAGTTTTATGATAAGAACATAAAGTAGGTGCGATGCCTTCGCTTTCCGCGTGGTCGATGAGCGCGTCCTCCATATAAAAGCCTGACAGATAGGAAGACATAGCTTCCGCTGACAGGCAGTACAGATCAAAACACTGCAGGATCTCCACCGGAGTAAACAGATTGACCCAGGCGGTTTTTTCCGGATGTTTCAGAGCTTCCAGCACATTGCCTATGGCATAGTGGTTGAGATAGCGCAGCGCTTTTGGAATCTGTTTGTCCATAAGATGACCGGTGCGGAATTTTTCAAGAAAAAGACCGCCTTTGATCATGGAAAGCGCGGCGCGATTGTGCTCCGGGGCAATTTTTTTTATGATATTTCCGTAAGTTTTTGCTGCCTGCATAAGTGGAATTCCTTTCCAAAATAGATCTGTGCCCGGAAATCCCTGTGGGAAATCCCGGGAAAATACCGTTTTTTCTGTATGTTGACGATATTAATATAAAAAAAATATTTTTGCAAGGAATTTCAGGGAAAACGCAAGGAGCAAAAGCATAGGGGCAAAGACGCTCTTGGGTTTTTAAAACAGCTGTGATATGATAAATACTATGCAAATGAGAAAGTATACAAAAATGATATCTGTGAAAGGAGCAATTTATTATGGAAAAGTCAAAAGTATATTTTACATCGTTCAAGGCCACATTCAGCGAAAATCTCATGCAGAAGCTGGAACGGCTTATAAAAACGGCTGGAATGGGAAATATAGATTTTAAAGATAAATATGCTGCTATAAAAATGCATTTTGGAGAGTACGGAAATCTTGCGTTCCTGCGTCCGAATTACGCAAAGGTGGTGGGAGACGTGGTCAAAGAATTTGGGGGAAAGCCTTTTCTCACTGACTGCAATACCCTCTATGTGGGATCACGGAAAAATGCTCTGGATCATCTGGACAATGCTTACAGGAACGGCTTTACCCCTTATGCCACCGGCTGCCAGGTGCTCATTGCCGACGGACTGAAAGGAACGGACGAAGTGATCGTGCCCATAGACGGAGAGCATGTGAAAGAAGCAAAAATCGGCCGCGCATTAATGGATGCGGATATTCTGATCTCCCTGACACATTTTAAAGGCCATGAGGCAACAGGATTCGGCGGAACCTTGAAAAATATCGGTATGGGAGGCGGATCCCGGGCGGGGAAAATGGAAATGCATAATGCGGGCAAACCTTTTGTGCGTACTTCCAAATGCGTAGGATGCGGCTGCTGTACAAAAGTCTGCGCCCATCAGGGAATTTCTGTTACAGAGGGCAAAGCTTTTATTGATGAAGAAAAATGCGTGGGATGCGGCAGATGTATCGGCGTATGTCCAAAAGACGCGGTCAGCACCAGATTGGATGAGAGCAATGATATTCTGAACTGCAAGATCGCGGAATATACTTATGCCATCTGCAAAGACCGGCCCTGTTTCCATATTTCCCTGATCTGCGACGTATCTCCCAACTGCGACTGCCACGGGGAAAATGATATTCCCATTATTCCAAATGTGGGAATGCTGGCTTCTTTTGATCCGGTGGCTCTGGATATGGCCTGCGTGGACCTGTGCAACAAACAGCCGGTAATAAACGGCAGCATACTCAGCGCGAACATGGAAGAACACCATGTCCATGAAGAAGATACAGATCGTTTTAACCTGACCCATCCGGATACAAACTGGAGATCCTGTATTGAACACGGAGTGAAGATCGGGCTGGGAACTGATAAGTATGAATTAATAGAAATCTGATAACAGGAGCAATATAAATGATGAAAAACTGGAGAAAAAAGGCGGCTGCTATTGTGGCCCTGTGTACATTTGCCCTGTCTCTGACAGCTGTTTCGGCAAAAGAAGATACGGCAAAGGAGCAGCTGCATGTGATTTTTTCTCATGATATCCATTCTCATCTGGACAGTTTCAGGACTTCTTTTAAAGGAAAAGAAACGGATATAGGGGGAATGGCCCGTATGATGACGTTTATAAAAAAGGAAAAGGAAGAATATCCGGATACGTTGCTGATAGACGGCGGGGATTTTTCTATGGGAACAGTTTACCAGATGCTGTATGATACCCAGGCGCCTGAACTGCGTATGCTGGGATATCTGGGGTATGACGCCACTACCCTGGGAAATCATGAATTTGATTACCGCAGTCAGGGGCTGGCGGATATGCTGAAAAGCGCTGCGGACAGCAAAGACCCTCTGCCGGCTATGGTAGTCTGCAATGTCACCTGGCCGGAAGAGCCGGATGAAGAACAGCTTTTGCTGCAGGACGCTTTTTCCTATTACGGTGTGGAACCGTACATTATGGTGGAAAAGGACGGTGTGAAAATCGCGCTGCTGGGCGTGTTCGGAAAGGATGCGCTGGAATGCGCGCCTACCTGCGCCCTGGAATTTGAAGATCCGGTGAAAGCAGTCAAACGGACTGTGAAGGAGATCAAGGAAAAAGAAGACGCGGATATGATCGTATGCCTGTCTCACAGCGGGACCAATAAGGACAGCGATAAATCTGAAGATGAAAAACTGGCAAAGGAAGTGCCGGATCTGGATCTGATCCTCAGCGGTCATACCCACACGTTTCTGGATGAACCGATCATCTGCGGGGATACGGCGATCGTATCCTGCGGGGAATACGGAGAACAGATCGGCAGCCTGAATATGGTCCGGAAAGAAAACGGCAGATGGGAAGTGCAGGACTATCGTCTTGTTACCATGGATAAAAAGATCAAAGAAGATCCTCAGGTGTTGAACAGGCTCAAGTCATTTTCGTCTGTGATCGATGAGCAGTATCTGGAGCCATACGGATTTACGAAAGATATGGTGCTGGCGGAAAATCCCTATTCTTTTTCCAGCGCAAATGATCTTTCGGAAAAGAAGCGGGAACATGAGCTGGGAGATCTGATGGCGGACGCCTTCTATTATGCAGCGGCCACCAAAGCAGAAGGAACCCCGCCGGCGGATGTGACAGTAGTTCCCAGCGGATGCGTGCGTGATACATTTGTATCCGGACCTATTACTGCGGCGGATGTGTTTAAAGCATACTCCCTGGGGATTGGACCGGACGGAAAGGCCGGTTATCCTCTGATCGGCGTTTATCTCACAGGAGAAGAACTGCGCACCGCAGCAGAAATTGACGCGTCGATCTCTGACTATATGAAATCTGCCAGACTGTATGCCAGCGGGCTTTCCTATACTTATAATCCAAGACGTATGATCCTGAATAAAGTGATAAGAACCCAGCTGGTAAGGCAGCCGGATATTCCCTGGCAGGCCGGAGACGGGGCTGTGTATGAAGAAATTGATGACGACAAGCTGTATTTTGTGGTGGCGGATCTGTATACAGGACAGATGCTGGGCGCTGTGGAAAAAATGTCCTACGGCGTATTGTCCGTTACTCCCAAAGACGCTCAGGGCAATGAAATCGAGGATTTGGAGTCCTGCATCCTTTATGACGGCAGCGGCAGCGAGATCAAGGCATGGGAGGCTATTGCGGACTACATGCAGACCTTTGAAAAAGAAAAAGGGGAGCGGGTGGTGCCGGCATACTACAACGAGCTTCATGACCGGAAGTGTGTGGAAGACAGCAGCAAGCCCGGGGATATCCTTAAGAACCCAAGCAAATACGCAGTGATCATCTGTACGGTGGCCACGGCGCTGATCGTTGTGCTGGTACTAGTGGCGGTGGCGGTGACCAGGGCGGTATACCGCAGAAGGAAAGGTAAACGTTAAAAAACTAACACTTGATAATCAGCAGAGGGAATGGTAATATTAATAAAACGATGCGCGGGCAGAGGTTATCTTACCGCAAATCATACAAGAAAAAGAGCAGTCCTGCTTACCGAAAGATGAAGCTGACGGAAAAGCATGAAGGAATCTGATATGCTTATCACAGCCGGCATCTGTACAGGATGCCGGCTTTTTACAATGAAAAAGAAATTTGAGGCGGAGGGGAATCCCTTTGCCGGAAGAAAGAGGATACGAAATGGAAAACAGAGTGGCAATGTTGGCAATCGTAGTAGAGGATTCAAAAAGTGTGGAAGAACTAAATCACCTGCTGCATCAGTTTTCGCCGTATATTATAGGACGGATGGGCGTACCCTATAAGGCGAGAAATATTTCACTGATCAGCGTGGCTGTGGACGCGCCGGCAGATGTGATCAGTACATTGTCCGGAAAACTTGGCATGCTGAAAGGTGTAACATCCAAAGCAGTATATTCCAAGCTTCCGAAGCAGGAATCCTGAAGACGGCACAGACCAGGGGAAGGAATTTGCAATGAAAAGACAAGATACACTGTATCAGCTTGTAGATAAGCTGGAGACAGAACAAAAACTGAATAAAAAAGAGTGGATACAGCTGATCGACGGAAGGACGTCTCAGCTGGCGGATTATCTTTTTGAGAAAGCGGTACGGATTCGGAAACAATATTATGATAATAAAATCTATATCCGGGGGCTTATTGAAGTGAGCAATATCTGCCGGAATGACTGTTACTACTGCGGCATCCGCAGGAGCAACCGGAATGCAAACCGCTACCATCTTACCAGAGGCGAGATCCTGGCCTGCTGCCGTGAAGGCTATGAGCTGGGCTTTCGCAGCTTTGTACTTCAGGGAGGAGAGGATCCGTATTTCTCCGATTCCATTGTGGTGCAGATCGTCAGCGCTATAAAAGGAATGTATCCGGACTGCGCGGTTACGCTTTCTTTAGGTGAAAAATCCCGGGAAAGTTATCAGGCATATTTTAACGCCGGAGCGGACCGCTATCTGCTGCGGCACGAAACAGCGGATCCGGCTCATTACCGGAAACTGCATCCCTCTGAGCTGTCGCTGAAAAACAGGATGCGGTGTCTGTGGGATCTGAAGGAGATCGGATACCAGACCGGATCCGGATTTATGGTAGGTTCTCCCGGACAGACATCCGCCTGCCTGGCAGAGGATATGATCTTTTTAAAAGAACTAGAGCCTCAGATGGTAGGAATCGGACCGTTTATCCCTCATCACGATACGCCTTTGGCGAAAGAGGCGGTTGGAACTGCGGAACTGACGGTATTTATGCTTGGATTGCTGCGGCTGATGCTGCCAAGCGTGCTGCTGCCGGCTACCACCGCTCTGGGAACGATTGATGAAATGGGACGGGAAAAAGGAATTCTGGCGGGAGCCAACGTAGTGATGCCGAATCTTTCCCCTCAGGATGTCCGGAAAAAATATGAATTGTATGATAATAAACTGTGCACCGGTTCCGAGGCTGCGGAATACAAACGGCAGCTGCAGGAACAGATGGAAGCGATCGGCTATACGATCGTAACAGACAGGGGAGATTACGTCCCCCTGCCTTCCAGAGAGGACAAAAGCAGAAAAAAGTATCCGAAATACAATAAGAGGTCCAAAGAATACGGCGTGATCGGGACATAAAGTTTTCATAATCCCTGCCATAGACATGGCTATTGGGCTGTGATATGATTGAAATTGAAAATACGAAAAAAGGCAGGCGAAAAAATGAGTCCCCAGGATAAATTGGAACGGGTTTTAAAAGATATACATGTAATGTTTTCAAAATGTGAAACATATGATCATCAGCCGGATAAAGTGATCATCGATAGAAAAAAGATGCTTGTGCTGCTGGATCAGCTCAACCGCAGCGTCTTTGATATGATGGAGGCCTACGAGCAGACCCGCGACAGCCGGAATCGGGCGGAACTGGAATTCAGGCAGAAGGGCAAGGAAATGATGGACGACGCTTCTCAGAAAGCTGACGACATTTACGCGGCTTCCGTCTTGTATACGGCAGATATGCTGGGAAAAGTACAGGATTTGATCGACCAGGCAAACGCTTCCATGACGGATGTGTTCCGGGGCTTTAAAAAAGAACTGCGGGATCAGAAAGATCTGATCAAAAGCCATGAAACGGAGCTGGAAGGACAGCTGAATGATCTGGCGGACACAAGGCTTTACCGGAATATGCTGGAAGATGTAAGACGCAGGCAGCGGCACAGACAGAGAGAAGAAAAAGAAGAACAGGAGCGGTCCGCTGCAGCAGGCGCCAAAGAAAGCCCGAAGCATATTTATACGCCTGCGGTATCGGCAGATATCAAGATAAATGAAGAATATTTTGAAAAAGCAGGTATCTCGCCGGAAGACGCCAAAAGCGGTTATGTGCCTCCGGTGGAACCTCTGCGGGCAGAGAAGCCGGAAGTAAAGGTAAACTTGAACGCGGAATATTTTAAACGGAAAGCGGCTCTGGAAGCTGAGAAAAAACAGTCTTCAGACAACGATGATGACGACAGCCAGCAGATCCGGGCAGAAGAAGGAACGATGAGTGAAGAACAGATCCTACAGGCTCTGGAAGAGGATGAGCGTCAGTATGAGGTGCCTGAAGAGGAAAAAGATACGAATCAGGGACCGGTGCCGGAATGGAAAAAACGGCTGAAAGTGCTGATGAAAGAGCTGGTTCCCAAGGATCTGGAATAAATAAAACAGAGAATTACAGCAGGAGGGCGTCCCCGGAATGGAGGGACGCCCTCTGTCTGTGTTTGCGATCTGCGGAAAGGACCGGGCAGTCCCGGAAAATTTAAAGAAGAATTAAGAAAAAAACTATTTCACTGGGGATACAGGATTGATACAATGGAGAGAGAAAAAGGGCAGAAAGGCGGGGAAATATGAGAAATATACTGGTATGTGACGATGAAAGATCCATCGTGGAATCCATAGAAATTTATCTGCAGCAGGAAGGCTATCATGTGCTGAAGGCATACGACGGTCTGCAGGCGCTGCAGATCCTGAAAGAAAATGAAATACATCTGATCATCATAGACGTGATGATGCCCAAACTTGACGGAATACGGACAACATTAAAGATACGGGAGGAGAGCAATATCCCAATCATTATCCTGTCCGCCAAGACAGAAGACGCGGATAAGATCCTGGGATTGAATGTAGGCGCGGACGACTATGTTTCCAAACCATTTAATCCTCTGGAACTGGTTGCCCGGGTCAATTCCCAGATGCGCAGGTATACAAAGCTGGGGAACGCGGCTCAGGAAGATACGTCTCAGGTGTATACAGTAGACGGACTTCAGATCAATGATGATCTGAAAGAGGTAACTGTGGACGGACGTATGGTAAAGCTGACCCCCATAGAATATAATATTCTCCTGCTTCTGGTGAAAAATCAGGGAAAAGTCTTTTCCATTAATCAGATCTATGAAAGTATCTGGAATGAAGAAGCTATCGGAGCCGATAATACAGTGGCAGTGCACATCCGGCATAT
>CAKNLF010000004.1 GCA_930989305.1 uncultured Roseburia sp. | reverse complement strand
TCAGTCCCGCAAAGGCAGGAGTTACTGCTACTACGCTTCCGAATCCAGACACAGCCGCTGCTCCGCAGGATACCACTGCGGCGTTGAGGCATGCGTCTCCCAGAGATTTCAGGAAATTTGCCATTGATTTGAAGTTTTTATGCATCAGCAGCACAGCCAGGATAATACCTGCCATCAGAGAAAAGTTAACATCAACCTTGAATCCGTTGTATAATACAAATACAAGCACCATGGGAAGGAGCGCCACCAGGGGATTAGGAAGATTTTTGTCTTCTACAAAAGTGCTTTCCGCATCTCCTGCCACATCTTCAAATCTTGCGCCTTTTGCCATTTCTTTTTTCGCCGCAAAGTTCAAATACAGGACGTTTAATACCAAAATGATAATACCTGCGATCATGCCCGGTATTGCTGCCGCCATAGAAGAAACGCCTACGGTAGATGTTGACATAACATTCTGTATCTGGGGAGAACCCGGCATAGACAGGGCGGATGTGGCGATACATCCTAAGATCATACCGGGAACCATATATCTCGGTATGCCGGATTCACGGCAAAGCTCCATACAAAGAGGCACCATTACGAACATCAATACGATAGCGCTTACGCCGCCGTAGGAAAGCAGGATACCTGCCAAAAATACAATAATGATCGCCACAAGAGGGCTTAATGTTTCATTTTTTCCACGGAATACTTTTGATATAAATCTTGCCAGAGATTTTGCTCCGCCGGTGATACCGTAACATTCACCAAAGATCGCGCCCCATAAGAAAATCGGGATCTGACCGATCAGGAAATCTCCTACGCCGCTCATATATGTGGTCAAATATGCTTCCGTAACATTCAGACCGCTGAATACGGCTACGATCATTGCGGCACAGGCTCCTATAACCAGCAAAGGCCATCCTTTCATTACGAAAAAGATCAGGAACACAATGCCTACGATAATACCTATCATACTCAGAATCATTCTACATCCTCCTCTTTTCTCAGGTTTTCTTATTTTTTTTGATACCTTATTTTTACCACCAGTATGTGGAACCTGAATGGCAGTAATGTGGAAGGAGTGTGGAATTTTATAAAAAATTTACATTTTTATTAGAAAAAAATAATCTTTAAATCGTTCTGCTTGCGTATGATCTTTTACTCTGCCGGAACATTCTGCAATGCTTTCATTTCCCTGCCCTGAAAAACAAAAAAATGATAATCCGCTTCCTTTTCGCCGTTTTCCCACCGAAAATCTCCCTGGATACCGTGTATCACCGGCGAATTATTAAACCATCCGCAAACTTTCGCTTTACTGACCGGATCCGTTTCCGTTCCTGTAAGGCCCAGTTCTTCGTAGCACTGGCATAAAGCCATAACCGCATCGTAAATCTCGGGAACAGTATTGTTCAGAGGCATATTGCCGTTATGGGATGCCTGATATGCTTTTACAAGCTTCTGCCAGTCATATCCCGGATAATTTACATCAAATTTATCCCATATATAGGTTCCATCCAGACTGTTTTCCGCTGCATCCAGCAGATTTTCCGAGACTGCGGAAAATGACGCGGTGATAAAACGCCCATCCGATACGCCTCGTTTTCTTAGCTGCAGCAGTACATTGGCATAGTCTTCGGCGCTCAGCAGTGATATATATCCGTCTGCTTTTTTATTCAATGCCTGAATAGCGCATTGTTCATATCGCCTCATACTCCGTGTCCCGGATATATCCACTACATCCAGAATATTCAGCCCAATCCCGGGCAGTTCCTTTTGAAACAAAGATACAGCATCAGACTTTGCATCATCTTCCGAATCCGTAAAGATCACCACATCTTTAATGTCCGGATTTTTTTCTTTCCAGAGCCGCACCGCCGCAAATTCACCGATTTCCGAATCGTTCATAAAAGCGATCGTATATGGCCGGTATTCTGTCCGGATATCTTCATAGGAATAACTGGCAATGCTGGTAGTTCCCGTATCTTCCAGCAATGGAGCGATCCCTGCGGAGGCCGGAGCGTCAATGGGGCCGATCACCGCCGGCACTTCCCTGGAAGCTCCCAGGAAATAACTGGCAGCCAGGCTCTGGTCCGACCGGGTATCCTTAAAGATCAGTCTCACCGGAGTTCCGTTAATACCGCCCTGGAGATTGATCTGAGACACAGCATACTTTGCCGCCCAGACCGCGTCTTCTCCCACAAAGGAATAATACCCGGTCTGTGGGCATAAAAACACAACCGGCACCGCCTCGTCTGTTTTTTCCTGTATTTCCGCCTGAAAACGGCTGGCAATGGAATTATACTGGTTAGCCACCAGAAAAAGGCTGATTCCTATCAGCAGCACTGCCAGTATCTGCCATCCTTTTGTTTTTATATAATAAACCAAAACGTACTTCCCTTTCCAAGTCTGCTCTCCGCGCCGTATGGGATATGATGATATTTAAAGATCTCACTTACAATATTCAGACCGATCCCGTTTCCCCGTATCTGATTGCCCAGATCCGGCGACCGGTAAAACCGTTCCCATATATGTTTCAGTTCTTCCTGGCTCATACCGATCCCCTGATCGATAATCTGTACAAGCAGCTGATTATTCTGCGGGATCAGCTTTACTTTTACCACTTTACTTTCCCCTGAATACTTTACGGCATTGTGGATCAGATTATAAACTGCCCGATGGATCAGCTGCCGGTCCGCATGCACCATATAAGCGGTATCTGCCACCAGCTGGATTTCAATACCCTGAGACATATCTTTGATCCGGATCCTGTCGATTACATTGTGGATCAGCTCATTCATGGAGAAATCTTCATACTGCAGCTTTAGAGTACCTGACTGGAGACTGGACAGCTCCATCAGTTCATTGATCAGCTCTGTAAGCCTGTCCGTTTCTTCTATGATTTTTTTCACATGCTCCGCCCGTTTTTCCGGTACCCCGCCGGAAAAGGCATCTATCATTTCCGCATAGATCCGTATAACAGTCAAAGGGGTCTTCATATCATGACTGATATTTGCCACAAAATCTCTTCTCAGCTGCTCCGTAGCCCGAAATTCCTTTTCCGCCAAATTCAGCGTCTCCGCCAGCTGCACCGCTTCTTTTGGTCCCTCCGGTATAAAAGGCGTATCAAAATTTCCCCCCGCCATCTCCCCGGCCGCATCATTTAAATGCCGAAAAGGCCGGGCATAAAAATTTGCCAGAAAAAAAGCAAACACTGCCGACAGAGCCAGAACAACAGCCAGCGAGATTCCTCCCCGGCTCATAAGGGTCTGCTTGAGCATATCAATTTCCGCTGTAGAACAGCTCAGCACCAGTATATGCCGGTAGCCGTCCACATTGGCGAGAACAATCGCTTCTACTGCCCAACGGGAATTGCCTGAATCGTCTTCTGCATAATAAAAACAGTATCCGTCTGTATCATCCAGCTTTGTAAAAATATCATCTCCCGCAATACTGCTGCTTTGGGTTCCTCCCTCCACGCCTTCATTGGTGTAGCTCATCAGAATCCTGTTGTCTTTTTCCGATATGACCTGGGCAAAATAATTGTTGGATCTGGTCAAAATAGAGATACTCCTTTCAAAGTCCGCCGCTCCATACAATCCAGTAATCTCCCATGCAGTGTCCACCAGCTTATCCGTGATCTGTTTTCTGTATGTAACTTCATAATACATGTACAGCACAGACCAGAAAAGCAGGGCCGCGATCGCGGAAAAAATCAGAAATCCGATCCAAAGGCCGTTTCTCATCCGAAGGGGGTTTCTGAAAGTGGGATTATAGAAATTTTCCCGTTTTTCCTGAATTTTCTCAAACAGTTTTTTCCCGTTAATTTTTTTCATCTTTGTACTTCATATTCATCTGTGGTAAATTTGTATCCAATCCCCCGGCAGGTTACAATATGCGTACGGTAATCGCCCAGAGCCTGACGAAGAAGTTTGATCTGGGAATCTACCGTCCTGTCGTCCCCTTCATAATCATAGCCCCAGACTTTTTCCAAAAGGCTCTCTCTGGAAAAAACAATATTTTTGTTTGTAACAAGAAACAAAAGCAGCTCAAATTCCTTTGGCCGCAATTCCAACATCTCACCATTGAGCGCCGCCTCCCTGGCCGCAGGATCAATGACCAGTCCGTCTTCTTCTATCCGTTCCGTTTCCTCATGTGCCTGTCCGGCCTGCTTTATCTTTCTGTGGCGCTGTATGATCACATTCACACGTGCCATCAGTTCCTTCATAGAAAAAGGTTTGACTACATAATCTTCTATCCCCAGCTCAAAACCGTACAGCTTATCGTATTCCTGACTTTTGGCCGAAAGCATCAGTACCGGTATATCTTTAAATTCCCGAATCTTTCGGAATGCCGTAAATCCGTCCAGAACGGGCATCATCACATCCATAATGATAATATCAAAATCATTCTGCCGGCAGAGCCTGACAGCCTCTATGCCGTTTTCAGCTTCTGTTACTTCATATCCCAAAAATCCGGCAAACTCATGTACTGCCGTACGTATAAGCTTCTCATCATCTGCGATCAAAATCCTGTACATTTCATCTCTCTCCGTTTTTTATCAAAGCCTTATCTTTTTTGTTTCCTGTTTTACCCTGCCGATCCGTTTTCCGCCACGGCAATGGCAGCGGCCAGTACGCCGAACACGGCAGCAGCCAGCACAAGGGGAACGATCCCGTCTATATACCCCGCTGTGTTTCCCAGCCGGTAATAGAGCACATAGCACACCAGGCTGCCCAGCACCGCGGCAGCTGTGATCAGACAAAAGATCACTGCCGTTTTCCGTGAAAATACGTCCATGCCGTAGAGCGCATTGATCTCTGCCAGCGCCAGCATGGCCCAGCCTACGATCAGCAGCAGTTCCGTAGTCACAGGCCGGTGAAAGAAAACATATGTGACGATCAGCAGGACCACATAGGCTCCGATCCCGCCCCACAAGATCCAGTCCTTTGGTATCAGGATCTGGCGGATATCCGCCTTTCGGATCCCGTACAGCGTTACAAAGATCGAGGTCAGCCCAAGGGCGAACGCCGGTATGAGGATCCACCTGGTATTGATCGTATCTAAATGTCCTGACGGCCGGAACGCGATCAGCCACCAGAGCAGATAACAGGCGCAGCACAAGATCAGCAGCACATTTCCCGTAAGCATCTGTCTTGCAGCCGTCTCAAACTGAAATATTTTCAAATCATCACGTCCTTCCCGAATGTTATTATTATACCATAAAACAGACTGACCTCCTAAATAAAAAAGACCGCGAAAAGAAGAACATCTGCTGTTTCCTCTTTTGCGCAGTCTTTTGATCCTGTTCTATTCCTTTGTTCCGGCTGCACAGGTAAGCGCCTCTACAATCTTAGGATACTCCATAAAGTGAGAAGCCTTGACCAGTATCTGATCTCCAGGTTTTACATATCCTGTCAGCTCTGCTGTGAGTTCTTCCCGTGTGCGGAAATAGTGCACTTCGCATCCGCCTTTTTTTGCTTCCCGGGCCATTTCTTCTGAAAGAGGACCCGCGCAGAACAGAATGTCTATCTTTTTTTCCGCCGCGTACCGGCCGATCTGTCCGTGAAGTTCTTTTTCTTCTTCACCCAGTTCACCCATATCGCCCAGTACAGCGATCTTCCGTCCCTGTCCCTGGCTCAGTACGTCCAGAGACGCCCGCATAGATACGGGATTGGCATTGTAGCAGTCGTCAATCACTGTCATTTCGCCGATTTCCAGCAGATTAGTCCTTCCCTGGATTGTTTTGGCAGCCTGGATCCCCGCGATGATCTCATCGTTGTCAAGCCCCAGAGCACGTCCCACGCATGCTCCCGCAAGGGCGTTGTATATATTATGCGCGCCTGGGATAGGAATATGCACCTTTCGCGTCTCTTCCGGAAAATGAAACACCGCGTCCATTCCCTTCAGGCCCAGATTCTCAATATCCGACGCTGTCACAAAATATTCCTCATCGCCCTTTGGCGCCGTACCGTCTTCCACAAAATACCGGATGGGCCGGATCCCTTTTACTTCCTGTATGGTGGAAAGCTTGTCATCATTGCCGTTGAGGATGATCTTTCCCTCCGGTTTCAGGAAATCAAAAATTTCCGACTTTGCTTTCAGGATGCCGTCTCTGGATTTCAGGTTTTCCAGATGGCAAAGGCCGATATTGGTCATAACGCAGATGTCCGGTCTCGCCATTTTCGCAAGACGGTGCATTTCTCCAAAATCAGAAATCCCCATTTCCACTACGGCCGCCTGATGTTCATCCCGAATCCGCAGCAGCGTCAAAGGCAGTCCGATCTCATTGTTAAAATTTCCCTCTGTTTTCAGCACCCGGTATTTCTGACTCAGCACGGAAGCGATCATTTCCTTTGTGCTTGTCTTTCCCACGCTGCCCGCAATGCCTATCACCGGGATCTTCAGGGTGCTCCTGTAATATTCCGCGATGTCTTTTAATGCCTGGAGCGTTGAATCCACCAGTATATACGGTTCCATCTCCGGATCAAGAGGCTTTTCCGAAAGGACTGCCGCCGCTCCCTTTTCAAACACCTGGGGAATAAATTTATGACCGTCTACATTTTCCCCTTTTACCGGGATAAAGAGATAATCTTTCTCCACCAGCCGGCTGTCTATTACAGCCCCTTCAATGGTCCTGCTTTTTTTCTCTTCCGGCCCGAAGTACGTGCCCTTGCAGGCCTTTGTAACAGTTTCCAAAGTCATTGTTTTCATCGTATCACCTGTTGTATTTTTTCAGCGAAACCTGTATCAGTTTTTCACAAAGCTGTTCAAAGTTCATGCCTACCACCTGAGCTTCCTGGGGCAGCAGGCTGGTGGGTGTCATACCCGGAAGGGTATTGGATTCCAGACAGTATATTTTATTGTCCTCTCCCAGAAGGAAATCCGTACGCGTATAGATATTAAGCTCCAGTACCTGAGATACCAGTTCCGCGTAATGCTGCATTTCCTTTGTAATGTCATCCGGCAGCTGCGCAGGACATGTTTCTACTGTGCTGCCTGCTTTGTATTTGTTTTTGTAATCGTAAAATCCTTCTACCGGAGCGATCTCGATCACCGGCAGCGCTTTGCCCTCGATGACGCCTACGGAAAATTCCCGGCCTTTTATGTAGGATTCGATCACGATCTCGTCTTCGTACCGGAAAGCTTCCTCCAGCGCCTGTTCATACTCTGCTTCTGTATGAACGATGGATACGCCGATGCTGGATCCTCCGCAGCAGGGTTTGACTACGCAGGGCAGCTTTAATCCCGTATCGGAAAAATGCTCTTTCCGTTCGGATTTTTTCATGGAAATGCCATCCGCCACCGGAATGCCGTGAGCCGCGAAAAGCTGTCTGCTCATACCTTTGTTCATGGCCAGGGCGCTGCTTAAATAGCCGCTTCCTGTATAGCGGATGCCAAACAGATCAAATGCCGCCTGGATCTTGCCGTTTTCCCCGTTTTCTCCGTGAAGGGCCATAAACACGATATCCGCCGCCTGGCACATCCGGATCACATTGGGGCCAAAGAAACAATCGGACTGATCCGCCCGCATGGCTTTGACCTGAGCGATATCCGGTGCTTCCTCCGAGATCGTCCCTGTCTCTGAGCTTACTTCTTCCCAGCGCTCAAAAATTCCTTCCAGATCTTCTTCTTTGTCACTGTATCCCATAAAAACATCCAGCGAAATGACTTTATGTCCGTTTTTTCGCAAAGCGGCGCTGACCTGTTTGCCTGTGATCAGCGACACATCCCGTTCCGTACTGAGTCCTCCTGCCAATACTACAATATTCATTTTGATATACTCCTTTTTGTGCTTCATTGCGCCCGTGGGGGACGCCGCTAAAATCTCCTTTATACTAAACCATTTCCTATTAGAATACAATATGCTAAAATAAAGTTTATTACGATTTGATCACGTGTTTCCAAAGCGCGTGATCCTGATCAAAGTCAACCCGAAAGGACAGATCCTATGAAAACTGTTTTGATCACAGGCGCTTCCCACGGCATCGGAAAAGCCGCCGCCGCACTTTTTGCCAAAAACCGCTGGAACCTGTTTCTCAACTGCAGATCTTCCGCAGAGACTCTGAGAGACTTTGCCCGCAGTCTTTCCCTGGAATATCACATTTCCTGCGTTCCCCTGATCTATGATGTCTCTGACGATGCCCAGGTGGAAGCCATGTTCCGGGATATCCAGACACAGGGAGGCCAGATCGATGTGCTGGTCAACAATGCGGGGATTTCCCACATTGGGCTGCTGGACGCCATGAACATCGATCAGTGGATGCAGGTCATCAATACAAATCTGACTTCTGTATTTTCCTGCTGCAAACGGGTCATTCCTCATATGGTCCATCAAAAATCCGGAAAGATCATCAATATTTCCTCCGTATGGGGCAATATCGGCGCTTCCTGCGAAACCGCCTATTCCGCTTCCAAGGGAGGAATCAACGCCTTTACCAGAGCTCTGGCCAAAGAACTGGCGCCAAGCAATATCCAGGTAAACGCCATTGCCTGCGGCGCCATTGACACTCGAATGAACGCCTGCTTTTCCCCGGAAGAACGTTCTGATCTGGAAAATGAGATCCCTGCCGGACGCTTCGGCACCCCTGAAGAAGCCGCCGCTTTGATCTGGGATCTGGCTTCCGGCCATGATTATCTCACCGGACAGATCATCGGCCTGGACGGGGGCTGGTGCTGACCCTTTCCCGGCTATGGTCTCCTACCAGATGTAAAATCCCAATATCCCCACAAGGATCCCAATGGAGGCTCCTGCCGCCACATCCCGCGGAAAATGCACGCCTCCAATGACCCGGATCACCGCCAGCAAAACGCCCAGGATCAAAAACAGGATCCCTCCCGGCATCCACACATAGCCGATGGCCATGGCGATCATAAAAATCGAAAAGGCATGTCTGCTTGGGAAAGACTGTCCGGCTTTATTGCGTTTCAGCAGCGGCTCTATGTCAAGAAGCTCATAGGGCCGCTTTGCGTTGCATACTTTCCGAAATACCGTTACAAGGAAAAATGCAGCGGCAGGTATGAGCAGCACTTTGCAGAATTTTTCATCCCTGCCTATGGCCTCTGCTGCCAGCAGCAGGATATACGCGCCGTAGGTCAGGGCTGTCAGTATCCGGTTCCCGGCTGCGAGCATGCCCAGGGCCTGGGGATGATTCCGGATGACCCCCGCCATTTTTTCGTATTTTTCTTTTGTCATCATCGGATCTTTGCACTCCTGTTTCTTTGATCTTTTATCGTTTTTCCGTCCACTGTTTTCCAATACTATACCCGAAACCCACGGCTCTGTCCAGCTTTTGCCGGTCTTATCCCAGGGCTACATCCAGGATCATCATGATCAGGAATCCGCCGATAGCGCCCAGCATCCCCGGATTGACCCTGACATCCCGATACACCTGGGGGATCAGTTCCTGTGCCACCACATACATCATGGCTCCCGCCGCGAAGGACAGCAGCCAGGGCATCAGCGGCTGCGCGGCTTTCGCCGCCAATACAGCCAGGATACCGAAAACCGGTTCCACAGCTCCCGACAGACTTCCTGCCAGAAACGCTTTTCGCGGGCGCATCCCGGTTTGGCAAAGAGGCAGGGATACCGCGGCTCCCTCGGGAAAATTCTGGATGCCGATGCCGATGGCCAGGGCAACGGCCCCGGAAAGAGCTCCATCCGATCCGGTCGTTCCCGCCATGGCAAAGGAAAGACCTACCGCCATTCCTTCCGGTATATTATGCAGGGTCACTGCCAGCACCAGCAGCGAAGCCCGCTTTTTATCCTCCGTACTTTCTCCGTTCTCTCCATACCGGCCAAATCCCGGATACAGCTGCGGCAGCAGCGCGTCCAGAAAGATCAAAAACACAGCGCCTGCGCAAAAGCCGCCTGCAGCCGGCAGCCAGGGGATCCCTCCCCCTTTTTCGGCGTCTTCTATGGCAGGCAGCAAAAGGCTCCACACACAGGCGGCGGTCATAACCCCTGCGGCAAATCCGAAAAAGACCCGCTGGATCCCGTCGTTCATCTGTTTGCGGAAAAAGAAAACCATTGCAGCTCCCAGAACCGTCATCAAAAATGTAAAACCGGTCCCCCGAGCCGCCAATATTAATGTATCCATAACGTTTCTGATCCCTGATCAAATTTTCTCTGTATCTATCTTATGCGGCTGCCGGGAAAATTTCCGTACTTTTTATTTTTTCTTTTCTATCTCCCGGCATTTCTGCTATAATACCTTAAGTCCGGCACTGGTTTTTTCCTGATATGCCGGACGCTTTTCCACATATTTTCAATTACAAACAGGGGTGAATTTCATGAATAAAAAAGAAATATCCGAAATAAAAAAACTTTTTACAAAAGAGCGCTGCGCCGTCAACCGCATCTGCGGCTGTTATGTAGACGCGGATAAAGACAAGAAACTGACGCTGAAAGAAGCTTTCCTCTCCCTTCCGGAAGAAGAAATGTTTAAATATTTTGATATTTTCCGCAAGACCATGTCCGGCACTCTGGGGAAAAACCTGCTGAACATGTCCTTTCCTCTGGAACAGGAAATGGGAGAGGGCACCCAGAAATTCCTTTTGCAGCTCAGAGACAGCGAACTGCAGGACGAAGAGCTGGTTGACGCGTTTTACGATAAGATCATCGAGACTTATTACCATCCGGAAAATTATTTCATCATTCTGATCCACGGATCTTACGACATCCCCCAGCGGACCAGCGACGGTCTGGAAATGGATGATGCCTCTGATTATGTATACAATTTTATCCTCTGCAGCATCTGCCCGGTAAAATTGTCCAAAGCAGGACTGTGCTACAACGCCCAGACCAATCACATCGAAGACCGGATCCGGGACTGGATCGTGGAAATGCCGGAACAGGGCTTTTTATTTCCCGCGTTCAACGACCGCAACACTGACATCCACAGCCTGCTGTATTATTCCAAAAACCAGAAAGAATTCTGTACGGAGATCATGGAAGACATCCTGGGCTGTACCCAGCCCCTTCCCGCGGATGCCCAAAAGGAATCTTTTGATACGATCATCGCGGATACCTTCGGCACAGACTGCAGTCTGGAGACCATCCGCACCATCCACGACAACTTAAACGAAATGCTGGAAGAAGCTGCGGACAGTCCGGATCCTGTCGTCCTGGACAAAGCAGATGTAAAATCCCTTTTATACCACAGCGGCGCCTCCGAAGAAAATCTGGAGCATTTTGAAGAACAGTACGACACCTTTGTGGGAGAAAAAGCAACGGTAATGGCTTCCAACATCACCAACACCCGGAAATTCGAGATCAAAACGCCGGATGTGACCGTAAACGTCAATCCCGACCGCACGGACCTGGTAGATACCCGCATCATCAACGGCAAACGCTGTCTTGTGATCGAGATCAATGATCAGGTGGAAGTCAACGGCATCCATATCTATCCCGGCGAGGATGAGGAGAATACGGAAATTCCGTTTTAAAGTTTACATAAAATCTTATCCTGTCCGAAACATACATACAGCGATACCTATACCGGTTTCCCGGCAGCGCAGAAGCATCCGGCTGCCCGGTACAATACAGCCAGGCCTTTATCCAGAGCCTTTTCGTCAAAATCAAAAGCGCTCTCGTGATGATGGCCTGTTTGTTTTGCCCCAAGCAGGATGTAGGCAGCCTCGCCTCCTTCCTGCCGGACTTTGTTCATAAAGACCGCTCCGTCATCGCTGGCGCCAAATGTCTGATGCAGCAGGCAGTCCTCATATATCCCCAGCTTACGGGCCATGTCCAGCAGCTGCCTGCTGAGCCCCTCGCTGCTGTCAGCGCTGTCGCTTTCTCCTTTTTCCGTAATCGTACAGATTACCCCGTATTTCTCGCAGCAGGCCCGGATGATCCCTTCGGCCTGACTGCGCATATACTGATTTTTCCCGCTGTCGCTCCCTCTTGTCTCCATCTGGAGGCGGGCATGAGCCGGTACGGTATTCCTGGCTTCTCCTGCCCGGAGCGTGCCGGCGTTCAGCCGGACGGTTCCTGTCTTTGGCGTGGGGATATCCTGCATTTTCACCACTGCCTCCGCCGCTGCCAGCAGCGCGTTCCTGCCCCGTTCGGGGCACAGCCCGGCATGGGCGGACTTTCCGGTAAATTCCACATCCAGTTTAGTGGTCGCCAGAAATCCGCCTGCTCCCGCCACAAACTGATCCGCCCCGGTAAAACCGATATGACAGCAGATCAGTTTGTCAATCCTGCCAAACTTCCAGCAGCGGCACATACTCTTGGCTCCTCTGACACCTTCTTCCGCGGTCTGAAAAATAAACAGCAGACGGCCTGTTAAGTCCTGCTTTTGTTCCATCAGTTTTCTGGCCAGCACAAGTCCTATGGCAGTATGTCCGTCGTGGCCGCAGGCATGGGAACAGCCCGGATATCGGGACATAAAATTTTCCGCCACCGGTCTGCGCTCCTGCATGCGTCCGTCTTCCCGTACAGGCAAACCGTCTATATCAAACCGAAAAGCCACGGTCTGTCCCGGCCTGCCGCTGTCATAGACCCCAACGGCTCCCCCAAGTCTTCCCATCCTTTTTTTCCATTTCTTATACAGTCCCTCCGGCAGATCTTTTCTGCATCGGGCGTCCGCCTCTTTGATCTGTTCCCTGTCGGGCACGTCTTCCGCCAGGTCAAACGCCACGCACTCTTCTCCTGCGAAAACTTCATATCCCGCTTTTTCCAGGATCTCCGCCGCCAGAGCCGTCGTCCTGTATGTAAGCCATCCGGTCTCCGGATATTTATGCAGATTTCTCCTGTAGCGCCGCAGCATCTGCCGGTCTTTCTCCCCGATGCCCGGATACAGCTGATGTTCCATTGTCCTTTCCTCCATTTCCGTCTGCTCCTGTCACAGTATTTACACAAGATATTCTTTCGTCATCTGCAAAAAAGCCCGCAGCGCCGGCGTTGTCCACCGGTTTTTGCTGTATATGACCTGCATGTACATAGAGAAACTGTAATTTTTCACATTTACCACCGCGATCTTTTTTTTTCGCAGCGCTTCTGTCAGCGTGAATTTGGGAAGCAGCGAGATTCCCATATTTTCCTCCACGCAGTCAATGATCATCCGGGTATAGCCTACTTCCTGGATATTCACCACAGATTTTCCCTGAGAAGTCAGATACTGTTCAAAGGCCTTTCTGTAATTGCATCCTTCTTCGATCTGGATAAATTTCTCCCGGATCAGTTCATCCAAAGTAACAGGCTCTCCAGACGCAAAGGGATGACGGCTGGAACAAAAAAAGCAGATCTTTGTATCCAGCATATGAGCGGTCTCCCAGTAGGGACGGCTGATCTTTTTATCCACTGTCAGTATCACATCCAGCGTGCCTTTTTCCAGCATATCCATACATTCCAGCGTAGTAGCCACCACCGTAGTCAGCCGTACTTTAGGGTATTTTTTCAAGAACTGTTTAAAGATCCTGGCATACCGGGAAGCGCAGATGGTCTCCATGACCCCGATCCGGATATGGCCTGCGGGTTCCTTTTCATTGGAAAAATGCTCCAGTGCCATTTCTTCATATTTTACCATTTCATAAGCATACGCGCGAAATTCTTCTCCAGCGGCAGACAAAGCGGCTTTTTTCCCGTTGCGTTCAAACAGCTCCACCTTCAGTTCCCGCTCCAGCGCCTGGATCTGGGTAGTCACCGTTGACTGGGCATATCCCAGCTGGGCCGCCGCTTTGGAAAAGTTTCCCATTTCCGCGGCTTTTAAAAAAGTTTTTACATTTCGTATCTCCATTTTGCCCTCTTTTCGGTATCGGATCCTATATGATCTTCCCGGATCCTTATCATTTTTTTCTATAAAACATATCAAATATTTCAATTTTACTAATACATTGTAGTATGTTATTATCATTTCGTAAAGCAAAGAATTAAAAAATTACCTTTTTACAACTCTCAACACAAAGAAAAGGACAGTTTCAAAAGAAGCTGTCCTTTTCTTTGTCTGTTCCTCTGTTTTGCAGGATCCTATCAGATCGGGTTTTCAATATCAAATGCTCCTAAAAAACCCTCTGTCTCGTACTCGGACAGAGGGTTTTGTATATGCTCATAATATTATACCGGTTTTTTCAATTCATAAGGCGTTGTCTGATATACATAATAGTTCAGCCAGTTGGAAAACATCAGCTGACCGGCTGACCGCCAGTTTACCACCGGCGTTTTGGAAGGGTCGTCATCCGGAAAATAATTTACCGGAACTTTGGGATTCAGGCCACGCTTTACATCCCTTTCGTATTCCAGCGCCAATGTGTTCCTGTCATATTCCAGATGGCAAGTCACGAAGAAATGGGTGGAATCCGTTGATTTTACGATCGTCACGCCAGCTTCTTCCGAAGAGGCGATCAGTTCCAGCTGCGGCACAGCCAGGATATCTTCCTCCCATACTTCCATTGCTCTGGAATGAGGCGCGTAAAACACGTCGTCAAAGCCCCGAAACAGCGGAGAGCTTGCCTTTCGCACTTCATTTTTATATACGCCGGAAAGCTTTTCCGACCGATCCCGTTTCTGGATGCCGTAATGATAATACAGACCTGCATAGGCTCCCCAGCACACATGCATGGTGCAGTGTACGTGCTCTTTGCTCCACTCCATGATGGTGCACAGCTCTTCCCAGTAGTCCACGTCCTCAAAAGCCACATCGTCCAGCGGCGCTCCCGTAATGATCATTCCGTCAAACCACCGGTCTTTTACCTGATCAAAGGTAGTGTAAAAAGTCTCCATATGATTGGAATCTACATGCTGAGGCACATAGCTGGCAGTCTGCAGAAATTCCACTTTTACCTGCAGCGGCGTATTGGACAATTTTCTCAGCAGCTGTGTTTCCGTCACGATCTTGGTAGGCATCAGATTCAGGATTAATACGTTCAAAGGTCTGATATCCTGATGGATTGCCCGAAACTCGGTCATAACAAATATATTTTCACTTTCCAGCACCGCAGTTGCCGGAAGAGAATCCGGTATTTTAATAGGCATTCTTTTCTCTCCTTATTCCCCATACATCATTGTCAGATACTAATAGAAATTGCTATCATTTTATCTGTTCTTTTTCCAGAAATCAAGGGGCTTACCGGAAGTTCTGTATATTTTTCCAATACAATTTTATTGTTTTGTATTACTTTAATCCATAGATTTTCCTGCGGATCATAACAAGGACCGCTGATGCCGCGCCTGCTGCCAATACCACAGCGCTCCATGCGAAACTTCTGCCTGCGTCACCGGTTTTTGATACATCCGCTGCGCTGCCCAAAGTTTCATCCGGTACAGAAACATCCTTTGTTCCGGACATGTTCTCCGGATTCTGTATACTGTCTGTTGTCGAACCGTCTGTTTTTTCACCGCCTGTACCGCCATCCGGTACTGTTGTTGTTGTATCCTTATTTTCATCTTCCGTTTCCGGCTGCTTTCCAAAGATCAATGTGATCGGATAAACCCGCTCTGCCGATTCGCCCCGGTCCTGTCCAGTTAAGACCAAAACCGTTTCCTTCGCGTTTTCAAAATCTTTCCTGCTGATTTTTGCGTCATCTTTTAACAGCATGCCGTCCGCTTTCATCTGAAGATTGTCTTCATTCTCTCCCTCCAGCAAAAAGGCAATGCTGTCCGTATTCCACGGAAGTTCCAACGCTGCAGTGATATCCGCATTTTCCAGCCGGGCGATCTGCCTGCCGCTGCTGTCATAGCATAAAATATCTACCGTATGATTTGACATACTCAAGGTTGTATCTGTATCCACCGTATAGGCCTTGATCATAACGTTCCCCGGTATCGTATAAGCGCCGTCCGCGTCATCCGTTACACTGGCTTTGAAAGTCGCCTTTATTTCTTCTCCGGTTACGTCCTGCCATTCCTGCTCTTCATCGGTATCGTTAAGCCCCCACAAAAAACTCTGGCCCGGCTCGCTTTTGACTGTATAGCTGATCTGATATCCGTTTCCATCGTATGAGCTTACGGTTATAGGCTCTGATGTACCAATTTCTACAGGGACTCCCCGCAGACCGCTTTCGGTACGTATAGACTGCACTACGGAAAAGTATTCTCCCTCTTTTAGTTCCACCGGTTCCTTTAACTCGATGGCAGCATATAACATATTGCTTACGGTATCCGTCTGGGAGGAAACCAGTTCCCCGTTTTCCGGATTGCTATTATCTTTTAATTTATAGATTTCCGTTACAACAGTTGCATCCTCGTCCCAGCAGACATTATCATTGACTCCCACGGCCCTTAATGTCTCGTTTCCTTTTGCCTGAAAGATATTGGCAGCTTTTACATCTCTGTCCAATGCAGCAAGCTGCTGAGATATACTTGCCTCTACCGATGCATTTATCGCACTTTTGTTTCCCAAGTAATCATATTGATAATTATGGTCATAACCAGAATATCCGAAGCTCTCCACATCAGCCTCCAGACTTTCATAGCCCGCTATCGTTGTGTCATAATAAGACAGATAAAAATATCCTTCGTCTCCCCATGCATCACTCCAGCTGTTCTTCACGATCCATGCGCCGTCTCCCGGAGGAGCAATAGAAAAATTTTCTTTCGGATAGCTGTCATCCCACCCCACAATGGTTACACTGTGATTTACCAGTCCATTATCAGGATTATACTGAGCGTTGTGTTCCGCATTAAAATAACTGCTTTCTGAAGTCCCTACTTCATCCGGGCTGGCCTCATCCGCGCAAAACCCGATGCCCACAGCCCCCCGATCCATCAAAAGGGCTTTTATCCGCGGATTGACCGTATCCTGCACATAGGGGACCAGTTCGTCCTTATCCATGCCTGAACTTGCAAAAGCACTATATCCAAACAGATATTGCATATTTTTCAATTGATAGGCCCTGTCATACAAATGACTGTCATCCAAAGTCCAATCTCCCAAAGGATCATACCAGTAGACTTCTTTCCCGTTCAAAAAGCCTTTCTGCATGGTGCCGTCTTTATCTCTATAGGGTACCTGTTCTTCCGTAGATGTACCAATCCCGCTTGACATCTGTGCCGCGACCATAGTCACTGTACCTCCGACGAGGTATGGCATAGCAAGATCTTCTGCAATATATTCTATTCCTTCTTTTTCCCCGGTATCATCCTGGCCCCTCTGGAGCTGTCCGCTGTACCAGACAAGAGCCTTTTCCGAATAATCTACTTTTTCTGCCGTTCCCGCGCCCTGCATGATCACATTGCTTTCCAAAGACGCAATATCACTAAACGCCCAGCAGGTTCCCCAGGGGTTCTGAAATTTTACAGGAGTTACATAATTCTTTCCTTCCACATTCCGCAGATCAAATTTTTCCGGGAACGCCTGCCTGCTATGCGCTTTGCTGCCGTTCAGTTTTGCTGCCGGATATTTCGCATTTATATTTGTTAAAACACCGCCGTTTTGTACTAATTCCACATTCAGATTGTCTTCCAACAAGGGGGCCGCAGCAGCTGTCATCCCGCTACAGGCTATAATACCGGCGCAAGCCATGATACCCAACATTCGTATTCTTTTCTGTTTCATTTTTTCCTCATCTTTCATGCTGTATTGATTTCCATATCGTATTCAATATATCTGATTCATCGGGAAAAATCCACAAAAAGAAATGGATCCGGCAAATCGGATCCACTTCCTGTTATGTTTCATATGAATATCTTTTTATGCTTCGCCGTATCCGTTTGGATTTTTGCTCTGCCAGTTCCAGGAATCCGCGCACATTTCTTCAATGCCGTACTGCGCTTCCCAGCCCAGTTCTTTCTTTGCCTTTTCCGGAGCGCAGTAGCATGTGGCAATATCGCCGGCACGGCGGGGTTTGATCTGATAAGGGATCTCATGACCGCATGCCTTTTCAAAAGCATGGAGCACTTCCAATACGCTGTATCCTTTTCCGGTACCCAGATTGTAAATAGATACGCCGCCTTTTTCTTCCAGCTTTTTGATGGCTTTTACATGACCTACTGCCAGATCCACCACATGGATATAATCCCTTACACCGGTTCCGTCCGGAGTGTCATAGTCGTTTCCGAACACACCCAGGCACTCCAGTTTTCCGATGGCCACCTGAGCGATATACGGAAGCAGATTGTTGGGGATACCTTTCGGATCTTCGCCGATCAGCCCGCTTTTATGAGCGCCGATGGGATTAAAGTAACGCAGCAGCACCACGTTCCATTCCGGATCCGCTGTATGGATATCTGTCAGCACCTGTTCCAGCATGCTTTTGGTCCATCCGTACGGATTGGTGGGGCTTCCCTTCGGGCATTCCTCGGTGATCGGAATGATCGCCGGATCTCCGTATACCGTTGCGCTGGAGCTGAAAATGATATTTTTCACTCCGTGATTTCTCATCACATCACAGAGCACCAGCGTGCCGGTCATATTGTTGTGATAATACTCGATCGGTTTTACCACTGATTCTCCTACGGCTTTCAGTCCTGCGAAATGAATCACCGCGTCAATGGAATGGGCATCAAAGATCCGCTCCATGGCATCGTGATTCAAGATATCCACTTCATAAAATGTAATATGTTTTCCGGTGATCTCCTCTACCCGGTCAATGGCTTTTTTGCTGGAATTGGAAAGATTGTCCACTACGATCACATCGTAGCCTTCGTTGAGCAATTCTACACATGTATGGCTGCCGATATATCCGGCGCCCCCTGTTACCAAAATCGTCATGGTATGTTTCTCCTTTACGCTGATATTAAACGGAAAAATAGTTTTCCCGGATCATCCTCGTCCCTGCAGGCTGCGGCTGATCCTGTTCTTTTTTCATTGTGTTCCAAAAGAACGCGTTTGTAAAGCTTTTTTCCAGGTTATATCCCTACTTTTATTGAAAACCTTCCAAACAGCTCTTTTCCCTTTTAAAAAGTCAGGCGATGAACCGCTGCCTTGCCCTCTTTTTGTACTCCTCTGGCATACTGGAACTGCGGATATCCGAATCCGATGGCAGCTCCCACGTAATGATCTTCCGGGATCTTGAGCAGCGCTTTGATTTCCGGCATATTGTCCAGGATGTTCAGAGGGAACCGCAGGATCACCGCTCCCAGCTGTCTTGCCGCGCACATCAGTTCAAAATACGCCGTGCAGATAGATACGTCTTCCGCGCAGCTGCCGAATTTTTTCGGCATATGAGCGATAAAAAGATGCGGCGCCGAGCAAAACAGCATATCGCCGTTCATGGCCTGCTCCTCACGGTCCACCATGATCCCGTAAGATTCCGCGTCAAATGTGCGGGGGTAGATTCCCTGAGCAGCCTGCTCATCGGCTTTTTCCCGTATCATCTTCTGGAACTTTTTCATTTCCTCTTTATCATCGATCAGCGTATATTCGATCTTTTGCTTGTTTCCCCCTGTAGGTGAATTTTCCAGTACTTTCAGCATCTGATCAATCACTGCTCTGTCTACATTTTTATCCTGAAAATGTCTGCAGGATCTTCTTCCCGCAATCAGCGCGTCTATTACGTCTGATACATCTTCCTTTACAATAGGAAGACTGTCTTGCGGTTTTCTTCCAAGCACGGAAATGGCGCCCTGAGGGCAGACGGCCAAACAATGCTGGCAGCCCCAGCATCCGTACCAGTCCATAGATTTCACTTCATGGATCGCGGATTTTTTATTTTCGTCCAGATAGATCAGCATTGCCGGACAGGCATTTACGCACAGTCCGCATCCAATACATTTGCTCTTGTCTACTGTAAAGTTGATCATATTTTCCATAATTTCTACCATCCTTTCCTGCACTTTATTATATCAGCAGAAAAATCCCCTGTCTATTTTTTACAACAGACCGTTATGCCACTTTTTTCCTTCTGTTATACATTTTTCAGATGCAGGCGGGCGCCATCAGGCAACGGCGGTAGCGATAAAATATACCAGTACAATGATTCCAAGGACGATCCGGTACCAGCCGAATACCTTAAAGTCATGTTTTTTAATATATCCCATCAGGAAATTGATCACAACGATCGAAACGATAAATGCAACGATCATACCGGTCAGCAGGATTGCCGCCTCTGCTCCTGTAAAATGCAGTCCGAACTGCATGATCTTTAAAATGCTTGCTCCGAACATAACCGGAATGGCAAGGTAAAATGTAAATTCCGCCGCGGCCACTCTGGATACGCCGATCAGCAGAGCGCCTACAATGGTAGCGCCTGACCGGGACGTCCCCGGAAAGATCGCCGCGATCAGCTGGAACACGCCGATCAGCAGACACATCTGATAGGACAGCTGCGCTACGGAACGCACTCTGCTCCGTTTCCCTTTATGCCGGTTTTCGATTACGATAAAGGCAACGCCGAACACGATCAGCGCAATCGCTACCGTCTGATAATTATAAAAAGCCGCTTCAAACTTATCGTCAAAAGCCAGTCCGATCACCGCCGCGGGTACGCAGGCAATGATAATCTTGATCCACAAACGGATGATATCCATTTTAATATAGGAAAGGATCCCGTGTCTTGCCAGGGGTTCTTTGTTGTTTCGTCTTCCGAAGGGCCATATATTATTCCAGAATACCACGACTACGGCCAGGATCGCGCCCAGCTGTATCACCACCTGGAACATACTGTAAAATTCTTCTGATACATCCAGTTTGATAAACTGATTCAGCAGTATCATATGACCGGTGCTGCTGATGGGGAGCCATTCAGTAATGCCTTCTACCACGCCGAACAGCACGGCTTTCAATAGTTCGATAATTTCCATCTCTTTTCTCCTGTCGGTTTTTTATTTTTAATTTTATTCGAAATTCAATATTTGTAAACCTTTTTTGTGAAATCCTAAGAAAGAAAAAAGAAAATATTGCCGGTCAAACGGAGCCTGCTATCTTTTATTGCTTTCTCCTGCTCTCTGCCCCGTAAATTTTTCAAAAACCGCCCTTTTCTTTCTTGCTAACCGGAAAAATATATATATTTTTAAGATTTTCATCACAATCATTTTATAATATATTTGGTATCATAATCTTGACATTTATAGTATAATGTCATAGTGTATCCAGGAAACGCAACCATTGTCACTCATCACTTTACAGTGAAATACGAAGAATCATGAGGTTGATAATATGAAAAATGAAGATACGAAAAAGAAGGCGAAAAAGCCGCGCAAGCAAAAGCGCCGCGGTCTGCGCATCCTCAGGAACATTATCCTGATCATAGTCATCGCCTTCGCCGCGCTGTTTGCCCTTGCGAATCTGGTTTTCTACATGAAGTATCACGAAACGATCTTCAGCTGCGCAAGGTACGCAAAAGCGGTTGTAAACGAAAGTACGGCGGATACGTTCCGGCCCAATCAGACGTCTTACGTCTACAGCTCGGACGGTACGGAAATAGCCAAACTGTACGAAGACACAGACAGTACATATCTTGAATTTGACGAGATTCCAAAAGATGTGATCAATGCTTTCGTTGCAGTAGAGGACCGGACTTTCTGGGACAATTCCGGCATTGACATGAAAGGTATTGTCCGCGTATGTCTGAACTATCTGAAAACCCGGGGCGATGTGGCCCAGGGAGCAAGTACGATCACACAGCAGCTTTCCAGGGATATTTTCCTGACCAATGAAAAATCACTGGAACGAAAAGTAAAAGAAATATTCATTGCCCGGGATCTGACCAAGAAATACAGCAAGGAAGATTTGATGGAATTCTACTGCAACAATGTATGTTTTGCCAACGGCATTTACGGCATCGAAGACGCCAGCCAGCAGTATTTCCGCAAACCCGCTTCCGAACTTACTCTTTCTGAAGCGGCTTACCTTTGCGCGATCCCCAACAGACCGGAATACTACAATCCTTTCAAGGACAGTTCTACGGCTCTGACCCGGAGGGATAAGATCCTGGATGATATGTATGAATGCGGTTATATTTCTCAGGAGGAACTGAACGAAGCGCTGAATGAGACTATGGATGTTGCTTCGGAAAAGACCAATGAGAAATTTTATAACTACGAAACCTCCTTTGCCATTGACTGCGCGGTAGAATATTTAATGGGAGAGCTCTACGATTTTGATTTCCAGTATCATTTTGATACAGATGAGGAATATAAGGCTTACCATGAAAACTATACGGAAGTCTACCAGACAGCACGGCATATGCTTTATACCGGAGGCTACACCATTGAAACGACTATTGATCTGGATGCCCAGGAAAACCTGCAGAAGATCCTGGATGATCATCTGGCGTTCAGTACAGCCACCAAGGACGATGACGGCATCTACAATCTGCAGGGCGCTATGACAGTCATTGACAATAACACCGGCAAGGTGATCGCCGCCATAGGCGGGCGCAGCCAGGATGAACTGTCCCAGACACTGTCTTTGAACCGGTCTTATCAGACCTACCGGCAGCCGGGCAGCAGCATCAAACCGCTGGTTGTCTATACCCCTGCTTTGATGAAAGGATACACATCAAGTTCCACCTTAAAAAACGTCAGCGTAAAGGCTGCCAATGCAGGCGCAAAGGTAAGTTCCCTGTCCGGCTCCTCCGTACCCCTGCGGGAGGCTGTGATACGAAGCCTCAACGGATGCGCGTACTGGGCCTTTAATGACATTACTCCAAATTACGGCATGTCATTTCTGGACGAAATGGAATTTTCCAATCTGGCGCCTGAGGATTACGACCACCTTACCTCCGCTCTGGGCGGCATTTCATACGGCACCAATACAACGGAAATGGCAAACGGCTATTATACCCTGTACAATCACGGCACCTACACGAAAACGGACTGTATTGCTTCCATCAAGGACAAAGACGGAAATGAAATTTATTCCGCTCCGGAATCCAAAGATGTTTATTCCGCTTCCGCAGCGGACGAAATGGTCGACATCCTCAAAGGTGTCTTAAGTGACAGCAGAGGTACTGCCCATTCCTTGCGCTGGAGTTCTCTCACCGGCACAGAAGCGGCAGGCAAGACCGGCACTACCAACGATAACCGGGAAGGCTGGTTTTGCGGCATGACTCCCTACTATACCATTTCCGTATATGTAGGCAATGACGATCACAGCCCGGTAGGCGGTTTGAGCGGAGCCTCTTATCCCGCTC
The DNA here is from genome assembly GCA_930989305.1 of uncultured Roseburia sp. Lineage (GTDB taxonomy): Bacteria > Bacillota > Clostridia > Lachnospirales > Lachnospiraceae > Brotonthovivens > Brotonthovivens avistercoris. Next base: position 20,665 of record CAKNLF010000004.1, on the reverse strand, counting down.
AGATCTGGAAAGACGCCATGTATTATCTGGTCAAAGATAAACCGGACGCATCCTTTGATCTGTCAGTCAGCACTTCATCCGGTACCCATTATGATACCGATGAGGAAGATGAACCGGACGAAAATGTACAGGAACCGGACGATACTACACAGCAGACACCGGATGACAATTCGGACAGCACCGTACAGGATCCTTCCGATACAGGGGAGCCTCCTGCAGATGAACCGGAACCGGATGATATCCAGGGCAACATAGATGATACCCCGTCTGCAGATGAACCGGATACCGATACCGGCAGCGAACCGGGCGATTCGGATCCCGCAGAGCCGGATGATGGAGGCGGCAGCGATCCTTCTGATCCCGGCACCTCAGGCGGTGACACAGGCGGAACACAGACGCCTTCCGGCGGCTCGGACAGCAATTCAGCTGCCGGCCAGAATCAGTAATCAAAAACGCAAAGATCCCGCAATGCTTCAGCAAAGCTGAAAAACATTGCGGGATCTTTTTTGTCTTTATCATACAGATCTTTATCTTTTTTCTTTACAGTTCCAGCAGTTCATAAAATTCTTCCAGCGACAGGTTGTGCTCATATAAAAATTCCGCCGCTTCTTTTCCCACATAGCGAAAATGCCATGGCTCGTAAGAGATCTGAGTGATCCACTCTTTATCTTTTGGATAGCGGACAATAAAACCGTATTCCCTGCAGTGGGTCCGCATCCATTGATTGTCCGGTGTATCCTCCTGGTCTTCTTCCAGCACCATGTAATCCGCAGCCGTAATATCAACGGCCAGGCCGGTTTCATGCTCGCTGTGTCCGGCGGGCATGACCTGTTCCAGTGTTTTATCCAGTGCCTCGGAAGCGGAAAATCCGTTTCCGGTATACCGGTTTACGTCATTTTCTATCAGCGACTGCTGATACGCATAGTCCCGGTAAGAAGATATCACGCAAAAGGAATATCCCTGTTTTTCTCCGGCTTCCAGCATGGCTGTCAGATCTTCGTATATGTTCGCCGCGACTTTATTCTTGCCGTCCTGCAGATCGATCAGATCCGTTTTATAATCTTCCGGTATGGGATTCGTTTTATTGACCAGCATCAGTATCTCCCGGTTTCTGCTGTAAATATCCGCTGCCTGTTTCTTCAACAGTTCCTGTTCTTTCCGGGCTTTTTCTTCCGTGTCAGCCTTCTGCGTCTTCTGACTGTCTGTCACGATCTCCTGTTTCCTTTCTGAAGCTTCTACTTTCGGATCCGGCAGATGAAAAAAATGATACATGCATTTTCCGGCCGCACAGATCAGGGCCAGATCCAATATAAACATTAACAGGATCACACTGGGCCTTCTGCGGGTTTTATTTGTTTTTGCTTTTTCTTGTCGTTTATCTTCGGTGTGTTTCTTCATCTGTCTGATGCCTTTCCCTTTCTCTTTATTCTATCGGATCCATCTATTTTATATGACTGCCGGCTCAAAATTGCATCATGCTTTCTTTGGTGTCACAGATTGAAAAAAAACGCGTTTTCCGTTACGGTCACCGGAAATTCATACTGCCTGCCGTCCGTATCCTGAAACGCAAGGGCATAGCTGATGTCCTCCTCGCTGATCTCTGTAACATAAGACTCTATATACTGTATATCCGGATAATAATCGGAAATATATTCCAGCAGCACAGCCCCAATGCTGTCCAGACCATAAATCAGCGCCTCCGTAGCTATCTGCTCCTGATCGCTGTCTTCTTCGCTGCTCTGGAAAATACGATATTTGCTGTAGCAGGATATCCCCAGCACATTTCCCGTTTCGTCATCCAGGATCACTTCCGCGGAATTGCCTTTTTGATCTCTGAGCCAGAAATCCCAGATCACCAGAGAGCTTGCGGACGCGTCCTCCGCCATCCGCAGATAAGTCTGGCAGCTTTCCACAGAACAGTCCTCAGTCAGAAACATCTCTCCCACCGGTTCGTTAAACTTCTCCAGTTCCCTTACGACCTGCTTTTTCGCTTCCTCCTGCGTCATATTCTGTCCCGTATCCAGCTGCACCGAAGAACTGTAGTAATTCACCAGCCACAGCCGCTGTGCAGTACTGAGGCTGGACTTCATCGTAAGCCGAATCGTATCCCCGTCCAGCAGCTCACTCTGCCGTTCTATCTGAAAATCCTGCACCCAGCTCAAGGCCGCAGGGCATCCCAATCCCACTGCCGCACCGGCTGTCAGCAGTGAGATCAGGAGTATCTTTTTCTTGCCATTCATATGGTATTCCCCCTTAACTCCGCTGTCACTGCCGTCCCCTTTTCAGGCAGATTTTCAAAAGTTATGCTGCCATGATGCACTGCCGCAATCTCCCGGCAAAGGGCCAGGCCAAGTCCCGCGCCTCCCTGTGCCCGGGATCTGGATTTGTCCACACGATAAAAAGCTTCTGTGATCTTTTCCATTTCTTCCGGCGGGATCCCTCTTCCTTCATCCTCGATCCGGATCCTGCAGCCTTCCGGCGTCATAACGGACCGGATACGGATCGTTCCTGGTCCGTCCATAGCCTTTTTTGCGTTGTCCAAAAGATTGAGCAGCAGCGACATGACAAGGCTCGGTTCCAGCCGGCACTCTCCGGGCTGGCATTCCTCCAGGATACGGATTCCGGCTTTTTGAAAGCCCGGCTCCAGAATGGACACTGCCTCTTTTACCAGATTGGCGGGAGCGCAGCATACGGTCTGGATCCGCTCGTGCTTTAAGACAAGCAGATCCAGCAGTTTCAGGGACAGATTTTCCAGTCTTTTCCCCTCGGAAAAAATATAATTGGCCGCTTCTCTTTGTTCTTCTCTGGTCAGGTCCTGACTTCTGATCAGATCCGCGTAGCCGATGATGGACGTCATAGGCGTCTTCAGTTCATGGGCAAAACTTCCCATAAAGGATTCCTGGCGTTCCATCGTATCTTCCAGTTTTTCAATATGTTCGGAAAGCTTTTCCGTCATCCGGTTAAAATCCCCGGCCAGACTTCCCACTTCGTCATTGCTGTATATGACAGCACGCCGCGTCAGGTTGCCTTCCGTGATCTCCCTTGCAGCCTCGGACAGTTCCCGCAGGGGCCTGGTCAAAAACCGGGCCATCAGCCAGAACACTAGGAATGCGCTGCCCAGAGCGATCCCGAACACATAACGGTAAATGGCCTGCTGGGCGTTTCTGGCGTCATAAATGCCCGTTACATCATACAGCCCGTCCAGATAAAGCATTTTATTTCCCGCTTCCAGCGCTCCGGTGATCTGCAGATAATAGACGTTGTCCTCCTGAAAGATCTGCAGCACAGATCTGCCCTCTTCGGTCTGAGAAGCCAGTTCTTTGATAAAAGCAGCCTCCGGCGCGCTTTTGTAAATCACATTGGATCCGTCAGTCAGACGCAGGGCGGCCCAGCTGCCGCCGCCGTTGTCTGCCAGCTGCTTTAAGGTATTGACTACGTCCGTATAATCAGACTGGGTACTGACAGAGTTTACCACCCGCATCATGTTCAGCACCATCTGGTAGGAATTTACTGCCGCCTGCTTTTCTCTGGACAGATTGCTCCGGAAAGATGCGGAAATCAAAATACTGCCGCCGATCCCGAAAAAGAAAGAAAAGAACAGGATGGCGCAGACAAGGATCTTGTTGCGAAATTTCATGGTCCTTTATACCTCCAGCCGATACCCCACTTTGTGCACCGCTTTGATATGGTCTTCCCAGCCGGTCTTTTTGCGCAGACGCTGCACATGCAGATCTACTGTTCTGCTGTTTCCGGTATAATCGCCGCCCCATACGCGCTCGTAAATGGTCTCCCGGTACAGAGCAGCTCCCGGATTCTGTACAAACAGGACCAGGATATCAAATTCTTTTTTCGTGAGTATGATCTCCTGTCCGGCTTTTTTTACGACTCTGGACCGCAGGTCGATCTGCAGATCCCCTATTTCTATAAAACTGTCTATTTTATGATTTCTGCGCAGCACCGCTTCCACCCGTGCCAGCAGTTCTACGATCTCAAAGGGTTTTACGATATAATCATCCGCCCCCATTTTCAATCCCCGGACTCTGTCCACAACAGAGTTTTTCGCCGTAATAAAAATGACCGGGATCTCCAGAGGCGATATGTATTCCATTAATTCAAATCCGTCCACACCCGGCAGCATCACGTCCAGCAGTATCAGATCATAGCTGAAATTGCCGGATTCCAGCAGATCCGCCGCCGCTGTCCCGTCGTATATGCACTGGCAGCTGTAACCGGCCCGCATCAGACTCAGTTTCAGCAGATCCGATATGGGTTTTTCATCTTCTACTATTAAAATCTTCAGCATTTCATTCCTCCTGCCAGTATCTAAGATACTTTATCATTGTATCATAAATGCATCATGAAAACTCCTGTTTTGGATTTTTCTCCCGTCTGAATTTTCCGCACCCGCAAAAAAAGACTTCTCCCGGAAGCGTATACATTCACGCCCCAGAGAGAAGTCTTTGTAAGATTCTAAAGCTTTAGAAGTCTTTTCTGTGCTCTTTTATCACTTTGATGCACTGGATCACAACGGTCGGTATAAAGGCCAGCAGATAGATCATGCCAAATTCCATGCCGTTTAACGGCATTACTTCAAACAGTCCCTTAAGAATCGGGATCAACAGCACCAGATGGATGAGGATCATTCCAAGTACGAATGCTCCCAGGCTCCACCAGTTCCGTTTCATACCGATCTTGAAGATCGAATGCTCACTCCGACAGTTAAATCCGTGGAACAGCCGGGCCATAGTCAGCACCGCGAAAGCCATGGTGCTTGCTGTCTTGGCGTTTTCCTGCAGTCCGATGTAAAAGGCAATGATCGTACAAACCGCGATCAATCCCCCCTGATACAGCAGTTTGATCAAAAAGTCTTTTGTCAGGATTCCTGTTTTCGGATCCCGCGGTTTTTGAGAAAGAATGTCTCTTTCCGGCGGTTCCATACCGATTGCCAGAGCCGGCAGAGAATCTGTCAGCAGGTTGATGAACAACAGATGCACCGGAGCAAACGGCACCGGAAGTCCCAGCAGGGAGGTATACAATACCGCGAATATTCCGGCTGTATTTCCGGAAAGCAGGAACTGGATCGCATTTTTTATGTTCCGGTATACATTTCTTCCGTTGGATACCGCTTTGATGATCGTTGCGAAATTATCATCTGTCAGGATCATGGAAGCCGCGTCTTTAGAAACTTCGGTTCCGGTTATACCCATTGCCACGCCGATATCGGCTTTTTTCAGCGCCGGAGCGTCATTGACCCCGTCTCCGGTCATTGCCGCGATCTTGCCCTTTTTCTGCCATGCGTCTACAATACGAATCTTATTTTCCGGCGAAACTCTGGCATATACAGAAATTTTCTCCAGTTTTTCATCCAGTTCTTCTTCCGGCATAGCGTCCAGCTGAGCGCCTGTTACTGCCAGGTCTCCATCCTCAAATATACCGATCTGACGGGCAATAGCCGTAGCCGTCACTTTATGATCTCCGGTGATCATGATCGGTTTGATACCCGCCCGTTTAGCGTCCGCTACCGCGTCTTTGGATTCTTCACGGGGCGGATCGATCATGGAGATCAGTCCCAGGAATACAAAATCTTTTTCAAAATCCAGTGTCAGCGTTTCCGTGGGCTGTATTTCACGGAACGCAAAAGAAAGCACCCGCAGGCCGTTTTCTGAAAACGCCTGGTTCTGAGCTGTGATATTATCTTTATCCTTCTGGGTAATTGGCCTTACTGTTAATTTTCCGTCCCCGTCCGCTTCCGCGATGCTTACGCTTCTGTCCAAAAGCACATCCAGAGCGCCTTTTGTAAATACGACATCTCTTCCGTCCAGGCGGTATCTGGAACTCATCAGTTTCCGGTCCGAATCAAAAGCGATTTCTTCCAGACGCTTCATACTGTTTCGGATCTCATGATAATCAATACCGGCCTTCTGGGTCATTTCCAGCAGGCAGAACTCAGTAGGATCGCCGATGCCTTTTCCTTCGGATATGGAAGAATCGTTATTTAACACTGCGTTATCTACAAGGTATCGACAAACATCTGACTTCATGTCCAGTTCCGGCACCTCTATGCGCTGATTGTTCATATAAATCTGCTGAACAGTCATCTTGTTCTGAGTCAGCGTACCTGTTTTGTCAGAGCAGATAACGGATACGCATCCAAGGCTTTCCACAGCTTTTAACTCTTTGATAATGGCATGTTCTTTTGCCATTTTCTGTGTTCCCATTGCCTGTACAATAGTTACAATAGATCCCAGCGCTTCCGGAATGGCGGCAACTGCCAGCGCTACCGCGAACAAAAGAGAATCCAGCACTGTCATATCCCGATACAGGCTCAGCAGAAATACTACGATACAGATCACAATGATCAGCGCCGCCAGCTTTTTGCTGAAATTATCCAGGGATATCTGCAGCGGCGTTTTCTTTTCCTGGGTCAGGTTCATCAAATCCGCGATCTTGCCCAGCTCTGTATTCATACCGGTTCCGGTAACCAGCACTACCGCTCTGCCGGAAGCTACCAGGCTTCCGGAATATACCATATTAATACGGTCTGCCAGCACTGCGTCTTCTTCCAGGGCCGCATCCGTTTTATCTACATTTAAAGATTCCCCTGTCAGAGAACTTTCATTTACCTGCAGTGCGTAGTTTTCCAGGATCCTTCCGTCCGCCACTACCATATCTCCGGCTTCCAGCAGGAGGATATCTCCGGGCACTACGTCTTTTGAAGGCACTTCTACTTTTGCTCCGTCTCGCAGCAGTTTGGCATGAGGCGATGAAAGCGCCTTCAGGGATTCCAGGGATTTCTGGGCTTTTGCGTACTGTACCGTGCCCAGCACCGCATTCAAAACAATTACTACGATAATAACTATGGTGCTCTCAATGTTTCCGGAGATCATGGAAATCACCGCGGCTACGATCAAAATTACTACCAGCAGGTCGCAAAACTGTTCCAGGAATACGCGGAACAGACTTTTCTTCTTTCCTTCCTTCAGCACGTTTTCGCCTTTTTCCTGGCGGATCTGCTCTGCCTGCTGACTGGTCAGCCCTTCCTTTGTGGCAGAAAAATGTTCCAGGACCTGCGTGCCTGTCATTTGATAAAATTCTTTCATTTTTTGCCTCCTTTTTATCTTTTCAATGCTCCTATGTGCGGTCCTGTTATTTTCCACACAAAATATTCTGTCCTTTCAGACATGTAAATATTTACTGTACAAAAAAAGACTTCTCGTGTATGTATTTTTATAGAATACCAAAAACACATACACGAAAAGTCTTGTCACCGCACGGGTATACATTGCCGGGATAAACCGTGATGACGACAATGTATTTTGACTACTCCCTCTTCTGCATTCCAAATCCATTTTGTTTGTATTTGCCTTTTCCTACTATATCCGCTTTTTCCTCATTTTGCAAGCAAATTTTTTTCAGATTCATGTATTTTTCACATTTTGCGAAAAAAAAGACTGTCTGCAAAGGGCAGACAGCCTTTCAAATTTTTTATTTTTCAGAAAAAGAATCTTTTCCTACTCCGCACAGGGGACATTCAAAGTCTGCTGGCAGATCTTCAAATTTTGTACCCGGAGCGATTCCTAAATCCGGATCGCCTTTCGCCTCGTCATATTCCCATCCGCATACGTCACATACATATACTTTCATTTCTATTGTCCTCCTTAATAAATTCAAATTTTATTTTATCCGTGTATAAATCCTTACAGATTATACGATTGCCTTTTATATGATAGCATAATAATACAAAACCTGTCCAGTAGTCTGTTGCATTTACAACCATTTTTCATCTTTTTTTCTATTTTTTGCATGAAACCGTTTTTCATACCTGTTTCCGCAAGATTTTAAGAAAGGGCAGTGACTTCCGGGAAATTCTGTAGTATGATGTCTATAAAAAGGAGCCTGCTCCACAGGATCCTCTTTGCGACTTATTCGCAAAACCGGGTATATTATTTCTATACCCCAGCTATTATAAGGAAAGAAAAAGAAGGAGATGAACACATGTATTGCACAAAAAAGATTACAGATGATCTTACCTGGGTCGGCGGCAACGACCGAAGACTGGCCATGTTTGAAGGCGTATATTCCGTTCCGGATGGAGTTTCTTACAACTCCTATCTGCTGATGGATGACAAGACCGTTCTGTTTGATACGGTAGATAAAGCTGTTACATCTGTGTTTTTTGAAAATATCGCCCATGTACTCCAGGGCCGCAGCCTTGACTATGTAGTGGTACAGCATATGGAACCGGATCACTCCGCTACCCTTGCCGAGCTGATGCTGCGTTATCCTCAGGTGCAGATCATCTGCAACGCCAAAACCGCTGCCATGATGAAACAGTTCTTTGAGTTTGACGTAGACAGCCGCGCCCATCTGGTAAAAGAAGGAGACACTTTTGAGACCGGACATCACACGCTGAATTTTGTTATGGCTCCTATGGTACACTGGCCGGAAGTTATGGTTACTTACGACTCTGTGGACAAGATCCTGTTTTCCGCAGACGCTTTCGGTACATTCGGCGCGTTAAACGGCGCTATGTTCGCCGATGAAGTCAATTTTGAACGGGACTATATGGATGAAGCCCGCAGATACTACTGCAACATCGTAGGAAAATACGGCACTCAGGTACAGGCCCTTCTGAAAAAAGCTTCCGGACTGGAGATCAACATGATCTGCCCGCTCCACGGTTTTGTATGGAGAAGCCATATCAGCGATTATGTAGATAAATATGTAAAATGGGCTACCTATACACCGGAAGATACCGGCGTTATGATCGCCTATGCTTCCGTTTACGGCAATACGGAAAATACCGCTGAGATCATCGCCTGCCGTCTCCGTGACGCAGGGATCAAAACGGTTATGTATGACGTATCCGTTACACCGGCTTCCGATATCATCGCGGCAGCATTCCGCTGGAGCCATCTGTTATTTGCGTCAACCACTTACAACGCAGGTATTTTCGTAAGCATGGAGGAACTTTTAAGAGACCTGGCTGCTCACAATATCCAGAAACGTACTGTTGCTTTTGTGGAAAACGGTTCCTGGGCTGCTACCAGCGGCAAACTCATGCGTGAGATCATGGAAGGCTGCAAAGACATGAACATCCTGGATGAAACAGTTTCCCTGAAATCTTCTCTGAAACCATCTCAGGAAGACGACATCAACGCTCTTGTTTCCGCCATCTGCGCTACTATCCCCCGGTTTGATCCCAAAAAGGCCAATGAAACAGCCGCTGCAGAAGCAGTTGTGGATCAGAACGCTTTATTCAAACTTTCCTATGGTCTGTTTGTGCTTACCGCCAAAGACGGCGATAAGGATAACGGCTGCATCATCAACACGGTGACTCAGCTGACTGATACGCCGAAACGGCTTACCATCGCGGTAAATAAAGCGAACTACACACATGATATGATCTTAAAGACCGGCCAGTTCAACGTATCCGTACTGACAGAAGCCGTACCGTTCAAGATCTTCCAGCACTTCGGTTTCCAGAGCGGAAAAGATGTGGACAAATTCGCGGATATAGAATACGCAAGAAGCGCCAACGGCCTTGCTTATATTCCTCAATACAGCAATGCGTGCATCTCCGGAAAAGTGATCGACGCGCTGGATTACGGCACACACACCCTGTTTGTGGCTGAGATCACAGAAGCTGTCGTTCTGTCTGAGGACCCATCCGTAACTTATACCTACTACTTCGATCATATCAAACCGAAGCCGCAGCAGCTGGATGAAAAGAAAAAAGGATTTGTCTGCAAGATCTGCGGTTATGTATACGAAGGGGATGAACTTCCACCGGACTTCATCTGCCCGCTGTGCAAACACGGCGTAGAAGATTTTGAACCGCTGTAAAATTAAGTGGTTTTCCAAAAAACAAAACGTTCCGATGACGGAACTCTCGCGTTGTCCAACGCAATAAGGGTGTCTGAAAAGTCATATCCGGCTTTTCAGACACCCTCTTTTTTCAAAGACCCGAAAAATCAGATCCTCTATTTTTGCAGTCACCCCTTCTGCCCAGCTGACCGGTTCTATGCGGATCCGGTCATTGCCCGCCCGGGCCGCCGAACGGGTGGAGATCTCTCCTTTTTCCCACTGGCTTCTATAAAATCCGAAGGCATCCGACATTTCCACCGGGGCTCTGCCGAACCGGACGCCCCGTTCCTTTGCGGCCTTGATGCCTTCCGCCTGCCGCTGTCTGATATTTTCCCGCTCGGACTGGGCCACATAAGCAAGGATCTGGAGCACCAGGTCTGCGATAAAGGTGCCCGTCAGATTTTTATCTTTTGCCCGGGTATCCAAAAGCGGCATGTCCACGATCAGGATATCCGCCCGGATCTCTTTTGTGATGATCCTCCACTGCCGCAGGATCTCGTCATAATTTCTGCCCAGCCTATCTATGCTCTTTACGATCAGCAGATCCCCTTCCTGCAGGCGCCGGATCAGTTTCTCATAGGCCGGCCGCCTGAAATCCTTTCCTGACTGTCTGTCGATATACAGATGCTTCTCAGGGATCTCATAAGGTTTCAGCGCGTCCAGCTGTCTGGCTGTATTCTGGTCTCTGGATGATACTCTCACGTATCCGTATAGATTCATATTGTTCCTCCTTACTGTGTCTGTGATTTCAGGACATGATAAAAGACATTTCTCTGTCAGGCCCCAGAGAAATGTCCCTGATATGTATCTATTATTTCCTTTTTTTGCTCAGACATCCAGACTTTGACACGCGTTTTCTTTTTATCCTTTTTTCGGATCCGGATCTGTTTTGCTCTTTTTGTCCACAAACGTCTTTTTCCCCAGCCGTACATCTTCCATCAGGTCCGCCAGCGTTTCCGGCATAGACTCAAACAGCCGGGTTTTCTCACTGCTTTCCTGCTCCAGATACTCTTCCCTCATCTGCTGAAGCGTATACGCGATCTCATCGCGCAGGCCGGAAGCTGACAGCCGCTGTCCTCCCTGTCCCAGGATGATCACCTGTTCCAGCGCGTCTGAGGTAGCTACTGTCACCTGATACTTTCTGCCGATCTCATGGACGGTTTTCTCAATATACTGATCCGCGGTCTCGGCTTCCTTTGTATACACCACATAGATATTGTGGTACTTCTGTACCGATCCCGGATTGCCAGACACCCGGTAGGCGTCATATACCAGGATCAGCGTACACTTTTTATATCCCTGATAGTTGCACAAAATATCCGCCAGCTTTCCTCTGGCCGCTTCCAGATTTTCTTTCGCCAGATCCTTCAGTTCTTCCCAGGCAAAGATAATGTTGTATCCGTCCACCAGCAGATATTCTTTTTCATAGACCTTTTTCCCGGAAGTTTCTTTTACGCGTCCCGGTCCGGTTCCGGTTCCCTGATTCCCGGCGCTCTTGCGAAACGCGGTATGTTTTCTTTTGACCGGTCCGTAGGTGCGCTCAAAAATAGCTTCCAGTTCTTTTTCATCCTGCCAGAAATCTTTTCCGGCCTTTTGGGGCGCTGTCCTTCGGACCGGCGCCGCTTTTTCCAGCACGCTTTCCAGATGCATATGTTCTTCCACCTGATCCCATGGCACATGAAAGCCTCCCCCATGGGCGCAGAATACGGAATCCGACGGATTTTCCGTATCCGCCTGGGGATCGTAGCCGATGGCTTCTATCACTTCCTGGGCATTGTGGCAGGGCTCATACCCTTTCAGCGTATAAAACAGCTTTCCCGTACCTTTTGTATAGGCTGCCACCTCAGCCGGATAGCTGCCCATACAGGCCGCAGGCACAGTGCCTGTGAGCACCCCGGTATCTCCCCGGGTCTGAGGCGGCTCAAAGCTTCCGCACATTTTCTGGATATCGGACATCGCCCGTCCGATCATCTGTCCGGGCACTTCCAGACGAAAGGCGTACACAGGCTCCAGCAGGACGCTTTGCGCCTTTCGCAGTCCCTGGCGCACCGCCCGGTAAGTGGCCTGTCGAAAATCACCGCCCTCGGTATGCTTCTTATGCGCTTTTCCCGCTGCCAGAGTGATCTTGATATCCGTGACAGGCGAACCGGTCAGCACGCCCAGATGTTTCTTTTCTTTCAAATGCGTCAGGATCAGCCGCTGCCAGTTTCGATCCAGCATATCTTCACTGCAGGCAGCCGCGATCTGTATCCCGCTGCCCGGCGCTCCCGGTTCCAGGATCAGGTGCACTTCCGCATAATGGCGCAGCGGCTCAAAATGTCCCACGCCTTCTACTCGATCGGCAATGGTTTCTTTATACACAATGCTGCCGGCGCCAAATTCCACTTCTACGCCAAACCGGTCAAAGATCAGCCTCTTTAAGATCTCTGTCTGCACTTCTCCCATGACCTGCACATGGATTTCTTCCAGCTGCGGCTTCCAGGCAATGCGCAGCTGAGGTTCTTCTTCCTCCAGCTGGCGCAGTTTCCCGTACAGTTGTCTGGGATCGCAGCCCTCCGGCAGGATCAGCTGGTACAAAAGCACCGGTTCCAACACTGGCTCCAAACATTTCTCCTGATTGCCAAGTCCTTCCCCCGCATAGGTGTGGGAAAGACCTGTTACCGCGCATACCGCGCCGGCTGGCACTTCCTGAGCGGTCTCATATCCCGCCCCGGAATAGATCCGTATCTGATCCGCTTTCTCTTCCCAGGGCTCCCGGCCGTCAATGGTGGCTCCTTCGCCTCCCGGCAGCCGGTTGTCCAGCCGCATCTTTACTTTCAGAGTCCCTCCCGTGATCTTCATGTAAGTCAGCCGGCTGCCCTGAGGGTCTCTTCCGATCTTATATACCCGGGCTCCAAATTCTGCCGGATAGGACGGCGCCTCTATGAGCGTTTCAATTCCCTCCAGAAAATGATCCACTCCCTGCTGCTTCAGCGCGGAACCGAACCAGCACGGAAAGATCTTCCGCTTTTTGATCAGATCCCGGATATCGTCCCGGGAAATCTCACCGGATTCCAGATACCGCTCCAGCAGACCTTCCTCACAGACCGCAATATTTTCCTCCAGGACATCCCGATCCTGTTCCGGGGAAAAATCCGTGCACCGCTGATCCAGCCTGTTTTTTAACTCTTCCAGGATCGCATTTTTATCGCTTCCCGGCTGATCCATTTTATTCACAAATAAAAACACCGGTATTTTGTATTGTTCCAGCAGATGCCACAAGGTCTGCACATGCCCCTGCACGCCCGCCATGCCTCCGATCACCAAAACAGCGTAGTCCAGCACCTGCAGCGTCCGCTCCATCTCAGCGGAAAAATCCACATGTCCCGGCGTGTCCAAAAGATCCGCCTTCCATTTGCCAAGAGACAGCCGCGCCTGTTTGGAAAATATGGTTATGCCTCTTTCCCGTTCCAGATCATACGTATCCAGAAACGCGTCTTTATGATCCACCCGGCCCGGTTTGCGGATATCTCTGCAATGGTAGAGCATACTCTCCGCCAGCGTTGTCTTGCCTGCGTCCACATGGGCCAGCAGACCTATGCATACATGACCGGATGTGTTTTTTCCCCGTGGAGCATCCTTATATTCAGACGTATTTCCCATGAAAATACCCCTTTCTGTCTTATGATTACACTTTCATAATCATAACACAGAAAGGGGTGTAAGTCGATGCCGCTTATCTTTTTGCCGCACACAGGTCTGTAAACCGGTTCCAGCCCCGGAAAAACAGTTTTCCGTAAACGGCTCCCAGGAAATTGTGGAGGATCCGAAAGATCACTGCCCCCGGAAGCCCGATCAGTCCTGCCGCAACTGACATCGCTCCGAAAGAATTAAAGATCGTCTGCCAGCGATATGTTGCGGACAGTCCCACGCCAAAGCCGCCGATGATCCCCACATAGGGAAGCAGATCACCCGGCAGGAAACAAAAGGCAATGGCAAACACCGCGGCTCCGGCCAGATTGCCGGCGATCCGGTCCCTGACTCTTTCTTTCATATCCGTTTCAAAAGGCGTTGTCACAGACATGACCGCGATCCCCGCCCACATGGCCCGGGGCATTCCCAGACATTCCGCGAAAAACACTGCAGATGCAGCTGCCAGCGCCATGGAAATCTGCCAGCGCGTCCGAAGGGCGCCCGGATGAAATTCCCGAAACAGACTGAAAAAATTCCTCTTATATGTCTGTTTTCTGTGGTTTCGATAATATACGATCATGGTCATCACCATACCCGCTGCCAGTCCGACCAGGCGCATCCGATACTCAAAGCCGGCAACATCATAGCCGTAGAGCAGCAGATAGCCCAGCACCAGCGTGGAATGGTTAGCCATCATGATCTGATGACATCCCAAAAACAGCAGCGCAAAAATGCATACTCCATTGATCAGAAATCCCCCGGCGCCGCCGAGCAGATGGGCTGCCCGCGGCCCTGCCGCCAGCACCACAAAGATCAGCGCCAAAGCTCCGATGCCGCCTCTGACCTGTATTCCGAAGTCCGCGAACCGAAATACCATAAGGCAAAGCAGCACAAGGACTCCCACAATGCTGTTCCCGCTTCCGAATACCGCGCTGTATACAGAAACAAACGCAACGCAAAAGGCCAGTGTCAAAAGGATCTTAAACAGGTAGATCCCTGTATGACGGATTTTTTCTTTTTTCCCGGAAGCCTTTCGTATCAAAGCTTTCGAGCCCGCTTGGTTCAGCTGAAGTTCCTGATAAAAGGTCATATGCATCTCTCCTTGTCTTTTTATCAGAGAGGAAGTATATCAGCCCTTTGATGCCTTGTCAATTCTTTTCCCGGTCTCAGGATCCCGAAAAAAAAGGCAAAGATCCCATCAGATCTCTGCTTTTTTATAATCATGACTTCTTTTCCAGAACAGCGCCACAGCGAACAGGATCACGAATATGGCGATAAACTGGGAAGTCGACAGCGCTCCCACCTGTCCGCGGATCAGATCGCCTCTGAAAAATTCGATGATAAACCGACCTACGCTGTAAATGATCAGATATAAGGCGCTGATCCTGCCGGATACTTTATTTTTCCTGGAGAGCAGGCATAATACCGCAAAGTTCAGGAAATCAAAGGCGCTGGAATACAGCTGGGTAGGCACCAGGGCTACCCCGTTCGGCGCAAACTGCGAATCCGTAAAGGTAATCGCCAGCGGTCCGTCTGTTGCCACGCCGTAGCAGCAGCCCGCCAAAAAGCAGCCGATCCTTCCGAATCCCTGAGCCAGCGCAATAGACGGCACTACCAGATCCAGGTATTCCCAGAAATTGATCTTTTTGATCCGGCAGAAGCAATATCCCGCCGCGATCCCGCCGATGATCCCGCCGTAAACCACGAAACCGTCAAAAATATTCAGCATGATCCGGGGATCAGACCGTATCTCATCCAGTATAGTAATATAATAGAGGATCTTCGCGCACACAAATCCGATCACAACGCCCCAGACCAGCAACGGAAATATATATTTATCTTCCAGCCCCTTTTTCCGGGCCCGCAGTTCCGCCACGGCATAAGCCGCAACGATCCCGATGGCGATCATCAGACCGTATCCGTGAATGGTAAAATTGCCAATGGTAAATAAATCGTTATACATTACTTTTCCTTCCTTATTGCCAAGTTCCCTCTAATATTACCCCAGATCCTGCTGTTTTACAACACCTGCCTGTTGAAATCAGCACAGTTTGCTTCCGTTGGCCACCAGCTTAAACTTGCAGCCCAGCACTTCCGCCGCCCTGCGGCACATCATCATCCGTTCCAGAAAGATCTCAAAGTAATCCATCACCGTACACATGGCGTCATCCAGTTCCAGGTTCATCTGGATCGTGTTTTTTTCTTTTTTTACGCTCAGATCCACTGCCAGCGCCGCGTAATTCACCCTGTCATGAGCGTCAAAATTCGCGATCACCTGTTTCTGGACCCGGTTTCTGCGCACGTCTGTCTTATCCGCCAGGATCAAAGCGGCGGAAACCACATCCACTGCCGTACCGGTCTGCTCATCATGATTGCCGATCGCCGTTGTAACGGTCAGCACGTCTTCCAGAGGCATTTTCATGTCTTTCAAGATCTGGTAAGCCAGCAGCGCTCCGCTGTGGGCATGGTCATGCCGATTGATACTGTTGCCGATGTCATGCATGTAGCCCGCAATACGGCTCAGCTCGATCTGATGTTCTCCATAGCCCAGGTCCTGCAGGATCATAGCGGCGGTTTCCGCCACCTTGGCCGCGTGCTTTCTGGAATGATCCGTATAGCCCAATACTTTCAGTACCCTATTGCCTTTTTCGATCAAAAGGTTGATCTCCTCATTTTTCCGGATCTGTTTATATGAAATTTTTTCTGTTCCTGCCATATGTCCCCTCCTTTTTTCTCACAGGCTGCGCGCAAAGTCCGCGCATCTTTTTTATTATACGGTTTTCCCCTTTTGCCTGATAGCGCTCCCGTGTAAAGCCTGTTTTAAAAATAGGTAAAGGTCCTTTTCCCTTCAGGCAGGACAGATCATGAAAAATATTCTTTTAATACTTCCGGCGCCGCTGGTTTTCCCAGCTTGGATCCGATGATCATCAGCACCAGCGACACTGAAATCCCGATAACAATCTGATGCAGATGCATCACTTCCACGCCCAGAGCCATTGTCACACAATAACTGACAGTTCCGCCCACCATGGACAATATGGCTCCTGTTTTATTGGCTCTTTTCCAGAACATTCCCAGCAGAAAGATCCATACAAAAGCGCTTTCCAGTCCCCCGAAAGCAAACATGTTGATCTTCCAGATCACATTCGGCGGCGAAATAGACAGGCCAAACACGATCAGGCCTATGATCAGTGTGCAAAGCTGGCTGCAAAGGGCCGTCTTCTTTTCTGACAGCGTCTTCTTCCTTTTTTCCAGTTCCCTCATATAAATATCTTTAACAAGGGAAGATGTGGCAGTCAGCAGCAGCGATGATACGGTGGAAATAGAGGCCGCAATTGGTCCTATGATCGTCAGGCCCGCAAAAATCGGTTTCAGCGACGCCACGATGGTCATCGGCATAATATTATCCACACTGTTTCCATATGCGGAAATATCCCGGGTAAGAATTCCCTGGGAGAGTACTCCGATAAAATTCATGCCAATATTCATGGCTCCGATCACGATCGTACCGATAAGGATTGCCCGATGAAGAGACTTGGTGTCTTTGTATCCCATGCACCGTACCACAGATTGAGGCAACCCTACCGTAAAGATCCCCACCAAAAGCCACTGGGAAATATAAAGGCTGTAAGGCATATTCCCGCCGGACAGGGGGTCCAGCATTTCCGGCTTAAAAGTCTCCAGATGTTCCATAATGGACGTATAACCGCCCCCGGCTTTCAATACTCCCACCAGCAGGATCACCATCCCGGCCAGCATGGCCACTGCGCACAGAGCGTCTGTGATGGCTACGCCCCGGAACCCGCCTACCGTCGTATAAATGATAACGATCAGGCCAAACAGCAGCAGACCGCTGATGTAGGAATATCCCGTAACCGCCTGAAATATTTTCGCTCCCCCTACAAACTGAGCGATCATTGTGGCGCTGAAAAAAACGATGGTGATCACTGCGGAAATATTCGCCAACGCATCGGACTGGTATCTGTGCCGGATAATATCCATGACTGTTACCCCGTTTATTTTTCTGGACACAATGGCCACTTTCTTCCCCAGGATCCCCAGGACGAGAAAAAGAGCGGTAACCTGCACCACTGACATATAGATCCATCCGAATCCCACGCTCCAGGCCTGTCCCGGCCCGCCTACAAAGGAACTGACAGAACTGTAGGTGGCCACTGTGGTCATGGCCAGCACAAAACCGCCCAGACTCCTGGATCCGATAAAGTATTCTTTTACAAACCCTGCGCTGGCCTGTTTCTTTCTTCTGTTTCTGATAAGAATACTGATCCCCAGCATCAAAAACATGAATAGGAAGATCGGGATCAGCATAATAACGCTACTCATGTTTCTCCTCCTCATCACCCAGGTCAAAATCCCGGAACACTTTTTTGATCAGCCACCACACAGCCAGTATGGAAAAAATCCACGTGCCCAGACAGCCTGTAATTGCCCAAAGCGGCGTATGAAAAAAAGTAATGTCCAAATGGCTAACGCCAAACCCCAGCACGCACCACACGGCTATGACAAGGATCAGGACCACTGCCGTAGCCTTCGCCTCCTTTTTAATCTGTTTAAAAATCTGCTTTTTGTCCATCTGCTTCCTCCCTTTTTTTGAAGTCTTTATCTCCTGCTTCCGCCTATAGATTTCTATTGTTCCTCCCAATAAACGCAAACATTTTATATCATACCATCTTTTTCCCATAAATAAAGCCCGAATTAAAAGGAAAACAAAAAAAGACCGCCGTGCGGACAAGGAAATCTATTTCAAGTTCCCCTGCCCCTGATCCGGCAGTCCTTTGCTGCTTTTTTTTCTTATTTCTTCCCACAGATCAATCTATGATCCGCTCCGGCTTAAATTTCAAATAGTCAGAAGATACCAGTTTGTACTCAATCCCCTCTACATACCCTAAAAAGCTGTCCTGATACCGCTCCCTGCCGTGGCAATGGGAATAAATTACTTTTTCAGCGCCATATTCCCGGGCCATCAGGGTAAAGGGGCTCTCCATCTCTCCGATGCTGGTAGGGGGATAATGCAAAAACATCAGATATTTTTTATATCCCGCCTGTTTTGCCGCCTCAAAAGATATACGCAGGCGCTCTGCTTCACGTTTTCTTATTTTCTCAAAATGCTCCGGCGTATCTTTTCCTTCATAACAATATCCTTTTGTGCCCACCAGCGCATACTCCCCGTAGACATAAAAATTATTCTGAAGGAAGTACAGCTGATCCCGGAACTGTTCATTCAGACGCTGTGTCTTTTTGGCATCCCAGAACATATCATGATTTCCCCGCAGGAGGAACTTTCTGCCTGGCAACTCTCGGATAAACTCCAGGTCTTCCCTGCACTCGTTCATGTTTCTTCCCCAGGAATGATCTCCGGTGAGCACCACCGTATCTCCTTTCTTCACTTTTTTATGCCAGTTTTTATATATTTTTTCCACATGATGTTTCCATTCTTTTCCGAACACACTCATGGGTTTGTCCACTGCAAAGGATAAATGCAAATCCCCTATCGCAAAAAGCGCCATTGTTCTGTCCTTCCCGTTCTTTCTATATCTTTATATTTTCATTAATTCATAAAAGGCCGCTTCCACCGATCAATCGATCCAGGGCGTTTCCCACTGAAACTTTTCCATGATCACCCTGTCACCTTCAAATTCTACTCCTTCTTCCCGGAGCATTTCTTTCTGCAGATTCTTTCCATCCCGTTCAAAAGCCCCGGAAAGCCTGCCGTCTTTTGTCACCACTCTGTGGCAGGGAATGTCAGAAGAAGCCGGACAGCAATTCAGGGCATACCCCACTACTCTGACCCATCTGCGGTTTCCCGCCAAAGCCGCAATCTGGCTGTAGCTGGCTACCTGTCCTCTTGGAATCTGCTTTACCACACGGTAAATAAGATCGTATGTATTCATAATATAAAGCTCCCCTTTTCTCTGCCTGCATTCCTGCTGCTTTTCCGCATTCTCATCATAACGCAATATTCTTATTTCGTCATCCCCATCAATGAAAATTATCTTTACATTAAATACCGGCAGGCGAACTTTTCGATCATCTGTGTATCCAAAATCGTTTTCTCCGTCTCAAATGTAAGGATCAAACGTTCTCCGGGGTAAATACCGTTTTCTTCATATGCGCGAATCTTCCTGACGGCATTTTGCGCATAAACCGGATCATCCATTTTCCCGTCATGCTCCCAATAGATTTCCTCTCTTGTCTTTCTGGACAAAAATGTAAAATCCGGATGAACAGTGCCGAAATTTTTCAGATACAATGGGCGCTCATATTTGTATGGTATTTGATTTCTGTAAAAATAATCTGCCAGAATCTTTTCCGACTTTGACCGTACTCGTTCTCCCTTTTCACTCAAGATTACCGGCATATCTTCACGAAATCCTTTCCCTTTGTACTCCTCTGAAATCCATTCAGCCAGCTGCTGTTCCCATGTAGACTCCACCGGCCTGATCAGTTTCCTCCTTTCCCGGTGTTCATTCAAATATATTTTTTCAATTTCATCATCCTCATAATCTTTCGTGATTTTCTTAATCTGCGCCAACCTTTTTCTCGCCAGATCCAAAATTTTCTTATCATAAGACTTCTGGGCCAGCTGCAAAATCAGCTCCTTATTTGCTTTTGAAATATACTTTCCGTTATTTCTCTGTCCCGGTATGCATTGATAATACTGAACCCATTCCCTACTTCTGGACAAACGCAGCGTACCCGGCGGAACATCCTTTAACCGCTCAGCTGATTTACTGAAAATCTCCTCCAGCCTGCTTTGTTCCTGTAATAATAATTCCCTCAATCCTCTCATATCACTTCTCCAATCTGATTATGGCTGTAAAATTTTATTTTTTTATATATTCATACGATTAAGAATTTATTTTCTTGGCATTTAACCGTACGGATTTCTTGCTCTCTACGGTTAGAAATTTATTTGCTGCTATTTAACCGTATGTTTTCCTTAGCTCCTACAGTTAAGAATCCATTTCCTGGTAAAATAGCCGTACTTTTTCCTTGTTTGCTACGGTTAAAAACTCATTTATTGTCGGCTTAACCGTACAGTTCCTTTGATTCCTACGGTTAAAAATTCTTTTCCTATCAATTTAACCGTACCCTCCACATTTTT
>CAKNLF010000003.1 GCA_930989305.1 uncultured Roseburia sp. | reverse complement strand
CTGTTTATTGCTGGAAAATGTCTTTTACGGTTGAAAAAGTAATAAAGTGATGATATAATTGCAAAAGATAAAGGAGGGCATCATGAAGAAAAAAATAATTTCTTTGTTTTTAGCTTTAACAGTTATTGTCGGAAGCTCACAGGTTGTAGGCGCGGCTCCGACTAAAAGTGATTTAGATGCGGCAAATGCGCAGATAAGCAGTATCGAAAGCAAACAGAAATCCCTGCAGAAAGAAATTGATGCACTGGATTCTGAACTGGTACAGCTTCTGGTTGATATAGATGTTATTCAGGATGAAATTACAGAAAAGAAAGCCGAGTTGCAGAAGGCTCAGGCTGACTTAAAAGCAGCACAGGAAAAGGAACAGCAGCAGTATGAGGATATGAAGACTCGTATCAAGTATATGTATGAAAACGGCAATACGTCAATCATGACTGCTTTGCTGGAATCAGACAGCATCGTAGATGTTATCAACAAAGTAAGCTACTTTAACGATATCTATGATTACGACAGACAGCTTCTGACAGAGTATCAGTCTACAAAAGCGGAAGTAGAGACACTGGTAAACCAGGTACAGGAAGACCAGGCGGAACTGGAAGAAAACCAGGCATCCTTAAAAGAACAGCAGAGTTCATTAAAATCCACACTGTCCAGTAAACAGTCACAGATGGATAATTACGACAGTCAGCTGGCAGAAGCAAAACAGCTGGCAGCTGAATATAAAGAAACAATTGAAGCTCAGAATGCCGTTTACGCTCAGCAGGTAAGCAACAGCAGCTCTTCAGGGACAAGCGCAGGAGCATCCAGCATCGGATCTTCAAGCAGCAGTTCAAAAGGGTCCAGCAGCTCAAACAGCAGTAGCAGCAACAAAGGCTCATCATCAGGCACAACATCTGGTTCTAAATCAGGTCAGGCCGTAGCGAATTACGCAAGCCAGTTTGTTGGTAATCCATACAAATGGGGCGGCACAAGCCTTACAAACGGAGCAGACTGTTCAGGATTCGTAATGAGTGTATATGCCCACTTCGGTGTATCACTGCCTCATTCTTCAGGCGGTATGAGAAGCGTAGGACACAGCGTATCTGTAAGCAATATGCAGCCGGGCGATATTATCTGCTACAGCGGTCATGTTGCGATTTATGTAGGAAATAATACAGTAGTACACGCCAGCAACTCCGCTCCTTATCCAAAGGGAGGCATTAAATACACATCACCTGCAAACTATAAATCTATCATAACAGTAAGACGGGTGTTCTAAACAATAAGACAAGAATAAACAAAACCGCAGGTTTCGGAATTTTATATTCCGAAAAGCTGCGGTTTTGTTGTGTCAGGAAAGGGGCCTTTTGCCCATTTAACTTACAGCGCCGGTCTGGAAGCAAAGAAGACCAAAGGGTTTCAATGCCTGCCTGACCGGCGCTGCTGTTAATGTATCTTGTTATTTGCAAAGATCGCTTACTACCTGATTGATGACTTTTCCGTCTGCCTTGCCTTTCAGCTCAGCCATAACGGCTTTCATAATCTGACCTTTATTTTTTGTGGCCAGAACATCTGCGAATTTTTCTGTTAAGATGGCCTTTACCTCATCTGCGGACAGCAGCTGCGGCGCATATTGGGCGATAATGTCATAACGGGCCTGATATTCGGCTTTTAATTCCGCCCGTTCATCGGGGCAGGTATCCACCTGTTCTTTTACGCTTTTCATTTCTTTTAAAATTACACGGTCTACCATATCATCGGGAATATTGTCTCTGCATCCTTCGTCAATGGCAACTTTTTTCACCGCGGAAATCAAAGAAGAAATGGCATCCTTACGGACCTTATCCTTTGCCTTCATTGCGGCGACCATATCTTTCTGAAGTGTTTTCATATCCATAATCATCTGTCCTCCTGAAATTTATTCATTATCTCATTATAGCAGAAATTACAGATTATGATAAGACCTGTTAAATGTGGATCCGGTGGATCAGCTTGTTGATATAATACTGCTTTATATTCTGATAGTGGAGATGAAGGGCATCTGTAGCGGCTGCCACATCTTTTTCCTCAATGGCTTTTAGAATAGTGGAATGTTCCAGATAAGAACGTTCCGCCAGCGCAGGATCGTCCAGTATGGTGGCGATAAAACGCATATGCTGACAGTTGAGCTGGGCGTAAATATTCTGCAGCCTTGTATTGGATGCGTGTTCTACGATCAGTTCGTGAAACTTCTGATCCCAACGGGTACACTGATAAATGTCTCCGTCATTCAGACATTCCCGCATTTTGGCGTGAGCCAGATGGAGGGATTCCAGGGTTACATCCGTGCATTTTGCAATGCAGGATTTTACCGCATAGATCTGAAGGATTTCAATCAGATCATATACTTCCAGAATATCCTCTGTGGTAAATTCGGGAACCACAACGCCTTTTCCAGGGACAAAAGAAAGCAGACCTTCATGGGTCAGCTGCTGCAGAGCGTTCCGGATGGGGGAACGGCTCATATTGTAGATGTCGCACAGCTTGCGTTCCACCATTACGGTGCCTTCTTTGTACGTATTATTAAGGATATCTTCCTTTATCTGATGATAGGCCTGGGACTGTTTGCTCTCTGCAGGCTCTTTTAATTGTGAATATTTATCCTGATTGTCCATAAATTGTTCCTTTTTGTTTTGTTTTTTCTTGTTATGATAATCCCAAAAAACTGTTGTCAGAAAAATTATAGCAAAAGTGTACAAGATTGTAAAGAATGGGATGCTTCTATTGACACCTAAAGCCTACGAGTGGTAGTCTATTGGTATACCATTAATATCCCTGTTGGGATACAAACTAGAAACGACTGGCCAAGATCAGTGAAAAGGAAAGGAAGGTATAGCATGGGTAAGAGAATCGTGGACAAAAAAATTGTTGACAAAACTCTGAGTACGCTGAACAAAACGGCCCTCACCGGCACATTATTTGTGCTGGACAAAATGCTGAACGGCCTGGCGGCTGCCTGTCCGGAGTTTAAAGAGGAATGGAAGGATAAAGAGCTGAAAGTTCAGATCAGGATCAGAGACAACAGCGCCGGCAGACAGATCGTTTTCAGCGGCGGCAGAGTAAGCGGCAGAAACGGAATCTTTCGTGATTCCAGTGTAGATATGATTTTTGAAGAAGAAAGTGTTGCCATGCGTGTGATGACAGGCATGATGATGGGCAAACAGGATGAGTTTGTCAATGCGGCAAAAAACGGACAGATCGTATTAAACGGACCGGATTCCGATGCAATGTGGTTTTCCGGACTGTTGCTGAAAATATTCGCCTTTGATGTTTTGTATCTGAAAAATTACGGAACAAAAATGCCCAATGGAGAAGTGCGTTATGTAAATGGAACAAATGGCGGTCCCGTATTTGTATATGTAAAAGACGGAAAGATCGTCCGCATGACCCCTATTGAGCTGGACGAGGAAGACGCGGAGAGCTGGACGATCCGGGCAAAAGGCAAAAAATTCACTCCGCCCAGACGGACAACGGTAGCGCCTTACGCTTTCTGGAAATCACTGATCTATTCCGATAAGCGTGTGCTCTATCCCATGAAACGTGTGGATTTTGATCCAAATGGAGAGCGAAATCCGCAAAACAGAGGCGTGTCTGGATATGAAAGGATCTCATGGGACGAAGCATTGGATATTGTTTCTTCCGAAATCATCCGTACAAGAAGAGAAAACGGCCCCGGATCCGTATTTTTTACATGCGGTTCCCATCATACCTGGGGAAATATCGGATATTACTTAAGCGCGGCAAAAAGATTCTTTAACTGTCTGGGAGCGACGACAGCGGCTCTGAATCCGGACAGCTGGGAAGGTTTCGCATGGGGAGCCAGTCATCATTACGGCGGTTCCGCCAGAAACGGAGGATGCGAACCCTTTTCTACTGTAGAAGACTGTATGCAGAATTCAGATATGATCGTGTTCTGGTCTTCGGACCCGGAGACTACAGCGGGAGTATACGGTGCTCAGGAAGGAACGATCCGCAGAAGCTGGATCAAAGATTTGGGCATCAAGACTGTGCATATTGATCCATACCTGAACAGTACTGCTGCTTTTGTGGGAGGCAGATGGATCTCTCCAAAACCGGCATCTGATGCGGCTATGGCCATTGCCATTGCCAACGTGTGGATGACAGAGGGCACATACGATAAGGAGTATGTGGCTACAAGAACCTATGGATTTGATAAATGGAAAGCTTATGTCATGGGAGAAACGGACGGCGTGCCGAAAACTCCGGAATGGCAGGAAGAGATTACAGGAGTGCCCGCAAGGATTGTCCGTGCTCTGGCTCAGGAATGGGCAAGGAACAAGACTTACCTGGCCTGCGGCGGCATTACCTCCTTTGGCGGCGCGGGACGATGCGCTTTCGGAACAGAATGGGCAAGAGCCATGGTATGTCTGATTTTTATGCAGGGCTGCGGAAAACCGGGCATTAATATGGGCGGTCTCCAGTATGGCACCCCTCTTGATACCAGATTCTGGTTCCCGGGTTATGCGGACGGCGGATTTTCCGGAGACTTTATCGGTACAGGCGCCGGAGTAGCTCTTTACAATAGACTGCCACAGTCTCCTTCTGTAAACTCTGAATATCAGCAGATCCCAAGACTGAGGATTCCGGAAGCTATCATTGAAAAACATGCGGAAGCACATAACATGCCGGTATACTCTGTACACGGACAGTTCAGCAAGGTTTCCTATCCGGCGCCGGGTCATTCTCCGGTAAAAATGTACTACAAATACGGCGGTTCCCATATCGGCACCCAGCCCCAGTCCAAACGTTTTGCTCAGATGTATCGGGCGGACAGTTTGGAATTTGTAGTAAACCAGGCAATCTGGTTTGAAGGAGAAACCAAATTCGCGGACGTGATTCTGCCTGCCTGCACCAATTTTGAACGCTGGGATATTGGTGAATTCGGAAGCTGCGGCGGATATATTGATAAATCCTATCTGCAGAATAACTACCGGGTATGTTTTGTACAGCATAAATGCATTGAGCCTCTTGGCGAATCAAAATCTGATTTTGATATTTTCCAGGCAGTGGCAAACCGTCTGGGCCTCTGGCAGGTATTTTCAGAAGGCAACAGCGCATACGACTGGGCAAAACGTTACTTTGACAGTACGGATCTGAAGAAAAAGATTTCCTGGCATCATCTTCTGAAAAAAGGTTATTACGTAGTTCCCCCTCTTCCGGAAGACAGAAGGGATCCGGTGGCGTTCAGCTGGTTCGCGAAAGGCATCAAGAAAAATACGCCGGAGCTGGCACCTCTTCCTTCCGAATATTACGGCAGATACAACGAGGGACTCCAGACACCGTCGGGACTGTTTGAATTTGAATGCCAGACATTAAAACGTTTCGATGAAAATGATGAAGACCGTATGCCTATCTGTATGTATCATGAAAACTGGGAAGGAGTGGAAGCAAAAGATATTTACGAGAAATATCCTCTGCAGCTGATCTCTCCTCATGCAAAATACAGTTTCCATACAATGGGTGACGGCAAAGACAGCAATATCAATGATATTTCTGAGCACCGCCGTCTCATTGACGGATTCTACTACTGGATCTTCCGTATGAATCCCAAGGATGCCCAGGACAGAGGACTGAAGCAGGATGATATCGTAGAGGTATACAATGACAGAGGAAACGTGCTGTGTGCCCTGGATATTACAGAACGAGTTCCCCAGGGAACGGTACACTCTTATGAGGCATGTTCGGATTATATCCCCCTTGGAGAACCCGGCGGAGACGGAGTTGTGGAAAAGAACGGATGTATTAACAACCTTACTACCAGCCGCTTCCTGGTAAAACATGCCCATGGTATGGCTGTAAATTCCTGTCTGGTTGAAGTACGCAAATGGGAAGGAGAGACAAAATAATGAAAAGATGGCATATGATCGTGGATCTGGCAAAATGTGTCGGATGTTTTAACTGCCTGATGGCATGTAAAGATGAGCATGTGGGAAATCAGTGGCTTCCCTATACGGACGAACAGCAGAGACATGAAGATAAATGGATCGAACCGGTGCGTCATGAAAGAGGAGTGGCTCCTTATACGGAAGTTTGTTTTGTGCCTATGACCTGTCAGCAGTGCGATGACGCGCCCTGCGCCAAAGTGTGCCCGGACGCGTTTGTAAAGCGCTCCGACGGGATCATGCTGATCGATCCTGCAAGGGCAAAAGGAAACAAAGCGCTGAAGGATGCGTGTCCTTACGGAGCGATCCAGTGGAATGAAGAATTAAACTGCGCTCAGAAATGTACCATGTGCGCCCACCTGCTGGATCAGGGATGGAAGGAGCCGCGCTGCGTGCAGGCATGTCCTCTGAGAGCCCTCAGCGTTGTATACTGCGAGGACGCGGAGTTTGACCGCATGGCTGCAAAACAGAGATTGAAACCTCTTACAGACGGCAGCAATCATCCGAGAGTTTTATATAAAAATCTTTATAAATACAACAAATGTTTTATTGCGGGAGGCCTTGCTTATCAGGATGGAGACATTGAAAAAGCTGCCGTAGACGCAAAAATAAAACTTTCCATGAACGGCGTATTGTTAAAAGAAGTATACGCGGATTTCCTGGGAGAATACAAGATCGACCGGCTTCCGAAAAACAGCGGAACCTACACGCTGGAGTTTACAATGGACGGATATAAGCCGATGACCACAGAGGTAACGCTGGGAGAGGAAAGTCCCTGCCTGCCCTGTATGAAGTTTGAAAAATTGTCATAGATACCGAAAAAAGATCAGCTGCGGAAGGAGAAAAAATGACCGGTGGATCCTTAGAACATCAGAAGGAAATGGAAATAAGGGATTTTGAAGCCCGGATTGATTCTATGCTTTCCGAAGGATATGCTCTCTGGAACGGATTCGGACTGGAACCTCTGGGAGATGAAGAACTGCATTTTGTGCCGGACAGGGTATACTTTTGCTGCAGCGGCAGACACAGGGAGAATCTTGCGGCGGCATGTCAGAGCTTCTATCTGTTTCGCAGACTGCATTTTATGACAGAAGCAGGACCGGAGCAGACGACCCTGCTGGGAGATTATTTCTTCAGCAGCTTTTCCCGTTATCTGATCCCTATTGACAGTACCAGACTGACAGACCGTTTTTCTGAATATTTAAAACAGGACGCACAGGAAGGAGCTGGAGGCAGACGGGCCTTTTCCAAAGAGACCTACGCCCGGTTTATCCGGGAAATCTCCGGTATGGAAGAACTATGTTAAACAGCGCGCAAAAATATGAGATCAGAAAAAAATTAAAAGAGAACCGGATGTACGCCCGGCTTCAGGGAGAACTGGAGCGGCTGCAGGAAATGCTTCTGGAATGCTGTCAGTCGGAGTTTTTGTCTGTGACAGAAAACCTCAGGCGGATTATCATATCAGGAGGCAAGCGGATACGTCCTTCTCTGGCCTGGATCTGCTGGTGTATGGGAGCGGACGCACAGGATCAGTACCCGGGAGAGACAAAAGAGATCCTGCCTTTGATGTGTATGTTGGAACTGATGCACACCGCGTCTCTGATCCACGATGATGTGGTGGACAATGCGGATGAGCGCAGGGGCGTGATCACCATACATAAGATCAGCGGACGATGCAGCGCCGTACAAAGCGGGGATTATCTGCTGGCCCGGGCTATGGAATATCTCCATATTTACAAAGGAACGGGGATCAATGAAGCTCTGGCGGATATCTCCATGGAAATGTGTCTGGGAGAATTTCAGCAGATGAGTCACCTGTTTGATCTGAAAGCCTGTACGGTGGACGTCTATTACAGCCAGATCAAGCGGAAAACCGCGTATCTGATCGGGGCCAGCTGCTATTGCGGAGCCCTTGC
The DNA here is from genome assembly GCA_930989305.1 of uncultured Roseburia sp. Taxonomy (GTDB): domain Bacteria; phylum Bacillota; class Clostridia; order Lachnospirales; family Lachnospiraceae; genus Brotonthovivens; species Brotonthovivens avistercoris. Next base: position 37,004 of record CAKNLF010000003.1, on the reverse strand, counting down.
GGGAGGAATGGATCCCAAGAACGCGGAAATCCTGCGGGAGTATGGAGAACAGATCGGCACGGCTTTCCAGCTGAAGGACGATATTCTGGATTATCAGAGCAGTCAGGAAACGGGGAAACCTGCGGGACAGGATATAAGAAGAGGAATCTTTACGCTGCCTTTTTTACTGGCTCTGAAAGAAGCTCCCTGCAGACAGATAGAAGAACTGGCCGCAAAAAGATGCAAAACAGAGGAAGAGATCGGGATTCTCATGAAATTCGTAAAAGATCATCACGGTATAGAGGAAACGGAAAAATGCATCCGGGCATGCGGCAGAAAAGCCCGGACAAAGCTGGAACAGCTGCCGGAATGTCCGGCCAGAGATGCATTATCCGAAATGGCAGTGACATTGGAGAACAGAAAAATATAGAACTAAGACGCCGGGGCCGGATCCCCAGGACCGGACAACAGGCGTTATACAGGAAAGATGTTGTCAGAAAGGAGAGTTTCGTATGGACAGGTGCCTGAACAACAGAGAGAACGCAAAGGCGCTGGCCGCCAGGATCGCGAAGGATGCCGGCGTTGACCTGCAGGATTGCTACCAGTGCGGGAAGTGCTCCGGCGGATGTCCTATGGCCGGGGATATGGATCTGATGCCCCGCCAGATCATACAGTACATGCGTCTCGGTCTCATGGGAGACGTACTGAGATCCAAATCGATCTGGCTGTGTGCGGCGTGCCATACCTGCGTGGACAGATGTCCTCATGATATCAATCTGCCCGGTCTCATAGAAGGGGCCAGAATGGAAGCAAAACGCAGAGGTATGATCGGAGTCAAAGAAGTAGATAAATTTACGGATATATTCCTGGAAAATGTAAAAATGTTCGGAAAGAACCAGGAAGTAGTGCTGGAAGGCCTGTACAATGTTACTACAGGTCATCTGATGCAGGATATGGTGAATGTTCCCCATATGCTGAAGCATAAAATCGTAGGACCGGAACTGAATACAACAAAACAGGCGGCTGAGGTGAAAGAGCTGATGCTCCGTGCCCAGGCGGCTGAAAACGAAAGAAAGAGGGGTGAACAGTAATGCAGTTTTCATATTATCCCGGATGTTCCATGGATACCACAGGGATCACGTATAAGCTGTCTATTGAATACATATGCAGCAAAATAGGGCTGGTACTGCATGAAATCCCCGACTGGAACTGCTGCGGAGCCACCGCGGCCCATTCCAAAAATAAAATGCTGGCGCTGGCCCTGCCGGCAAGAAATCTGGCCCAGGCGGAAGAAGAAGGCCTGGATCTGGACGTGGCGGTGCCCTGCGCTTCCTGCTATTCTCGTATGAAACATACGGTAGTGGCTGCAAGACAGGATGAAAATATGCGCCGTAAGCTGGAAGAAATCATTGGCATGCCCTACAAAGCAAAAGCGGATGTACTGAATTTCCTGGAAATCTTTTCCAGACCGGAAATGAAACGGGCATGTCAGGAAAAAATGTACCGGACTTTAAAAGGAATGAAAGTGGCCTGTTATTATGGCTGCCTTACATCCAGACCGGTGGAAGTAACAGGAGCTTCCTCTACGGAAAATCCAATGGAAATGGATGAGATCGTAGCTCTTACAGGGGCGGAACCGGTAGAGTGGGATTTTAAAACCGAGTGCTGCGGAGCCAGTCATCAGGTAGACGCTCCCAAGGCGGCGAGACCTCTGATCGAGCGGATCATCCGCAATGCGAAAGCAAACAAAGCTCAGGCGATCATTACCGCCTGTCCGCTGTGCAATCTGAATCTGGATATGCGGGAAGGGGAGATCAATAAGGCGAAAGGAACAAGATATGATCTGCCGGTTTATCAGTTCACAGAACTGCTGGCGGTATGCATGGGAGCCGGCGCAAAGGATATCGGCATTCATAAGCATTTCTTCCCGGCCTTTGATCTGCTGAACGAATATTTAAGAAAGGCAGGTGACTGATATGAGCCGGATCGGCGTATTTGTATGTCACTGCGGGACCAATATAGCGGGAACCGTAGATGTGGCCCGGGTGGCGGAAGCCATGAAAGCAGAACCGGGAGTGGTATTTGCCACTGATTATAAATATATGTGTTCCGAACCGGGGCAGCAGATGGTAAAAGACATGATCAAAGAACACAAGCTGGATCGTATCGTCATCTGCTCCTGTACCCCCAGAATGCATGAAAATACATTCCGGAAAATGCTCAAGGACACAGATGTGAATCCTTATATGCTGGAAATCGCCAACATCAGAGAACAGTGTTCCTGGGTGCATACGGATAAGGAAAAAGCAACAGAAAAAGCCATTGCTCTGGCAAGGATGGCTGTGGCAAAGGTAGGCAGGGATTTCCCGCTTTTTACTTCTACGATCCCCATTCACAAGAAAGCCCTTGTGATCGGAGGGGGCATCGCAGGCATTCAGGCGGCTCTGGATATTGCGGACGCAGGCTATCAGGTGACGCTGCTGGAAAGAGAGCCTTCCATCGGCGGCAGGATGGTTATGCTGGATAAGACATTTCCTACTCTGGACTGTTCCGCCTGCATCAGCACGCCGAAAATGGTAGAGGTCAGCGCCCATCCCAATATTGAGCTGCGGACAAGCTGTGAACTGGAAGATGTCAGCGGTTATGTGGGAAATTTTGAAGTAACTATCCGCCAGAAGGCCAGATACGTAAATCATGATATCTGCACTGGCTGCGGACTGTGCGAAACAAAATGTCCCACCAAGGTGATCAGTGAATTTAATCAGGGCATGAGTGAAAGAAGAGCTATTTATAAATCTTTTGCTCAGGCGGTTCCGGCAAAACCGGTTATTGATCCGGATCACTGCCGGAAACTTCAGGAGGGCAAATGCGGTGTCTGCCAGGCAGTCTGTCCTCTGAAAGCCATTAATTTTGAAGATAAAGATACTACATTTACAGATACTTACGGAGCAATCATTGTTTCCACCGGCTATCAGCTTATCCAATGGCAGGACCTGTATCCGGAATACGGCGGCGGCCGGTTTAAAGACGTGATCAGCGGGCTGCAATTTGAGCGGCTGGTAAATGCTTCCGGTCCTACGGAGGGACATATTTTAAGACCTTCGGACCAGACGGAACCGAAAGATGTGGTCATTGTAAAATGCGTAGGCTCCAGAGATCCGAAAAAAGGAAAGAGTTACTGCTCCAGAGCCTGCTGTATGTACGCGGCAAAACATGCCCATCAGATCCTGGAAAAAATACCGGACTCCAATGTATATGTATTTTACATGGATGTAAGGACGCCGGGAAAAGGCTATGAGGAATTTTATGACAGAACAAGAAAGGACGGCGCCAATTACATCAGGGGCCGTGTTGCCAAGATCTATAAAGAAGGAGGCCGGCTGATCTGCAGAGGAGAGGATTCGCTCCTGGGCAGACAGGTAACAGTGGAAGCGGATCTTGTGATCCTGGAGACAGCTATGGTGCCGGCGGACGGGATAGGCGAAGTGGTGCATAAGCTTGGAATCGCTATGGACGCGGACGGCTGGGTACAGGAAGCACATCCGAAACTGCGGCCGGTGGAGACTCAGACTGCCGGGGTCTATCTGGCGGGCACCTGTCAGGGGCCGAAGGACATTCCGGATACGGTAGCCCAGGCATCCGCCGCGGCAGCAAAAGTATGCGGACTGTTCAGCAAATCAGAAATGGAGACTTCTCCCATGACCAGCAAAGTGGATCAGAGCAAATGCTGCGGCTGCGGGCACTGCGAAGTGTGCTGTCCGTACAAAGCCATTACACTTGTGGAAATTGACGACAGAGAAGGACCGAAAAAGATCAGACGGACGGTGGCTTCCGTTAACAGCGGACTTTGCCAGGGCTGCGGATGCTGCGCGGCGGCATGCCGTACAGGAGCCATTGATCTGCTGGGATTTACCAATGATCAGATTCTCAGGGAGGTGGACGCGTTATGTCAGTAAAAAGAGACGAGAACTGGGAACCGCAGATCCTTGCGTTCTGCTGTAACTGGTGCACCTATACGGGAGCTGACCTGGCGGGACTGAACCGTATGAAATATCCGGAAAATGTCCGGGTAGTACGGGTGCCCTGTTCCAGCCGCGTCAATCCTCAGTTTATATTAAGAGCTTTTCAGAAAGGCTGCGACGGGGTGCTTGTGTGCGGATGTCATCCGGGAGACTGTCACTACGCTACTGGAAATTATTTTACAAGAAGACGTTTTATGCTGATGCAGAGACTTCTGGAATACAACGGTATAGATCCGAAGCGTTTTCAGGCCAGATGGATCTCCGGATCGGAAGCGGCTAAGTTCAGAGATACAGTAACAAGAGTTTCCCAGGAGATCAAAGAACTGGGGCCAAATAAAAAATTCCAGGAGGAATGGTACAGCGAAGGAGGTGCCGGCAATGAGTAGTATTATAGAAGAATTACAGAGTACTGTAAAAAAACTGCTGGAGGACGGCACAGTGGGCTATGTGATCGGATGGGGAGCTACCCGTTTCCCGGACAGGACAACGCCGGTATTTATTACCAGGCCGGAGGACGCCCATAAGCTGGTGTGGAACCATTACTGTGTAAACGGTACTGCAAAATATGCCCTGGATGACAGATATCCGGAGAAAAAGATCGGCATTATCATCCGGGGATGCGATTCCAGAGCGGTGAACCGGATGATACAGGACAATCAGCTGAAAAGAGAAAATCTTTATCTGATCGGGATTCCCTGTGATGGGAAAGAAAATCCCGTCTGCGAAGGCTGTCAGCATAAAAATCCTCTGGTGTACGATGTGCTCATCGGCACTCCGGTAGAAGAAAAGATCAACCCGGACAGATTTAAAGAAGTGGCGGAATTTGAAAAACTGTCTCAGGATGAAAAGTATGAATACTGGGCAAAGCAATATGACAAATGCATTCACTGCTATGCCTGCCGGAACGTTTGTCCCGCCTGCAACTGCAAAGAATGTTACGCGGATCAGTACCGTGTGGGCTGGCAGGGCAAACAGAACAATCGAAATTCCAATCAGGTATATGGCCTGACCAGGGCGTTTCACGTAGGAGACAGGTGCATTGAATGCGGCGAGTGCGAGCGAGTATGTCCTATGGGGCTGCCCATTATGCGTCAGACGAAAAAAATGCTGAAAGATATCAATGATCTGTTTGGCGATTATGAATGCGGCCTGAATGACAGCAGGCCCCACGTACTGGGCGAATTTGATCTTCAGGACAGAGACGAGTTTATGTAAGGAGGCGGCAGCATGCAGTTAAAGAAAACCGATTTAACCGGAGCATTGAAAATACTTGCCGCTGACGCAAGTGTATTCGTGCCCGGAGAAATAGAAGGAATCAAAAGATTTGTACTCTGGGACGGAGAGAGCGATGTGGATCTTGGCGGGGCGAATACCCAGCTTCCGCCAAAGGATATCCTCTTTCCCTGCACAGAGAAAATGTATAACTATAAAATGGGGGATTCCATTGAGATTAAAGAGATTGTGGAAAAACCCAGACAGGTAATATTCGGGATCAGACCCTGCGACATGAGAAGTATAGACTGTATGGATCATGTATTCCTGGAGAAAGGATTTGTGGACAGTTATTACAGCAGAAAGCGGGAAAATGTAACGCTGATCGCCATGGGCTGCACCACACCGGAACGGACCTGTTTCTGTGACTCCATGGGGCTGGATCCCAACAACGCTCCCAACGCGGATGTTATGATGAATGACGGCGGAGATACGCTGGTGCTGGAAGCATATACGGAAAAAGGGAAAGCGGTGCTGGAAGCTTTAAACGGCCTTCTCTCGGAAGGCGGTCAGGCCAAAAAGGATACCGCCTGCACCCTGAAAGTCAATATGACGCCGGAACTGCCGGAAAAACTGGCGGGTATGTTTGACCATCCCATCTGGGATGAAGTCACAAGAGCCTGTATCGGCTGCGCTACCTGTACCTATGTCTGTCCGACATGCTACTGTTTTGATATTGACTCGGATAATCACGGGGCGGAAGGCACGAAATTCCGCTGCTGGGACTCCTGCATGTTTTCCGACTATACAAGAATGGCGGGAGGACACGACCCACGACCCACCAAAAAAGAACGTGTACGGAACCGGTATATGCACAAGCTTTCTTATTTCCATGAGAGATACGGGCAGCATCTGTGCGTAGGATGCGGCCGCTGTGTGGAAAAATGCCCGGCACATATGGATATTACAATGTTTATTGATAAAGCGGCGGAGGTGTAGAGCATGGGCGAGATAAATCATGAATGTACCTGTCACGGGAATCCTCTGGTCCCCCAGGTAGTAAAAGTAATCAAGATCACACAGGAAACCCCGGATGTAAAAACATTCCGTATGCAGACTCCGGATGGAAAGAAACCCTTTGCACCCCTGCCGGGACAGCTTGGGATGATCTCTGTGGTAGGAGTGGGAGAAGGAATGTTTTCTATTACAGCCCAGGGAGAGGACTGGATCGAATCGTCTATTAAAAAAGTGGGCATGCTCACGGAAGCGTTCCACGAACTTGCCGAGGGACAGGAAATCGCTATCCGCGGACCTTACGGCAATCATTTTCCTGTGGAAGCGCTGAAGGGAAAAGACCTGATCTTTATCGGAGGCGGTATCGGCCTGGCCCCGGTGCGCTCTCTGATCCGTTACTGTATGGAGCACAGGGAGGATTACGGACATATTGATATTGTATATGGATCCCGTTCCCCGGAGGATCTGTGCTTTAAAGAAGATTTGTTCCAGAACTGGCCAAAAGAAAAAGATACCCGGGTGGAGATCACAGTAGACCGGGGCAATGAGACATGGGAAGGCAATGTAGGTTTTGTGCCTGCTTATGTGGAGGAACTGGCTTTTTCACCGGAAAATAAAAAAGTCATTCTCTGCGGCCCGCCGATCATGATAAAATTTACATCCGAAGCACTGGTCCGCATGGGCTTTGCAAAAGAAGATGTTATCACCACATTGGAAATGCGGATGAAATGCGGCATCGGAAAATGCGGAAGATGCAATATCGGAAGCAAATACGTATGTCTTGACGGACCGGTGTTTAATCTGGCGGAACTGGATGAACTTCCTGATGAGAAATAAACGGAAAAACGGATGGAGATATTATAAATGCAGCAGTATAAGAAACTGACGCCGAAAGCTGTACTGGAACTGGCAGCACCCCATACCTGGCCGGCGGCGGTATTTCCCGTCCTGCTGGGCAGTTTGCTGGCGCTGGTCATGACAGGGAAATTTCATCTGGGATTATTTTATTCCACTTTAGGTGTCTGTGTGCTTTTGCAGTGCGGGGTCAATACGCTGAATGACTACGTGGATTTTATAAAAGGAACGGATACCGTGGAAAATTCCCATGATCCCACAGACGCAGCGCTGGTCTATCACGGATTCCATCCGAAAAAAGCACTGGCCACAGGCCTTGTATTCCTGCTGCTGGCTTTTTGCTGCGGCATCTATACCCTTTGCCTGTGCGGCTGGCAGCCTTTGATCTACGGTGCCCTGGGAGGCGCGGTGGTGCTCCTGTATTCCTTTGGGAAAACTCCCCTGTCAGAACTTCCTGTGGGGGAGGTGTCTTCCGGAGTGGTCATGGGCGGACTGATTCCCATGTCCTGTTACTATGTGCAGACCGGCGTTCACGATCCGCTGATCCTGCTGTTGGCCCTTCCCATGATCATATCAGTGGGCCTGATCATGATGATGAACAATACATCGGATATAGAGCGGGATCTGCCGGTAGGGCGTATCACTCTTCCGGGGATACTGGGAAGACATAAGGCCTCCCTACTGCTGAAGGTTTTGCTGGCCGGAGAATTTGTAATCCTGCTTTTGCTTGGTATGGAGTATTCACCCAGGGGAATGACTCTGTATCCGGCGCTGGCCCTGTGGATGTTCCTGACAGTGTGGCCTGTCTGGAAGGGAGCGCTGACGCCGGAAAACCGGATCCGTAATATGATCCGGATCGTTCAGATCCACAGTTGCGTATCCGTATGCTGGCTCCTTGTGATCGGTGGCGGATACCTGATGGAAAATCTCCTGTAATAAGGAAACCATAAAAAATAGGAAAGGGATGGATATATGAAACCGCCGAAAAAAACCAAGAAGGTATACGATGTGTTCCAGAATATCAGTGAAAACTACGATATTATGAACGATGTGATCAGCTTCGGAATGCACAGAATCTGGAAGCTTCGGGCCGCCCAGGAGATCCGGCGCCGGAATTGCCGGCATATTCTGGATCTGTGCTGCGGTACCGGTGATATGACGTTTCTGCTGGCGAAAGAAAATAAGCAGGCAATGGTCACTGGGGTGGATTTTTCCGGAAAGATGCTGGAAGTGGCCAAGGAGCGCCACAGCAGAAACGGCCTTGTGAATGTGGAATTTGTCAAAGCCAGCGCGGAATTTCTGCCGTACAGGGACGCTCATTTTGATTGTGTGGTGATTTCCTTCGGACTGCGCAATATGGCGGATTATGAGAAGGTCCTCAGACAGATCTTTCGGGTGCTGAAGCCCGGCGGCTGGATCTACTGTCTGGACTCTTCCTATCCGGAAAATGAAAGGATCCGTCCCTATTACCGGCTGTATTTTAAATATGCCATGCCGGCAATGGCAAAGATCCTTACGGGAAAAGGGAAGGAGTATAAGTGGCTCAGTGATTCCACAGAGCAGTTTCTCAGTAAAGGAGAACTGGCGTATCTCATGATGAAATGCGGGTTTGTCCATGTGGGATACATGGAGCATCTGCTGGGGGCGGCAGCCTGCCACAGAGGACAGAAACCCTCTCCAGGAACAGGGGCAAGGTAATGGCGGCAAGAATATTATTTTTTTGTAAAAGAATAGGGCATGTTCTTGCGCCCGGGGAAGCAAAGTGATATGATTCAAGTAAGAGATTTTGCAAAGCAGAGAAAGGACGGTTGTTGACTATGTTGAAAAAAACTTTGAAAACACTGATTGTATTGGCGGTAATTGGTATTGTTGTGTATAAAGCTTATGAATATTTCACAAGAGACGACAAATACGAAGAATTTGACGATAATGTAGACGGAGAATATGATCTGGAAGCAGAAGCGGAAGAATCACTTGCGGACAAGATCAAATCCGCTGCTAAAAAAGTTGTGAAAAGATAAATATCGGAAATAAAAAACGGATGATCGAAAAAAGGATCCAAAAGCAGAGCGGACAAGGCTGGTGCTTTTGGATCCTTTTTTCTGTGTAGGAGACCATGTTCGCCCACTGCAAAAAAGCTTCCTTGTTCTGCCTTTGATCCGTTGACTTTTGTCCAGAATGTGCTATGATGGACAAGGACATTTTCACTTTAACGTGTTAAACAAAATAGATGGAGGATAAGTATGATCGCAAAGAGATTGAGAGCGTCTCTGGATGCGTCTATCTGCATCAGAGATATTTTTGAAGAAGGAAAAAAACTGGCGGAAATATACGGAGCGGAAAATATATACAATTTCAGTATCGGCAATCCCAGCGTGGAGCCTCCGGCGATTGTAAATGAAACCTTAAAAGAGATCCTGGATACGGAACCGGCCCTGTCCCTGCACGGCTATCCGGCAAATGTGGGGCATCCGGAAGTGCGTCAGCATATCGCTGATTATCTGAATCAGACATACGGCTGCCATTATACCGTGGACGGGATCGTCATGACCAGCGGCGCCGCCTCTGCCATTGCCATGCTGTGCAATACCCTGCTGGATGAAGGGGATGAAGTGATCACATTTGCCCCGTATTTTTGGGAATACAAAAGCTATGTGGAGACGTTTTACGGGAAACTGGTGCCTGCTTTGTGCAACATGGATACTCTGCAGCCGGATGAAGCGACCCTTCGGGCAGCTTTTTCCGAAAAGACGAAATTTGTGCTGATCAATACGCCCAACAATCCCACCGGCGCGGTGTACACGCCGGAATCACTGACCATGGTGGCTTCCGTGCTGAAAGAAATGGAAGAAAAATACGGACATCCCATTTATCTCGTATCGGACGAGCCTTACCGGAAACTGGCTTACGGTATAGAAGTGCCTTATCTGACTCATTTTTATCACAATACGATCGTAGTGTATTCCTACAGCAAGGCGCTGTCCATCCCGGGCGAAAGGATCGGATACGCGGCTATGGAGCCTTCAGTAGATGATTTCGCAGACCTGATCGCGGGCCTGACTGCTTCTATGCGGTATCTGGGGTATGTAAACGCCCCGTCTCTCCAGCAGAAAATGCTGCTGAAATGCGTGGATGCATCTGTTGACATCAGCATTTATGAAGAAACAAGGAATATCCTGTACAACGGACTGACGGAAATGGGATATACCTGCATCCATCCGGACGGAGCCTTTTATCTGTTTGTAAAGGCGCTGGAGGAGGACGACGCCCATTTCTGCGAAATGGCAAAAAAAGAGAAGATCCTGATGGCGCCGGGAACGGCGTTTTACGGACCGGGCTGGGTACGGATTTCCTACTGCGTTCCGGCAAAAGTGGCCCGGGACAGCCTGCCGGGATTTCAGCGGCTGATGGACGCGTACAAAAACGGTCAGGGCAGCGGCAGTACAGATTTATAGGATCGATCAGATGGCCAAAGGAGGAGTTTTCGCTTTTGGCCATTTTTTTATTGGATTGCTGCATATAATTATGATAAGATAAGAAATCAAAAGGTTTTATCAGAGAGTGTGAATGACGTTTATGATAACAGGAGGAGAAAAAATATGTGCGGTATTGTAGGATATATCGGAGAGTCACAGGCAGCGCCGATCCTGCTGGACGGTCTGTCAAAACTGGAATACAGAGGATACGATTCAGCGGGGATCGCTGTCAGCAATGGAAAAGAGATACAGATCCAGAAGGCTACAGGCCGTCTGAAAGTACTGAGCGAGCTGACCCATGACGGAGCCACCATGCCGGGAACCGCAGGCATCGGCCATACGCGCTGGGCCACTCACGGCGCGCCCAACGACGTGAACGCTCATCCCCATCACAACGCGGACGGATCCATTGTAGTCGTACATAACGGGATCATAGAAAATTACATCAAATTAAAACAGATGCTCACAGCCAGAGGCTATCATTTTGTATCGGATACGGATACGGAAGTGGTGGCTCATCTGCTGGATTACTACTATGACGGGAACCCGCTGAATGCCATTACTAAAGTGATGAACCGTATCGACGGTTCTTACGCCCTCGGCATCCTGTTTCGGGATTTCCCGGATCAGCTGTTTTCACTTAGAAAAGACAGCCCTCTCGTAGTGGGAAAAGGAAAAGAAGGCAATCTGATCGCTTCGGATGTGCCGGCGATCCTGAAATACACAAGGAATGTTTATTATATCCAGAACGAAGAGATCGCGGTGCTGGAAAAAGATGGGATCACTTTTTACAATATTGATGAAGAAGAAATCGAAAAAGAAATGCACACGGTAGAATGGGATGTAAACGCGGCGGAAAAAGGCGGCTATGAGCATTTCATGCTGAAAGAGATGTATGAACAGCCCAAAGCGGTGCGGGATACGCTGGAACCCAGACTGAAAGACGGCAAGATCGTGATCGACGAGCTGGGCATGACAGACGATGAGATCCGCCGGATCAACAGCATCCACATTGTGGCATGCGGTTCCGCAAGCTATACCGGCATGTGCGCCAAATACATTTTTGAAGAAATGGCAAGGATCCCTTCTTTCGTGGATCTGGCCAGTGAGTTCCGTTACCGCAATCCGATCCTGCGGGAAAACGATCTGGTGATCATCATCAGCCAGTCCGGAGAAACGGCGGATTCCCTGGCTGCCTTGCGGGAAGCAAAAGAAAAAGGCGCGATGACGCTGGCTATCGTAAATGTGGTGGGAAGCTCCATTGCAAGAGAAGCGGATAAAGTGATCTATACTTGGGCGGGACCTGAGATCGCCGTGGCTACAACAAAGGCATTCAGCACCCAGCTGATCGCGGAATATCTGCTGGCGATCAAATTCGCCGAGGTCAGAGGCACGGTTTCCGGGGAAGAGATCGGAGATATGATCCAGGATCTGAAACGGCTGCCGGATCAGATTGAAATGCTTTTGGCTCACAGGAATAACATTCAGAAATTTGCCAATCGTTATATTGCGGCCAAAGACGTTTTCTTTATCGGAAGAGGACTGGATTATGCCCTTTCCATGGAGGGCGCTCTGAAATTGAAGGAAATATCCTACATTCATGCGGAGGCTTATGCCGCAGGCGAGCTGAAACACGGCACCATCTCTCTGGTGGAAGATGGAACGCTGGTGGTAGCGGTGCTGACACAGCCGGCTCTCTATAAAAAGACCATCAGTAATATTCAGGAAGTAAAATCCAGAGGGGCCTTCGCAATGGCCGTGACGGTAGAAGGCAATACGGATGTGGAAAAAACAGCGGATTATGTGATCTACATTCCGGAGACAAACAAATATTTTACCAGTTCCCTGGCGCTGATCCCGCTGCAGATGTTTGCTTATTATGTAGCGGTAGGCAGAGGATGCGATGTGGATAAACCGAGAAATCTGGCCAAATCCGTAACGGTGGAATAAAAAAATGGACGTTATGATCTACTATACCGGGTGGGACGGAAAAAACGGTTCCCACAGGCTGCTGCTGGAAGCGGCGGCAGACTGGCTGAGAGAACAGGACAGAACAGATCAGATCGACGCTCTTGCTCTGATGGATCCCGGCACCTACCAAAAACCGTATTTTTCATCGCCATCGGATATAGGATTTTCCATTTCCCACAGCGGGAACTTCTGGATGTGCGCCTTTGGCAGGGGAGAACTGGGCCTGGATGTGCAGGGCAGCCAAAAGTGCAGCCCCAAGCGTCTGGCGGAGCGATTCTTTCATCCAAAGGAGGCCGAGTGGCTGGAGCGAAACGGATACCGTGATTTCTTACAGGTCTGGACGGCTAAGGAAAGTTATCTGAAATATACCGGGGAAGGTCTGACCGCAGGCATGGATTTCTTTTCCACAGCAGATGCAAACGGTCTGCGCGGACAGATCCGGGGCGCTGCTCAGAGACATTTTTGGCTGACCTGGAGCAGCAAAGAAACAGGCGATCGGGCGGCAGTGTGCATAACGGGAAAAACGATCGGACAGATCGGCTGGAAACAGCTGGATACGTCTGTGGAAGGAACTTTTAAGACAAGGATCGGACTGGAAGAAACAGAGGCCGGTCCGGTATGAAAAAGCGGCTGAGCCGGACATTGCGCCCGGATCAGCCGTTTTTATATCATCAAAACAATTTGCCGTCAGACAGTCAGTTCCTGTTTTGCCTGAAGCAAGATCTCGTGGATCCGCTGAGAGATGTCCGGATTTAATACCTGACGGATGGGAAGGGCTTTCAGCGCATGGTAGCGCTGAAGGGTCCGCTGCAGCATAGTATGCAGAGGCGTGCCGTCGGCAGCGGCAGGGGTATTGCCTTGGAAGAATAGTTCCGGCCGATAGAGTTCATGAAAATGCCGCAGGGTATGATTGCTCATAAGATACCCGTTCCCGTCATCTCCCCGGAGCAGTTCTTCAAAGTCCAGGGTCTCATCATCTACGGCAAGTCCCCGGCAGAGCTGTTTGGCGATGCCGAAGATCTCATCATCCATGATCAGCTGCAGGGGACTGATGGTCTTGGCTGTTTCCAGCTGCCCTGCGCCGCCTAAGACGCTGGCCCCTGATATGGCCATCATATGGATCAGGGAAGTGCGTTCGATCATATTTTGTTCATCCAGTACCGGGCTGTCTGTTCCTGTGCCGTAAGAATGGGCGGGAATGTGATAACCTTCTTCAAACAGCTGCATGCACATGAGACGTCCGAGGGTGATCTGTGTATTGGACTGCAGGGTATAGGTAGTTTTCATATCCATAGAAAACAGCAAAGGAGTGGCGATCACGGGAAGGCCCGGACACAAAAGCTCCAGCATAATGATCTGAGCCAGCACATCCGCGCAGGCGGCAAGGGCTGTTCCCTGGGCAGTAACCGGTGTGTTGGCGCCTGCGGTAGGCAGCGCGCAGGGCTGTACGGGAATACCGGCTTTGGCGCATTGATAAATGATCTCAGCGTCCATGTCTTTAAACTTCAGTACAGGCACACTGCAGGAAATGAAGCTTACGATGGGTTTTTCTCTGAGGGCTTTCGGACCTCCTGCGGCGGCCTGGCACATTTCGATCAGGTATCGGACATTGGCAGTGCCGTAAGGCTGGATCCAGATATGTTTTTCTGAAAGGTTTAAGGCCTGTTCCAGGGTACAGATGTCGATCATATTGCCCGGCACATCGGGGCTGCATGCAGATGGCAGGGCGGTAAAATCGATGTTGTCCAGGTAATTTGTGAGATGAAACCATTCCGCGGTATTTTCCGGCGTCACATAGCGTGTCAGATCATTCAGAGATCTGTAATAAGGGGCGCCGGTACAGGTGCGGGTATAAAAAGATCCCTGGGGGTGGGGAAATTCCATATCATGCTGCCCGGAAGGAGAGTACAAAGTAAAGGTTTCCGGTACATCCGCAAGGGCTTTGCGGATCACTTCTTTTGGAAACAGGACTTTTTTATCCTGGAGGATACAGCCGGATTTTTCCAGCTCTGACCGCAAAGGCTGATGTTCCAGGACGATGCCGCGCTGTTCCAGCAGCGTTTCCGTGCGGTCTTTCAAAAGCTTCAGTTCGCTTTGGGACATAATGTTGTATTTGATTCTGCCTGACATAACAGGACCTCCTTACTGTATCATAACTGAACTTACAGGTGTAAAGACACCAGTGTTTTCAATTATACTCCATTTATACAGCGGCGTAAATACCGGATCAAAAGAAAAGGTGATATCTGTCAGATAGGAGAGACAACCGCTATACAATGGATACAGGAGTATGCTATACTTTTCAAAAAGGAGGCGCCTTATGGAAAAAATCGATTACAATGACATTACACAATTGAATATAGAACTGTTCAGAGAGAAACTGTATTTCAGACTGAGCCTGAAAAGCGAAACGGAAGGCTGCATTGAGCCCCAGGGAAACTGCGCCTGCGACGGAAAGCTGGAAGAAGCCTGTGAAAAGATCCGGGATTACTTTATGACCCGGGGGTATTGGACGGTATACAGCGAAGATCTGCTGTATTTTCAGCTGGAAAAAATGGAAAACGAATTCGAAAACTAAAATGAACGGAACAAGCCGGAGCTTCTGGATTTTGCAGAAACTCCGGCTTTTCAATTGGGGAAAGGCTACCTGCCCGGGTGATACATTGCCTTGTCATACTCCGGGTTAAAATAGTAAAAGTTTTTCGCGTCCAGCGTTTCTTTTGTTTTTTCCAGTGCCTCGCCAAACCGCTGGAAGTGCACGATTTCCCGCGCCCGGAGAAATTTCAGCGGTTCCCGGATCTCCGGATCGGTGATGGCCCGCAGCAGATTGTCGTAGACGGTCCGGGCTTTCTGCTCGGCGGCCAGGTTTTCCGTCAGGTCCGTAATGGCGTCTCCCTTGGACTGAAATTCTATGGCGGAAAACGGAAGGCCGGCAGCAGCCTGAGGCCACAGCCCGGTGGTATGGTCGATATAGTAGGCATCAAATCCGCTTTCCTTGATCTCTTTCATAGGCAGATCCTTTGTCAGCTGATAGACCATGGCGCAGATCATCTCCATATGGCCCAGCTCCTCGGTGCCGATATCCGTCAGCAGTCCGCCTACGGATTTCACCGGCATGGAATACCGCTGAGCCAGGTATCGCATAGAAGCGCTCAGCTCTCCGTCCGGTCCGCCGTACTGGCTGATGATCAGCTTGGCGGTCTTAGGACAGGTTTTTGTGATTTTTACAGGAAACTGCAGTCTTTTTTCATAAACCCACATTATTCATACACTCCTTCCCAGGGGGCAGGGCCGTCAGACCAGGCAAAAGCGCCTTTGTCCGGTGCCTGCGGAATACAGTTTTTTGTTAAAACGAAATGATCCTTCGCGAAGTCGCAGACCTGCTGCTGCTTTTTTGCCAGACATTCCTGCATGAGGGCAAGGGCTTTCTTGTCCTGGGGATGGGTATCCAGATACAAAGTCAGATCATCCAGATAAAACCCTGTTTTCATGATCTCCATCATATCCCGGCAGCAGCCAGAGGCCAGGCAGCCGCAGCTGCTTTTTTTGTCTGTTTCTGTAATAAAAAAGGGAAGATTTAATTCCGGAAATATGGTACCATTGCATAGAGCTTCTTCGGCGGTGTATAAATTTGACAGATCCGTCTCCTGACAGGGAACAGAAGCAATGGCAAGGGTATTTGTACAGCATTTGTCCATAATGAAAAACTCCTTTCTGTTAGATTGCAGTTTAGTATCTGCAGGAACAGAAGATTTCATAGTTGGAAAATAAAATAAATTTTTTTGGAAAAGAAAGGAAAAAATATGAAACTGGTAAAAGGAAGACCGCAGGATGCCGGTAAAAGAGAGGAAAAAGAAATGCGGGTATACGACCTGCTGGATGATCTGGGGATCGAATACGAACGGGTGGATCATGAGGCTGCCATGACAATGGAGGCCTGTGAAGAAATAGACCGGGTGCTCCAGGCGGATATCTGCAAAAATCTTTTTTTGTGCAACCGGCAGAAAACAGATTTTTATCTGCTCATGATACTGGGAGATAAAAAGTTCAAAACAAAAGATATTACCAAACAGATCGGAAGCGCCAGGCTTTCCTTTGGGGGACCGGCAGAAATGGAACAATACCTGGATATTACGCCGGGGTCTGTCAGTGTGCTGGGCCTGATGAATGATACGGAAAATCATGTGCGCCTGCTGGTGGACGAAGATCTGCTGAAAGGCGAATATTTCGGCTGCCATCCCTGTGTGAATACGTCCAGCCTGCGGGTAAAGACCAGAGACATTCTGGGTCCCTTTTTAAAGGCAGTGCATCATGATATGACTGTGGTGAAGCTGCCGGGGGAAAATGAGGAAGCGTAATTGAATCCCAGTCGGCAAAGGAATGTCAGAAAAAGTTGGCGTGTTATCGGGAGAATAAGATGATTTCTTACTATATAAAATGAAACTGATTGATTATAAAAACAGCGGCTTTTGGAAATTTCCGAAGCCGCTGTTTTTGATTCTTATATAAAAAGATTTCCCGGCTGCCCTGGTTTCTAACTGGATTCTCTTATTATTTGCACTAGAACCGGGCAAAACGCCGAAACGTTCTCCCTCCCCGGAACCGGGAAAACAAGTATATTATACCATGAGAACAGAAAAAATAGAAGCAGGGGGCAGATGTGAAAGAAACTGTCCCGCAAAGTCAGAAGTTCTGGCAAGCCAGTGAGAGCATAGATAATAACGTAAACAAATATTATATTATTGTATTGAAAAAAATACAATAAAAAATTAGAAAATATATAAAAATAATGGAGAAATGTTTGAAATAACCAAAAATAGCAGATATGTATGTGAAAAAATACAAAATGTCAAAGATATATTTGAACTTATACAAGGCATCTGTTATAATAAAAATTGTATTTTTTTAAATACAATTTTGCGAAAAAGTAATCTATGCGCAAGATAGTTGAGAAGTAGAAAGGGGTGGAAATGCTCGTGCTGCAGGAAGTAATGAAAAGCGTGCAGGAAGCGGAGAAGGATGCGCAGAAGCTCAATGAACAGGCAAAGAAACAGTCGGCCAAGATCATTGAGGACGCGTACCGCCAGGCCGAGACAATCAGGCATCAGCTGAAAGAAGCGGCTCTAAAAGACGCGGACAGAGCGATGCAGGAAGCAGTCAGGGAGGAAGAAGCCAGAGCGGAGACATTTGACAATGAGCTCCGGCAGGAAGTTGACATGCTGAAAGAACAGGCGATGAAAAAAGAAAACGAAGTGATAGAAGCAGTTATTTCATTGCTTGCATAAGCAAAAAAAATTTGAGAGAAAAGGAGGGGAGAGTTCATGGCAGTTTTAAAGATGCAGCGGATCAGTCTGTGCGGGCTGAACAGAGACAGGAAAGCGATTCTGGAACGCCTGCAGGAGCTGGGCATGGTGGAGATCAATTTCAGGAAGAAAGATATTATCAAAGGCCTGAAAAAGCAGGATACCACCGATCAGAAAAATGATTTTGAAAAACGGGCGCAGAAAGCGGATCAGGCCCTGGAAATTCTGAACAGGTATGCGCCGGAAAAAACATCGCTGCTGGATTCCCTGGCAGGAAAACCTTTGATCGAGAGGGAAAAATACAGGGAAACTGTTGGACGGCAGGATGAATATCTGGATGCTGTAAATAAAATCCTGGAATTGGAAAAACAGATATCAGAAAGCAGATCAGAAGCCGCCAAATATCAAAATCAGATTGAAATGCTGCAGCCATGGATGAGCCTGGATGTCCCGATGGATATCACGGGAACCCGGCAGACGAGAGTACTGCTTGGCACCATTACCGGCCAGGCGGCAGAGGAGCATATACGGACTGTACTGAAAGAACAGAAGCAGCCCATAGAAAATGTGCTGGTACAGACTATAGCTGTGGATAAGGATCAAACCTGTCTGGCGGTTATATGTATGAAAAAAGACTGCGAAGCAGTGGAAGATGTTTTAAGAGGACTGGGATTTACCAAACCTTCCATTCAGACGTCAAGGATACCGCAGGAGGAAGAAAAATGCCTGTATGATGAGATTCGGATGTGTGAGGAACGACAGGAGGCCTATCGAAACGAGATTATTGATCTGGCGGATTTGAGAGCGGATATCAAACTGATCTCGGATTACTACAGGATGATGGCAGGGCGCTATGAAGTGCTGGGGCAGCTGCCTCAGACCAAAAATACATTTGCCCTGAGCGGGTATGTGCCGGAACGTGTTGCTGAAGCCATACGCCAGGAGATCATGGAAAAATATACGGCGGATGTCCGGATCGAAGAACTGGATGAAAAAGAAAACGCTCCGGTATTGCTGAAAAACAATAAATTTTCAGAATCCGTAGAGGGTGTAGTCGCCTCTTTCGGACTTCCAAAAAAAGGAGAGTTCGATCCTACGCTGATCATGTCGTTTTTCTATGTATTCTTTTTCGGACTGATGCTTTCCGATGCGGCGTACGGAGCTATTATTTCCATAGGATGCGCCTTTGCGCTGCTTAAATTCCCGCGGATGGACGCAGGACTGAGAAAATCTATCAAAATGTTTTTCTGGTGCGGCCTTTCCACGGTTTTCTGGGGCGTAATGTTCGGCGGATATTTCGGAGATGTGGTGACTGTCGTAGGCAGGACCTTCTTTGGAAAAGAGATTACCGTTGATGCGCTGTGGTTCATTCCGTTGAATGATCCCATGAAAATGCTTATGTTTTCACTGCTGTTCGGTCTTATTCATTTGTTTACCGGACTGGCATTAAAAGGATATATGATGCTGAAGGACAAAGATATCGTGGGATTTATCAGCGATGTGGTGTCCTGGTTCCTGTTTTTGATCGGACTGATCCTGATCCTGCTGCCTACAAGTCTCTTTTATTCCATTTCCCAGATGGAATTTGATTTCGGACCCGGGCTGCAGATGGCGGCAAAGGTTATGGCTGTTGTAGGTGCGGTTATCATTTTGGTCATGTCCGGAAGGAGAAAGAAAAAGAAAATCGGCATCCGGCTTGCCCTTGGCGTATATGATCTGTATAACATTACCGGATGGCTGTCCGATGTGCTTTCCTATTCGCGTCTGCTTGCCCTGGGATTGGCAACGGGAGTTATCGCCCAGGTAGTCAACCAGATGGGAAGTATGGTAGGAAAAAGCGTATTTGGAGTGATCTTCTTCATTGTTGTATTTATTGTAGGACATATTCTTAACATGGGAATCAATGTATTAGGAGCTTATGTACACACAAACCGTCTTCAGTTCGTGGAATTTTTCGGAAAATTCTATGAAGGCGGAGGAAAACCATTTGAGCCTTTTATGGCTAAAACAAAATATGTAGATATTCAGGAGGAAAAATAAAAATGAGTATGGGTATGGTATATGCATTAGTGGGAGCTGCAGTAGCGGTTCTGTTTGCAGGTATGGGTTCGTCAATCGGCGTAGGTACGGCCGGTCAGGCGGCGTCAGGTGTTGTTTCACAGGATCCCGGAAAATTCGGTAAAGTATTGATCATGCAGCTTCTGCCCGGTACACAGGGTATTTACGGTCTGCTTGTTGGCTTTATCACATTGTCAAAGATCGGACTTCTGGGCGGCGGCGCTGCTGACCTGTCTCCGGAAACAGGATTGATGATCCTGGCTGCCTGCCTCCCGGTAGGACTGGTAGGACTGGTATCCGGTATCCATCAGGGCAAAACATCTGCAGCGGCTATTGGTATTATCGCTAAAAAACCGGAACAGTTCGGTAAAGCCATGCTGTTCCCTGCTATGGTTGAAACATACGCTATTCTGTCATTACTGATCTCTATCCTTGCGGTAAGCGCCATCCAGGTTTAATGAAACCGGATTAGATCTGCAAGGAGTCTTTCCGGGCAAGAGAAAAAAACGGGAAGACAATTAATATAGAAATTGGTAGTGAGGAGAAAAGAATGACTGGATTAGAAAAAATCATAAATCAGATTCAGGAAGATGCCAGAAGAGACGCAGACGCTGTGATCGCCCAGGCAAAAGAAAATGCGGACGAGATTTTGACTCAGGCAAGAGCGGATGCCCAGAAACTTCAGGAAGAAATCCTGAAAAAATCTGAAAAAGATATTGCAAATTACAGAAAACGTGCACAGTCATCTGCGGATCTGAAAAAAAGGACTGCCATTTTGAAAGCAAAACAGGATACGATTTCCCATATGCTGGAAAAAGCATATGAAAAGGTATGCAGCGAGGATACGAAGACATACTTTGACAGGATCGAGAGAATGATCCGGGCATACGCCCAGCCGGCGGCAGGGGTGATCTGCTTTTCGCAGCGGGATCTGGACAGAATGCCCAAAGACTTTTCTGACCGAATCCAGGCTGCGGCTGAAAGCGTCAAAGGAAGTCTGACGCTGTCGGAAAAAGGGATCCGGATCGATAACGGTTTTGTGCTTTCCTATGGCGGGATTGAAGAAAACTGTACCTTACGGGCCGTATTTGACATGAAAAAAGATGACCTGACAGATAAAGTCCACGAAATGCTGTTTATGTAAGGAGGGCTTTGTATGTCGAACACAAATTATACTTTTGCGGTTGCGCGTATTCGCGCGCTGGAAGTGTCGCTGTTTTCCAAGTCTGTGATCGACCAGCTTATGGCATGCAAAACATATGAAGAATGTATGCGTTTCCTGGAGGACAAGGGCTGGGGTGATGGCAGCGGAAAACAGGACGGAGATACGATGCTTTCAGAGGAACGAAAAAAAATATGGGAGACGGTAGAGGAACTGGGAATATCCATGGACGCTTTCGGCGTAATCTCCTATCCCAACGCATTCCACAATCTGAAGACAGCCATCAAAGAAACGCTTACAGATAAGCACAGAGATGATTTCTTTTATGAAAATACTGTTCCTTCCAGAGAGGAGCTGCGGGAAATCATAAAATCAAAAGACTTTGGACGTCTTCCGAAAAATATGGAAGAAGCGGCAAAGGATGCCTATGAAACGCTGATGCATACAAATGATGGGCAGCTGTGCGATGTGATCATTGATAAGGCGTGCCTGGAAGCGATTCTGGAAGCCGCGGAGTCTGCGGATGATGTGATCGCCGCTTATGCCCGTACTGTGGTGGCAGTGGCAAACATCAAGATCGCCGTGCGCTGTCAGAAAACGAAAAAGTCCTATGACTTTATGATGCGGGCGCTGACAAACTGCAGCGGCATGCAGACGGACGCTCTGGCGAAGGCGGCTTTGGGAGGATTTGATACCCTGTGCGCTTATCTGGAAAGCAGCGGTTATGGAGCTGCCTCAGAGGCGCTGAAGATCTCGCCGTCAGCATTTGAACGCTGGTGCGACAATCATCTGATCGAAATGTTTCAGCCTCAGAAGTTTGAATCATTTACTATCGGACCGGTAATGGCATATATCATTGCCAGAGAAAACGAGATCAAAACAGTGGGGATCATCCTGTCCGGAAAGAGAAACGGCCTGCCGGATTCATTTATAACAGAAAGGATTCGTGAAATGTATGTATAAGATAGCAGTGCTGGGGCCCTATGACAGTATTTACGGTTTTTCCACTCTGGGCCTGGACATTATTCCAGTCCAGGACGCGAAAACAGGTGCGGAGACTCTGAGAAAAGTGGCGGACAGCGCATATGCCGTAATCTACATCACAGAGGGACTGGCAGCAGAACTTGCGGATGAAATTGAAAAATATAAAGAGAAGATGATGCCTTCTATTATTCTCATTCCGGGGATTTCAGGAAATACCGGCGCCGGTGTGGAGAATGTAAAAAAATGTGTGGAGAAGGCAGTTGGATCAGATATCATATTTGGAGAAAAATAGAGAGGCGTAAAATCACATGAGTAAAGGAACTATCAAAAAAGTAGCAGGACCGCTGGTTATTGCTTCCGGGATGCGTGACGCCAATATGTTTGACGTTGTACGTGTAAGCAGCCAGCGACTGATCGGTGAAATAATAGAAATCCATGGAGATGAAGCTTCCATCCAGGTTTACGAGGAAACAGCGGGACTGGGGCCGGGCGAACCGGTGGAATCTATGGAAGCTCCCCTGTCTGTGGAACTGGGACCGGGACTGATCGCCAGCATTTACGACGGTATCCAGCGTCCGCTGGACGATATTATGAAGATCTCAGGAAACAACCTGAAAAGAGGCGTGGAGGTAGCATCTCTGAAACGTGACAAAAAATGGGAGTTCGTACCTGTAAAAAAAGCAGGGGACAAAGTTGTTGCCGGAGATATTATCGGTACGGTACAGGAGACCATTATTGTAGAACAGAAGATCATGGTGCCTTACGGTATCGAAGGAACCATTAAGGAAATACGGTCCGGTGAATTTACAGTAGAAGAGACTGTGGCAGTGATTGAAACAGCACAGGGGGACAAAGAAATCACACTGATGCAGAAATGGCCGGTAAGGCGGGGACGTCCTTATAAACAGAAACTGACGCCGGAGAAACCTCTGGTAACCGGACAGCGTGTTATCGATACCTTTTTCCCCATTGCCAAAGGCGGTGTGGCGGCAGTGCCGGGACCTTTCGGAAGCGGCAAGACAGTCATTCAGCATCAGCTGGCAAAATGGGCGGAAGCGGATATTGTAGTCTATATCGGATGCGGAGAACGTGGAAACGAAATGACAGACGTATTAAATGAGTTCCCGGAACTGAAAGATCCAAAGACAGGACAGTCTCTGATGGAACGTACCGTTCTTATCGCCAATACGTCCGATATGCCGGTTGCCGCCCGTGAAGCTTCTATTTATACCGGCATTACAATTGCGGAATATTTCAGAGACATGGGATATTCAGTAGCCCTTATGGCTGACTCCACATCCCGATGGGCGGAGGCTCTTCGTGAAATGTCAGGGCGTCTGGAAGAAATGCCGGGTGAAGAAGGCTATCCTGCGTATCTGGGAAGCCGTCTGGCTCAGTTCTATGAAAGAGCGGGCCATGTGATCTCCCTTGGATCAGAAGGCAGAGAAGGAGCCCTGTCTGTAATCGGGGCGGTATCTCCTCCGGGCGGTGATATTTCCGAACCGGTATCCCAGGCAACCCTGCGTATTGTCAAAGTATTCTGGGGTCTGGATTCCGCGCTGGCATATAAGCGCCATTTCCCGGCAATCAACTGGCTGAACAGTTATTCCCTGTATCTGGATAATATGGGCCCTTGGTTTGAAAAAGAAGTGGCGGGAGACTGGATGGAAAACCGTCAGAAAATGATGACTCTTCTTCAGGAAGAAGCAAGTCTGGAAGAAATCGTAAAAATGGTAGGTATGGACGCGCTGTCTTCCGGAGACCGTCTGAAAATGGAAGCTGCCCGGTCCATTCGTGAAGATTTCCTCCATCAGAATTCTTTCCACGAAGTGGACACTTATACATCTCTCAAGAAACAGCTGCTGATGATGAGACTGGTACTGGCCTATTATGAAAAATCAGAAGAAGCGCTGTCACAGGGAGCAAATATCGCGGATCTGGTAAAACTGCCTGTTCGTGAGCGGATCGGACGATACAAATATACATTGGAAGAAAATCTTGATGAAGAATATAAATCCGTATGGGATGCTCTGGAACAGGAAATTGCCCAGGCAAAAGGAAAGGAGGGCTTATAAATGCCAAAAGAGTACAGAACAATACAGGAAGTAGCAGGCCCTCTGATGCTTGTAAAAGGGGTATCAAATGTTACCTATGATGAACTGGGAGAGATCGAGCTCTCCAACGGAGAGACACGAAGATGCAAGGTGCTGGAGGTAAACGGAAGCGACGCTCTGGTACAGCTCTTCGAAAGCTCTACCGGCATCAATCTGGAAAGCAGCAAAGTACGTTTCCTGGGCCGCAGCATGCAGCTCGGGGTATCGGAAGACATGCTGGGCCGTGTTTTTGACGGATTGGGAAATCCTATAGATGACGGTCCGGAGATCCTGCCGGATATGCGTCTGGATATTAATGGTCTGCCCATGAATCCGGCGGCCAGAAACTACCCCTCAGAATTTATCCAGACAGGTGTTTCCGCAATCGACGGACTGAACACTCTGGTACGTGGACAGAAGCTGCCCATCTTTTCCGCATCCGGTCTGCCCCATGCTCAGCTGGCCGCGCAGATTGCCAGACAGGCCAAAGTAAGGGGAACCGACGAACCTTTTGCGGTAGTATTTGCCGCAATGGGTATCACATTTGAGGAAGCGGACTTCTTTATCCAGAGTTTTAAAGAGACAGGAGCCATTGACAGGACGGTACTGTTCATCA
Organism: uncultured Roseburia sp.; assembly: GCA_930989305.1. Lineage (GTDB taxonomy): Bacteria > Bacillota > Clostridia > Lachnospirales > Lachnospiraceae > Brotonthovivens > Brotonthovivens avistercoris. The sequence continues at coordinate 12,259 of CAKNLF010000003.1, read as the reverse complement.
ACCTGGCGAATGATCCGGCGGTAGAACGTATTTCCACACCTCGTATGGCGCTGACAGCAGCGGAATATCTGGCCTTTGAAAAAGACATGCACGTACTGGTAATCCTTACGGACATCACAAACTACGCGGACGCCCTCCGTGAAGTATCCGCGGCCCGGAAAGAAGTGCCGGGACGCCGGGGATATCCGGGTTATATGTATACAGACCTTGCAAACCTGTATGAACGCGCGGGAAGGCAGAGGGGCAAGAGCGGAAGTATTACTATGATTCCGATCCTGACCATGCCGGAGGATGACAAGACGCACCCCATCCCGGACCTTACAGGGTACATCACAGAGGGGCAGATCATACTGAGCCGTGAACTTTACCGAAAAGGCGTGATGCCGCCTATTGACGTACTGCCTTCTCTGTCTCGTCTGAAAGATAAGGGAATCGGTGAAGGAAAGACAAGAGCGGATCATTCCAATACAATGAACCAGCTGTTTGCAGCCTATGCCCGCGGTAAAGAAGCCAAAGAGCTGATGGTTATTCTGGGAGAAGCTGCCCTTTCCGATATTGACCTTATTTACGCCAAATTCGCGGACGCTTTTGAAAAAGAATATGTTTCCCAGGGATACAATACGGACAGAGATATTGAGGAAACACTGGATATCGGCTGGAAGCTGCTGAATATTCTGCCGAGAAGCGAGTTGAAACGTATTGATGATAAATTTCTGGATCAGTATTATAAAGGAAATGCTGATACGGAGGGCAAATAATAGGAAGGAGGTGTTGTCATGGCATCCACTCAGGTAAATCCTACCCGTATGGAACTGACCAGACTGAAAAAGAAGCTGGTCACAGCTGTTCGGGGACATAAACTGCTGAAAGATAAACGGGACGAACTGATGCGGCAGTTTCTGGATCTGATCCGGGAAAATATGGAACTGCGTCTGAAAGTGGAGGAAGGCATCAAGGCGGCAAACGCCAATTTTGTCATAGCCAAGGCCTCCATGTCCAATGAAAGCCTGCATACCGCGTTGATGGTTCCAAAACAGGGCGTCTATCTGGAAGCGGGAAAAAAGAATGTCATGAGTGTGGATATTCCGGTATTTGAATACAAAACGAGAACTGCCGATGAAAACGACATCTATTCTTATGGTTTTGCATATACTTCCAGCGATCTGGACGGGGCAGTAAAATCTCTGGCGGATGTACTGCCGGATATGCTGAAACTGGCGGAAATGGAAAAGGCCTGCCAGCTGATGGCTGCGGAGATTGAAAAAACAAGGCGCCGTGTAAACGCGTTGGAGCATGTGATCATTCCGGAAACACAAGAAAGCATTAAATATATTACTATGAAATTGGATGAAAATGAGCGAAGCACTCAGATCCGTCTGATGAAAGTAAAGGATATGATGCTGGAACAGGCACATAACTACAGCGACAAGATCCAGGGTTATCCTGTTGAGATCGAGACTGTTTCATAAAATAAAAGAAACCTCTGCTGACGGCGGTTGGATCCGCCTGGGGCAGAGGTCTTTTTTGTGTGGACAGGGGATTGACGGTGATGAGAAAAATTGCCATATGAGAATATTTTTCGCAGATCAGGGCCGGAAAAGATTGACTTTTTACAGCCTATATGTTAACATGCCTCGTCCTTTGGATTAGAAAAACAAAAGGAGGAGATAAAAATGCCTGTAGGAGTATATCTGGACTGTGGAGCGGTACTGATAGGGGGACTGCTGGGAGCGGGACTTAAAAATAAAATACCAAAACGCCTGCACCATCCGCTGACGGTGGTGTTTGGAATATCTGCCGTTTTGATCGGTGTAGTCTCTTTTATCAAATTACATTCCATGCCGGCGGTAATACTGGCGATGATCTTGGGAACTCTGATTGGGGAACTGGCGAATCTGGATACCAGATTAAAGAAACTGTTTAAATCAGTGATAGACAGGCTGTATTTAAAAATAGAAGGGGACGTAGAAAACTATATGAATTTTTACATTATCGTGGCGGCTACCTTCTGTGCCAGCGGAACCAATATATTTGGAGCTATGAATGAGGCGATGACGGGGGATATGACGATTCTGCTGTCAAAGGCTGTAATGGATATTTTTGCAGGAGCTATTTTCGCATGCATTCTGGGGTACGCCATGAATCTGATCGTAGTGCCCCAGTTTGTGATACTGTGCGCGTTTTTTTATCTGGGCAAATTGATCATGCCTTATATTTCCGAAACCACGCTGCGGGATTTTACGGCAACAGGCGGCCTGATCACATTTGTGATCGGCCTGTCTATTGCGGATGTCAAGCATTTTCGGGCGGTTAACATGTTGCCGTCTCTGGCGCTGATCTTCCCGATTTCATGGATGTTTTCCAAGATTTTTTAGTGGGCAGCCAGTTTTTTTTCTGCTTTACGGGAATCTTTCAATCTGCGGGTAGACATGTCCCGCCAGATTGAAGGATGGAATAAAAGCAGGAGAGGGAACAGTTCCAGTCTGCCTGCCAGCATGTCAAATGTAAGGATAATTTTGGAAAACGGAGAAAAGAATCCGAAGTTTTCCACCGGTCCTACCATGCCAAGTCCTGGTCCTACATTGTTGATTGTAGTGGCCACTGCGGTAAAGTTTGTGATAAAGTCGTGTCCGTCAAAGGAAACCGCGAACAGGGAAAGGGCAAACAGTATAATCAGGGTGAAAAAATAAACATGGATAGCGCTGATTGTTCCGGAGTCCACCGGTTTTCCGTCCAATTTGACTTTGCGGACAATATTGGGATGAAGGTAACTGCGCAGTTCCCGGAAAATACTTTTTACCAGTACAACCAGACGGGACACCTTCACACCGCCGCCGGTACTGCCGGCACAGGCGCCGATAAACATCAGGAACACCAGGACGGTTTTGCTGGCCTCCGGCCATAGATTGAAATCGGTAGTTGCGTATCCTGTAGTAGTGATAATAGAGGCAACCTGAAAGGCTGCGTGCCGTATAGTACCCGCTGCGCCCAGGGCGGTGTTGTATGTATTAACGGCAATAATGGCTGTCGCGGCTACGATAATGATAATATAGCACCGTACTTCTTCCATACGAAGAGCCTTGCCGATTCGCCTGAAAAGCAGAAAATAGTAAGCGTTAAAGTTTACACCGAACAGGATCATAAAGACCGTGGTCACCCACTGCAGATAGGGGGAATAATTGATCATACTGTCGTTTTTAATGGCAAATCCCCCTGTGCCGGCTGTGCCGAAGGTAATGGTCAGGGAATCAAACAGCGGCATATTGCCCGCAAGGAGCAATATGATCTGCACAATGGTCATACCTACATAAATAAGATATAACAGTCTGGCGGTCTGACGGAGTTTCGGAACCAGTTTGCCTACAGAGGGACCGGGGCTTTCCGCCCGCATCAGGTTCATGTGAGAACCTCCGCTTAAAGGGATGATAGCCAGAAGGAACACCAGGATTCCCATGCCTCCGATCCAGTGAGTAAAGCTTCGCCAGAACAATGAGCAGTGAGACAAGGCCTCAATATCAGACAAAATGCTGGAACCCGTTGTGGTAAAGCCGGAAACGGTTTCAAAAAGGGCATCTATGAAAAAGGGAATTTCACCGGTCAGACAGAAGGGGAGTGCGCCAAATACACTCATAAGAATCCAGCTTAGGGCGGTAGCCACACATCCCTCTTTCAGATAAAAAACAGTATTTTTCGGTTTCTTTCGTGTCATGAAAAGTCCCAGCACAAGACATACCACGGCTACAAAGAGATAACTGAATCCGGCAGTTTCCCGGTAAATAACGGCTACAATGCATGGAAGGAACAAGAAAGCTCCTTCTAACTTTAAGATATATCCCAGTATATAGCGAATAATACAACTGTTCATGTTATTTATACTCTCCTGTTACTTTAAAATATCCTGGATATCATGAAATCCCGTATGGGTGGTCACGATCATAACGGTGTCCCCCGCTTTGATGCAGTCCTGTCCGCTGGGGATCAGAATATCCCCGTTGCGGTTGATAAAGGAAACAAGCAGATCTTTTTTCAGAGGCAGATCCATCAGAGGGATATTGGTAACAGCAGACTCCTTGTCAACGAGAAATTCAATGGCTTCGGCACGGGAGTCAAACATATGATATAAGGTTTCGATATTGCTGTGCATGGAATCTTTTTTTGCCCGCACATAGGCAATGATCGCTTCGGCGGTGATATACCGCGGATATACAACGCTTCCCAGATCCAGTCCGTTGATCACGTTTTTAAAGGTGATCCGGTTGATCTTGGTAATGATCTTGGCTTTGGATACCTGTTTCGCGTACAGCGTAAGCAGGATATTTTCTTCGTCAATGCCGGTAAGAGGCACAAAGGACTCCACATACTGCAGACCTTCTTCCTTCAGCAGCTCTTCGTTGGTGCCATCGCCGTTGATGATCACTGCCTTGGGCAGCAGAATGCTCAGTTCCTCGCAGCGCTGAGCGTCCTGTTCGATGATCTTGACCGAGATCCCGGCGGAGATCAGACGGCTTGCCAGATAATAGGCCGCTTTGCCGCCGCCGATGATCAGCGTGTCTTTGACGCGCTGAGTTTTGGATCCGATATATTTCAGGAAAGGCCTTGCGGCATTTCGCGGAGCAACGAACGACATCCGGTCTCCGGCCTGAAGACGGAAATCACCGGAAGGGATGAACAGCTCGTCCTGGCGTTCTACAGCGCAGACCAGGATACCGGAAGTATAGCTTTGCCCCAGTTCCGCAATGCTCATGCCGTCCAGCAGGTTGCCTTTTGGTATCTGGAATTTGATCAGTTCCGCCTGGCCGTGGGCAAAGGAGTTTACTTCCAGGGCGGTAGGCAGATACAGAATCCGGGCTACTTCACGGGCTGCTTCCAGCTCCGGATTGATGATCAGCGCCAGCCCAAGTTTTTCCCTGAGGTATCCCACTTCACGGCTGTAATCCGGCGTACGCACGCGGGCGATGGCAGCGCAGTCCGTTGCCTGTTTGGCTACGGTACAGCAAAGCAGGTTCAGTTCGTCTGATTCTGTAACCGCAATGATCAGATCCGTATCCTCGATTCCCGCTTCCATCAGAACGCTGTAGCTGGCTCCGTTTCCCACCAGTCCCATAATATCGTAAGTATTGGTAATAGCCTGTATTTTTTTGGGGCTTTTGTCTATGATCGTTATGTCGTGTCCTTCTTTAATAAGCTGCTCTACCAGCGTAGCTCCTACTTTTCCGCATCCGACAATAATAATATTCAAACCATGCTGTTCCTGTGTTTTTGGTTTAAACATGTCTGTTATACCTCCCGGATATTTTTTCCCTCTGCAAAACAGCACTTAAACATACTCTGCGCAGATATCTGATTAGAGCGCAGCCTATGCAAGTGCCGAAAAAAATGAATATTATATTTTAGTATAACCTATCATATACCATTTCCTATAAAAAATAAAGCAGAACATTTACTTTTTTCGAAAGCTGATTTGTACTTCTGAAGATTGTCATTTCTTTTCGGACCAGAAGATAACGCTGCACCTCTTCCATATGCAGAAATTTTCGAAGCTGCCCCCAGAAGCAGGAAATAAAAGACATTGAAATCGCTCCGGATAAAAGCATAAAAACAGTCGTAAACCACTGAGAACATAGAGAATAGTCTGCCGCAGTCTCAAACCGGTTTATCTGCAGAACTCCTAGATTTTCTACACACATGGAGTGGTATGAGCGGGTGTTGGGATTCCGCCCTCTGTGCATCAACACCATTCCAGGGATCGATGTGAGAGTCGCTCATATGGAATATCCCGGCGTAGTGCTGGAGTTATTTGATGTGAAAGATTCCCTGGAACTTCCTTCCTACCGGAAAGTTCCAAACGAAGATATGAAAGTGCAGGGAAACAAACATTTTTCCCTGTCTGTTCCGGATCGGGAACAGACAAAAGCAGAGCTGAAAGAACTGGGCGTGGAAATTGTTATGACTGCGAATGTGTGGAATACATATGGAATCTTTATCCAGGATCCAACCGGAAACCTGATCGAATTGTTTGAAGGGAACATGAGGGAAGCCGGATAAAGAGAAAACTGAAACCAGATTAAGAGATCGGAGATACAGCGGAGGGAAGCTGTGTCTCCGGTTTTTTTCCGGTGTGATATGTGATAAGATGGAAGCAAAGCAATATAAACGGCAGGCAATATAAAAGAGCCGATGCTGATTTCAGGTGACGGCAGCAGTATTGGGAAAGGCGGGAATGAAAGATGACACAGGAAACTATTGATCAGGTATTGAAGTTTCGGGATGAAAGGAACTGGAAACAGTTTCACAATCCAAAAGATCTGGCGATTTCCATTTGCCTGGAAGCGGCAGATCTTTTGGAAGTATTCCAGTGGAGCGGGATGGACGTTGCCTGCAGTGAAAAAACAGACAAGATCCGGGAGGAACTGGCAGATGTGCTGAATTACTGCATATTGATGGCAGATGCATGCGGACTGGATATGGATGAGATCATTCGGGAAAAGGTAAAGAAAAACGCAAAAAAATATCCGGTAGAGAAGGCATATGGAAATAAGGAAAAGTATACGGAGCTGAAAGCGCATTCCAAAACAGAATGGTGAACTGCCAGGGCAAGGTGTCTTGCGGGAACAGATGAAAAAGATATTTGATTGTCGGCGAAGAAATGAAACTGATTTTGTATCACAGGAGAAGCGATTATGAGACTGTTTATAGGGATCCGGTTGTCGGACAACATGAAAAAGGCCCTGGTGGCCTGTATGCACGATTTGAAAAAGCAGGGAGTGGAAGGAAAATACGTCCCGGCCCAGAACCTGCATCTTACCCTTGCTTTTATCGGAGAATATGACGATCCGGGAAAAGTGAAAAACGTGATAGAAAAGGTGCCGCTGCCGCAATTTCGTCTGAGCCTGTCAGAGAAAGGAAATTTTGGGAATTTGCTCTGGGCAGGGGTGAAAGGCAATCAGAAGCTGAAAACCTATGTGAAGGATCTGCGGACAGCGTTGAAAAATGCAGAAATCCCTTTTGATAACGATAAGTTTGTCCCGCATATTACATTGATCCGAAAGGCGGCATCGAAAAAACCTTATGAAATGCATTTGCCGAAAGCGGAGATGACGGTAGAAAAGGTTTCGCTTTTGAAATCAGACAGAAAGGATGGCCGGGTGGTCTATCGGGAAATATAAAGGATGGCTGGAATAAGCCCGCATTCCCTTATATACATTGTAAAAACAGTGTTTGCAGGGGAAAAATTTTGAAAGGATAATATAGAACGGTTTATATTGACTATATATATTGAAGAAGTGCAGACATATTGCCTAAGAGCGTATGTCTGTATTTTTATATCGAAAGATGGATTTTGAATAAAAATGGAAAAAGTGTCAAAAATATTCAGTATCAGGTTGTAAAGAAAGAATGGAAAGCATATAATTATATTGAATAAAAATGGAAAAAGTGTCAAAAATTTTCAATAAAAGGAGAAGCAAGGATGGAAATCAAGCGTGATAAATATCTTCAGGATCTGATCAACCGGATGCATAATCAAATGATAAAAGTGGTGACAGGTGTGAGACGATCGGGAAAATCCTATCTCATTTTTCACATATTCCAGAATTATCTATTGGAACAGGGAGTACCGGAATCTCACATTATCCGGATTGAGTTAGATCAGAGAAAGCACAGACAGTACCGTGATCCGGATGTTATTCTGGAATATATTGAATCATGTATGCAGGATCGTGAGATGTATTATATACTTTTGGATGAAGTACAGCTTTTAAACGAGTTTGAAGAAGTATTGAATTCACTGTTGCATATTGATAACGCAGATGTGTATGTGACAGGAAGCAATTCCAGATTTCTTTCCAAAGATATCATAACGGAATTTCGCGGCAGAGGAGATGAAATTCATATCTTTCCGCTGACATTTAAAGAATTTATGCAGGTGTACGAAGGAGATATCTACCACGGCTGGGCGGATTATATATTATATGGAGGGCTTCCTCTTACCGTGACTATGAAGACAGAGGAACAGAAGGTTTCTTATCTGACAAGCTTGTTTGAAGAAACTTATCTGAAAGATATTATTGAGAGACATCATATTGAAAAAACACAGGAATTGGAGGATCTGGTTAATATTCTTGCATCGGCGATCGGCTCTCTTACCAATGTCCCGAAAATCGAATCTACATTCAGGAGTGTGCTCCGATCAAGGATCAGCGGAAATACCATACGTCAGTACATTGAATATTTAGAAGATGCTTTTATTATCCATAAAGCTAATCGATATAATGTGAAAGGAAGAAAATATATCGGGACTCCTGTAAAATACTATTTTGAGGATGTGGGGCTGCGAAATGCCAGGTTGGGTTTCCGACAGGTGGAAGAGACGCATCTTATGGAAAATATTATTTATAATGAACTCAGGAGCCGCGGTTATGCGGTGGATGTTGGAATTGTAGAAAAACGGAGGAAGGATGCGTCAGGAAAAGCAGAACGAAAACAGCTGGAAATCGATTTCGTTGCAAATAAAGGCAGCCGGAGATATTATCTCCAGTCTGCGTTTGCCATGCCTGATGAACAAAAGCGAAAGCAGGAAAAAATGTCACTGCTTCAGGTCAAAGATTCTTTTAAAAAGATCATTGTGGTGAAGGATGTAATGAATGTGACACGGGATGAAAATGGGATTACAACAATGAGCATATATGACTTTTTATTGAAGGACAATAGTCTGGAATTGTAGTATATATTTGCTTGTATGATGCCATGTTGCTGCAAAGAACACAGTGGATTATGAAGCAGATATAGAGATAGAAAAGGGACAAGATTGGAAGAGGTAGTGTTTCTGTCTCTGTGCAGAAGACGCTGGCAGAGGGACGCTGTCCGGATGACAATCGTCATTGGGTGTATCTATTGATCAGCGATGATAGAAAGAGACCGGGGGGAAAACTTTTTTGTAACCATCAAGTGGCAGAAGGGATGGTCCAATCCACAGTATCTTAAAATAGCATAGTCTAACTCGCAGACAAGGTAAAGAATGACTATGACAATACTAAGAGTGGGAGAAAGTCTAATGAAAGAGCAAATAAGTGAAAGGACAGCGGATTTTTTATTTTATTATCTTTTGGGAGTAACATTAGAAGATATAGAAAATTTAAATGAGGAAGAAGTGATTTCTGTATGCGCGAACAGAGCATATTTAGATATGAACAGAACATTAAAATTTAACAATGCATGTGAGGCTAAAGACAGAAAAAGTTTTTGCCATAGTATCTGTAAGTTAATGACAGAAGAAGTTCTGAAAATGTTGAAAGATTCCGATATAGATCAATTTGACGCATGGCATAGGGATACATGCCGGCAGATAATAAAAACTGCAACAAAATATCCGGAATTAAAAGGGAAAAAGGTTTTAGATAGAATTGAAAATCGTTATGATAATAGTGAGAGGTTTTATTATGGTCAGGCACAAAAATGCTTGAATATGACGATAAAATATATGTGGATTACAGGAAAATGGAATAAGAAACTGCAATTGCTATTGCCGGTTTTACATGTTCCGGTTGATAGCTATATTATTGAAGCTGTCTGGAATACAGACGGATGGGAAGATGTAATAGAAGGAATCTTAGTGAAAGATAAAAGAAAAAGCGGACAGTTCAACAGCAATAAAGTAGTTCCATGGAGTAAATGGAATGAAAAACAATATATAGATTTTCAAAAGAATCTCAGAGGAAAGCTGAAAACACAGCAAAAGCCTATTGAGTGGGAAGAAAAAACGTGGATTGAGATTGCAAAACAAAGGGCAAATTAAATGTATCGGATGTTGCAATTAATCAAGAATGCAAAGTGAGCGTCAGAATGATGGAATATGAAATGGATCACGAGCGGATGTTGTAAGAAAAGAAGTGCGTTTAAATAAGCATGACACCTTCTTTTCCTGCATACATTGTAAAAACAGTGTTTGCAGGGGAAAAATTTTGAAAGGATATATTGAGGAGCGAGCTATGGAAATCGCAAAATACATTGTAGACAACAATGCGACAGTAAGGCAGACGGCAAAAAAGTTTGGGATCAGTAAGAGTACGGTACATAAAGACGTCACAGAGCGTCTCTTGCAGATCAATCCCTCCCTGGCCCGGGAGACGCGAAAAGTGCTGGATATCAACAAATCCGAGCGGCATATCCGGGGCGGACTGGCCACCAGGGAAAAATATCTGCACAAAAACTGAAGCCGAAGACAGGATTCCGGTTAATTGACGATTTTTGGTCTTGCTATGGGTAACGCCTGTATTATATAATAGTAGAAAATTACAAACATATTTATCCATAGTTTCAAAAAGCAGGTGCCATCCCTGCTTTTTATAAAGTGTTTGAATTTTAAATAAAGATACCAATAAGCATCCCGGGCATTTTCTATCTTAGAGGTATAAACGGAGGGATTCCGGCCGGACAGGCGCGGAGAATCCTGGCCTGATGCGCGGAGAGGATACCAAGGAGGATTTTTAATGATCAGAGAAACTGTCATTGTCATTGACTTCGGCGGCCAGTACAATCAGCTGGTTGCGCGCCGTGTACGCGAATGCAATGTATACTGCGAAATCTATTCCTATAAAACCGATATCGAAAAAATCAAAGAAATGAATCCCAAGGGGATTATTTTAACAGGCGGGCCAAACAGCTGTTACGAAGACGGAGCACCTACTTATACAAAAGAACTGTTTGAGCTTGGCATTCCGGTGCTGGGACTTTGCTATGGCGCTCAGCTGATGCAGCACATATTAGGCGGTACGGTGGAAAAGGCTCCTGTCAGAGAATATGGAAAAACAGAAGTAACCGTTGACAACAGCTCACCGCTGTTTACAGATGTATCACCTTCCACCATTTGCTGGATGAGCCATTTTGACTATATTTCTAAAACTGCGCCGGGCTTTCGCATCTGCGCCCATACAGCAGATTGTCCGGTAGCAGCAGCAGAATACCCGGATAAAAAACTGTATGCGATCCAGTTCCATCCGGAAGTGCTCCATACGGTAGAAGGCAAAACCATGCTTTCCAACTTTGTACACAACATCTGCGGCTGCGCCGGAGATTGGAGAATGGATTCCTTTGTGGAAAATTCCATTAAAGAAATCCGAGAACGGGTTGGAAACGGAAAAGTACTCTGCGCTCTTTCTGGCGGAGTGGATTCTTCCGTAGCAGCAGTGCTACTTTCAAAAGCAATAGGAGATCAGCTGACCTGTGTATTCGTAGACCACGGTCTTCTCAGAAAAAATGAAGGGGATGAAGTAGAAGCAGTATTCGGCCCCAACGGCAACTACAACCTGAACTTTATCCGTGTAAATGCTCAGGAGCGTTTTTATGAAAAACTCAAAGGGGTAGAAGAACCGGAAAAGAAACGGAAGATCATCGGCGAAGAATTTATCCGTGTATTTGAAGAAGAAGCGAAAAAAATCGGCGCAGTGGACTTCCTGGTACAGGGAACCATCTATCCGGACGTAGTAGAAAGCGGTCTTGGCGGAGAATCCGCTGTTATCAAATCCCATCATAACGTAGGAGGACTGCCGGATTACGTAGACTTTAAAGAAATCATCGAACCGCTCCGTGACCTGTTTAAAGACGAGGTCCGCAAAGCAGGATTGGAAATGGGAATCCCGGAATACCTGGTATTCCGTCAGCCGTTCCCGGGCCCGGGTCTGGGAATCCGTATCATCGGAGAAGTAACAGGAGAAAAAGTACGTATCGTACAGGATGCGGACGCAATCTACAGAGAAGAAATAGCCAATGCAGGACTGGACAAGGAAATCAACCAGTACTTTGCGGCTTTGACCAACATGCGCTCTGTAGGGGTCATGGGCGATGAAAGAACTTATGATTATGCCGTTGCCCTTCGCGCGGTGAAAACCATTGACTTCATGACGGCCGAATCAGCGGAAATTCCTTATGAAGTACTGAACAAAGTCATGAATCGTATTATTAATGAAGTGAAAGGCGTTAATAGGGTATTCTATGATCTGACTAGTAAACCGCCTGGAACGATTGAGTGGGAATAAATTGAGAAGTCGTAAAAGCCCAGTGTTTATGCGAGTTTACGGCATTTCGAGAGGTCTTTTGATAACAATTTGATAACAGTCATATAAGAGCCATTATTCTTGCAATCCAGTGGTTTACGGGTTACAGAATGATTTAGAGTTGGTTTTGTATGACAAAATAAATCCATATTATAAAGCCCTTAGCTGTGGGTAGTAACTCATAGCTAAGGGCTTTTTGTCGTCTTTAT
>CAKNLF010000002.1 GCA_930989305.1 uncultured Roseburia sp. | reverse complement strand
TATGCAGACTGCCTGCAGGAAGCCCGGTTGTGCCGGAAGGAGAGTTTTATGTTCTGGCAAAAACGGATGAGGAAGTGTCTCTGGTCTGTGAAACCGAATATGTCCCTGTTTGGACCGAGGCCAGAGAGGACGGATGGAGAGCATTTCATATCCAAGGGGTTCTGGATTTTTCGATGATTGGTATTTTGTCAGAACTTTCCGGAATACTGGCAAAGGCCAGAATTGGAATTTTTGCAGTCTCCACATATAATACGGACTATATTCTTGTAAAAGAAGAAAAGTTTGAACAGGCGCTGGATATACTGGAGGATTCCGGATATATGATTGTCTCATGATAAACGGCGGGATAAAAAAGGGGCTGATGCGGATTGTGATCATATACATTCCGTACAGGCCCCTTTTTATATATTACAGCCGGTTTTTATCGCCCCATTCGCACATGCCGTCCAGAATGGGAATCAGAGATTTGCCGCGTTCTGTGAGACTGTACTCCACTTTGGGCGGAATCTGGGGATATTCTTCCCGATGGACCAGTTTGTCCGCTTCTAATTCTTTCAGAGAAGAACTGAGCGTTTTATAGGAAATACCGCCGATATATTTTTTCATTTCATTAAAACGAACAACACCGAATTCCATCAGTGTATAAAGGATGGTCATTTTATATTTTCCGTTGATCAGCGACAGTGTATAGCTGAAGCCGGTTGTGCCGAGACTTTCATTGGATATGCATCTTTGTTCCATATGATCACGCTCTCCTTTGCGTAAGTATATAAAATCCATGTAAGTATCGCACTTTTATGTGCGTACTTGCTATATGTTGGATTCTTGCTATGATTGTAATATGAGAAACAGAAAAAGTCAATTTTCAAAGAATAGCGGGAGGAAATCAATATGAGAGCAGATATCAAAGAATATCAGGCAGTGGAAGATGCCGCGATGAAATTTGTGAGAAGCGTAGCTGAGGGCAATAGCAAATATGCCAAGGAATTATTTACAGACGAAGCGGTTCTGTTTGGATATCTGGACGGAAAACTGGAGCATGGATCCATTGAACAGTTTTATCATAACGTAGATACTGTAGACGGGGGAGAAAATTTCAAGGCCAGAGTGGATGTGCTGATGGTAGAGGAATCACTGGCTGTAGTCCGGGTGCTGGAAGAAGGCTGGGGCGGGCGCATTGATTTTACGGATGTTTTGCTCCTTCTGAAAATGGACGGTCAGTGGAAATGCGTGGCAAAGGCATATAATCAGAATTCAGATACCATACAGAAATAATACGGTTATTATAATAGCCGCATTATCTTTGTACGATCAAAAAGAGCGCTCCGGGTCAATCCTGAACAGGAATGGCTCCGAAGCGTTTTTTATTGCAGAAGGAAACTGCTTTCTGGCATACAGGCAAGGAAGACAGATATGATGCGGTTGACTTGTTAGTGTAAAGATGTTATTGTTAAAATTACATGGAGCACGGACATGTATCCGGGATGCGGACAGATTTTATTTGAGGTGATATGCAGTTATGAAATATTCAACAAAATTAAGCGATACTATTCATTTGTTGATCTTTCTGTATCTGGGCGAAGGACAAAAGATGACCAGTGCCAGGATCGCAGAGAGTGTCAAAACAAACCCGGCTTATATCCGGCAGCTGATGTCCGCTTTGAAAAATGCGGGGCTGATTTCCAGCACCCAAGGGCAGGCGAAAACCAGCCTGACCAAAGATCCCCGTCAGATTACCATGCTGGATGTTTATCGGGCGGTGGAAGGGGGAAAACCTCTGCTGCATCTGGATATCCATACGAATCCGCAGTGTGGAGTGGGCGTAAATATCCAGCTTTCCATTGGGGACTTTTACAAAGATATTCAGCAGGTGGCGGAGAAAAAAATGAATGAGATTACGCTTTGGGATATCATAGAATGCTATTATAAGAGAAGTGTGGATGAAGGAGGTGAAGGGAATGGAAAATCCTGAAAAAATAGGGCTTGTTGTAGAGGGCGGCGGTATGAAATGCGCATATAATGCCGGTATTCTGGACGCATTTATAGATTACGGCATTTCTTTTGATTATTGTATCGGTGTGTCCGGAGGAGCAGGAAACGCCGCTTCCTTTGTGGCGGGGCAGCGGGGACGCAATCTCCGGTTTTATACGGAACACATCCATTCCCCCAGATTTTTTGGTTTGCGGAGCCTGCTGCGGTCAGGAGATCTGTTTGGTTTAAAATATATATATGGGGAGCTGACAAATTCCACAGGAAAAGATCCGCTGGATTATCCGGCAATGATGGAAAGTGCGACACAGTATCAACTGGCAGTGACCAATGCCGCCACCGGACAGCCGGAATATTTCGGAAAAGAAGATATGAAGCAGGATGATTACCGTCTGATCATGGCTTCCTGCGCCATACCGGTGGCATGCCATCCGGTGGAGATCAACGGCCAGTTTTATTTTGACGGAGGGCTTGTGGATGCAGTACCTGTCCGACATGCTCTGGAAGAAGGCTGCAGCCGGCTGGTAGTTCTTTTGACCAAGTCCAGAGGCTATGTGAAGGCCCCTCAGAATATGCGATGGCTTTATTCCAGACTCCGGCGGAAATATCCCAAGATCGTATCGGCCATTGATCAGAGACATGTTACATATAATGAAAATCTTAAAAAGGTATATGAACTGGAACGGGAGGGAAAGGCATTTGTCTTTGCTCCCAGCCAGTCTGTGAAAGCAGGAACCTATTCTATGAAAGAAGAACAGGAGAGGGCTTTGTACGAGCTTGGAATGGAAGACTTTAAAGCTCGGTATGAAAATCTGAAAAAATTTTTGAAAACAGCAGAATCATAAAAAAGCGAAAAGAAGAAACCAAAAAAGATCTCTCGCGGACCTGGATCCGACGGGAGATTTTTTTGTTGAAGAAGATGGAAGTTTCGTTGTGAGAAAGTCGGACAGGGTGCGGTATTATTTTTTTGTAATGATGTTAATTTTATTTTAACAACATATTGACAACCTGCCGGACAGAGGGGTAAACTGAAAAAGATGTTAAAATATAAATAACAACCAATAACGGATTGTGAGAAAGGATGCTTGTATATTATGAGCTTTTATGAAGAACTGGTAATGCGGACACAGATGAATTATTCCAAATATTACAGCATATATGCTGCCGGAAAGACGCCTTATATACTGACCGATAAAGCTTCTCTGCCATATGGGGAACAGATCGAGCTTTTGACGGAATGGATAAAAGATGCAGACGGTATCCTTGTGGGAGGCGCGTCAGGATTGTCCGCAGCCGGAGGCGGAGATTTTTATTATGACGACACTCCTTCCTACCGGAGATATTTTGGGAAATATGCAGAAAAATATGGGTTTAAGGGAGCGTTTGCGGGAATGGCGCATACTTTTGATACCCGGGAAGAATTTTGGGGATATTTGGCGACTTTTCTGTATACGACTCAGCATGCTCCGATCCGGCTGCCTTACCGGGATCTGGATTTTTTGCTGAAAGGGAAAAATTTTCATATCCTGACTACGAATCAGGATACCCAGTTTGTAAAAATCTATCCGGAAGAAATTGTCAGTGAGATTCAGGGCGATCATCGCTTTTTTCAGTGTTCCCGCAGCTGCTGCGACGATACGTGGGATGCGGTAAAACCTGTGGAAGAAATGATACAGGCTATGGGAGAGAAAACTTCTGTACCTACAGAGCGGATTCCCAGGTGTCCCCATTGCGGCGCTGAGGCATTTCCATGGGTAAGGGGATATGGAAATTTCCTTCAGGGCAGAAAATATGAAGAACAGTATCAGAAGGTTTCTGACTTCCTGAGAGAAAACATGGACAAAAAGATTCTGTTTCTGGAGCTGGGAGTAGGACGGCTGACGCCTATGTTTATCCAGGAACCTTTCTGGAATCTGACAGCTAATCTGCCTCGGGCAAAATACGTGGCTGTGAATCAGGAATATGATTTCCTTCCGAAAGAAATCGAGGACAAAGGTATGGTGATCTGTAACGACATTGCCAGGGTCCTGCGGGATGCGGCAAAAATTCTTGGAAGCTCCGCAGGAAAGGAGCAGAAAAATGGATAAGATAAAATTGGCAGTGGAAAAATTAAAAGAAGCGGACGCGGTGCTGATCGGCGCCAGTAATGGGCTTTCCATTGCGGAGGGGCTTCATCTGTTTGCGGATAACGGGGCTTTTGAAGAACTGTTTGGAGATTTTAAAAGAAAATACGGATTGAGATGCATCCTGCAGGGGATGGGAGCCCGGTGGCCTTCAGAAGAAGAAAAATGGGCTTTCTGGAGCAGGCTAATCCGCCATTACTGCGGAATGTATAAAAAAAGCGCTGTTATGTGCGACCTGCAGACGATTGTGGGAGAAAAAGACTATTTTATTATTACTTCAAATGGAGAATGTCATTTTGAAATGAGCGGATTTGCGCCGGACAAGATATATGAAATTGAAGGAGAATGGCTGAATATGCAGTGTGCCTTACGATGTCATGACACGCTGTACCCTACTCTGGAACCGGCTGCCAAAATGGCGGCGGCTCAGGAAAACGGCAGGATTCCCGCAGATCTGGTCCCGCGCTGCCCTGTATGCAAAGGTCCGATGCAGATTCATATGATCATGGATAAATATTTTATCCCAAAAACAGAAAGCCGGATGAGGTATGAGAATTTTTTAAAACAGTACCGCGGGAAAAAACTGGCGGTGCTGGAACTAGGGATCGGGTGGCGCAATCAGCTGATTAAAGAGCCGCTGATGAGACTTGTGGACAGAGAACCGAATGCTTTTTACATGACGATCAATCTGGGAGAGGTATATATTTTGGATAATATCCGTGAAAAGTCTCTGGGTTTTGACGGGCCGCTGGAAGAAATCCTGTCGGAACTGAGCGCAGAATACAGGAGATAAAAAGCTCCGGCCATGCAGCCTTTCAGGCTGGGCCGGAACTTTTATATATTCAATAAGGGTTAAAATGCCGTATTTTTACTATTTCAGATAAGTCCGGAAGAAATCTTCCAGTTTGTCGAATGGGATGGCATTTTTTCCGCCGCCGTCGTAGAGATCCGTGTGCACAGCGTCCGGAATGATCAGCAGTTCTTTGTTATCCGTATAGGGATTGGCTTTAATCATGGCAGCGTAGGCGTCTTTGCTGAAATAGCAGGAATGCGCTTTTTCTCCGTGCATAATCAAAACAGCGCTGCGGATTTCATTGCTGTAGCAGAGGATCGGTTGATTTAAAAAGGACATGCATCCGGTCACATTCCAGCCGTTGTTGGAATTTAAGGAACGGGGATGATAGCCTCTTTGTGTTTTGTAATAGTCATAGTAGTCTTTCACAAAGAACGGAGCGTCATCCGGAAGGGGATCTACAACCCCGCCCCCTGGGGTGTAGCTGCCGTTTTTGTAATCCCTGGTCCGCTGAGCGTTCAGTGCCTGCCGTTTTGCGTATCGGGCGTCTAAGGAATCTTCAGAATCAAAATATCCTTTGGCGTTTACCCGGGTCATGTCATACATGGTAGAAGCCACGGTGGCTTTGATTCTGGTATCCAGTGCCGCAGTGTTGAGCGCCATTCCGCCCCATCCGCAGATGCCCATGATACCGATTCTGTCCGGATCAGCCTGTTGGCAAACAGAGAGAAAATCCACAGCGGCCTGGAAGTCCTCGGTATTGATATCCGGAGAAGCCACGTATCTGGGTTCGCCGCCGCTTTCCCCTGTGAAAGAAGGATCAAAAGCCAGAGTCAGAAAGCCTCTCTCGGCCATTGTCTGAGCATATAAGCCGGAGGCCTGTTCTTTGACTGCTCCGAAGGGACCGCATACGGCAATGGCCGGCAGTCTGCCGGAAGCGTTTTTCGGAATATACAGATCTCCTGCCAGGGTGATTCCGTAGCGGTTATGAAAAGTTACTTTGCTGTGTTCCGCTTTATCGCTTTTGGGAAATGTTTTGTCCCATTCCTGTGTAAGGGTCAGTTGTTCCTGCTTCATATAAAGATCCCATCCTTTCATTTTCAATTTATTATCTGGGATAATTATAGAAAAAAATATTTCTATTTGCTAATGGGAATCTTTCATATCATGATATGAATTTTTTTCAAATCATGATATGATGAAACAAAATAAGCGGAAAAGGAAGGATACAGATGGAACTGAGAACACTGCGCTATTTTCTGGAAGTAGCCAAAGAGGAAAATATGTCAAAAGCGGCAAAGCAGCTGCACCTTTCCCAGTCCACCCTCTCCAAACAGCTGAAGCGGATGGAGGAGGAACTGGGAAAAAGACTCTTTATCCGGCACAGTTTTTCCATGGAACTGACAGAGGAAGGGAGACTTTTAAAGAAGCGGGCTCAGGATCTGATCTCCATGGCGGATAAGATTACCGCGGAATTTTCCTCTTTGGAGGATGGAATCGGTGGCAATATTTATTTTGGCTGTGCGGAATCTTACCAGGTACGGTATCTGGCACGGTTTATCCGGGGGTTTAAAGGCCGTTATCCGGACTTTCATTATCATATTACCAGTGGTGATACGGAGCAGGTTACGGAAAAACTGGATCAGGGACTTTTCGATTTCGCGGTGATCGTGGAAGAACCGGACTTTGATAAATACAATGTTTTAAAAATGCCGGAATCGGACCTGTGGGGGGTGGCTATGCCTGCGGACAGTCCCCTGGCCGCAAAAGCAGTGATAACATTCGAAGATCTGCGGGGGCTGCCTCTTTTTTGCTCTGAGCAGGGATGGCGCAGAGACCTGCCCGGCTGGTGCGGGGGACGGATGCAGGAACTGACTTTGGAAGGATCTTTTCGGCTATCGTATAACGGCGCTGTTTTTGCGGCGGAGGGACTGGGGTATCTGCTGACTTTTGAGCATCTGGTCAATACCGGACCGGACAGCGGGCTTGTGTTTCGTCCTCTGTATCCCTCTTTGAGAGCGGATATGTACGTGATCTGGAAAAAGGGGCAGTTGTTTACCCCTATTGCCGGGCGCTTTATCGAGGAATTCCGGGAAAAGCTGGATGAATACAGATTGTCCGGAAATGAAAATAACAAGTGTAACAATTGACATTACATCAGCGCTTGTGTAAAATGAAATGATAAAAATCAGGAGGTGGACTGTGCAGATATCCAGCAGATTTACGATCGCCATTCACATATTGGCGTGCATTCATGTTTTTGGAAAGGATTATAAGATCACAAGCGAATTTCTTGCTTCCAGCATTAATGTTAATCCGGTGATCATACGGAAAATTTTATCCCAGTTAAAAAATGCGGAGTTGATCCGGGTGGCAAGAGGCACCGGGGGAGCGTCAATGGTCAGAACGGCAGATGAAATTACATTTTATGATGTGTATGAGGCAGTGGATCTCATAGAGAAGGGGGATCTTTTTCATTTTCATGAAAATCCCAATCCCAACTGTCCGGTAGGGAGAAATATCCATGGGGCTTTGGACGATAAATTGAGAAATATCCAGCAGGCAATGGAAAACCAGATGAAACAGTATACAATCCAGGATGTGGTAAATGATATCAGGCAGAAGGAGACGTAACGATGGACATTCAGCTTCATTATGTAGAAAAAGGACAGGGCATGCCCCTGATACTCCTTCATGGAAACGGAGAGGACGGGGGGTACTTCAAACATCAGATCGATCACTTTTCAGGAGCGTACCGGGTCATCGCCATAGATACCAGAGGCCACGGCCAGTCGCCAAGAGGCTTTGCGCCTTTTACTATCCGCCAGTTCGCGGAAGATCTATATAATTTTATGGAAGAGAAAAAAATTGAAAAGGCTCATATACTGGGATTTTCCGATGGGGGTAATATCGCGATGGTCTTTGCCATGGAGTATCCGCAGAAGGTGGAAAAACTGATCCTCAACGGCGCCAATCTCTACGGATTCGGAGTAAAGCCCCTGGTGCAGATCCCTATCATTCTCGGATATCGGCTGGCCTGCTTTTTTGAAAGGTTCAGCGCAAAGGCGGACGCTAAAGCACAGATGCTTGGACTGATGGTAAACGATCCCGCGCTCCGGCCGGAAGAACTGAAAAAGATCAAAGCCCGGACGCTGGTGATCGCAGGGACCAGGGATATGATAAAGGAAAAGCATACAAAGCTGATCTTTGAAAGTCTGACGGACGCAAAGCTTGTGCTTATTTCGGGAAATCATTTTATCGCGGCCAGACAGCCGGAAGAATTCAATCGGGAAGTGGAAATGTTTCTGAAAGAAAAGCCGGAACATTTGTATGGGGCAGAAAGGCGGAAGGAAAAATAAGGGAAATAACAGGGGAAAAATATTATAAGCAGGTATTTCAGAAAAAGTGCGTGGTCTTGATAAGCGGGGAAAAAGGCCATGCATTTTTTACATATTTTTTGTGCTTTTTTTGGAGTTTTCAACAGATAAAGGCTCCTTCGTTGACACAGAATAGTAAATATTTTATAATTTGATACAGTAAAAATTTCAGAAGATGCAGAAATCCGGGAAGCAGGTGGAAGTCCTGCGCAAGTCCGTTACTGTAAAAGTCAGATACCGTTTCTGCGTCTGTGTTTATGATATCCTGCGGCAACCGGGAAATCATAAAAGGAATATTTCAGGAACCGTTGTCAAAAGACAGCGGTTATTTTTTGCAGTTGTATCTCGGAGCTTAAAGAGAAAGAAAAAGGAGAGAGAAATGGGCCAGCATAAAAACGGTCTGGAAGAGTATTTTATTTTAAAAGACGGCAGGCGGCTGCGTTATGGCTATACAACAGGGTCCTGCGCCGCCGCCGCGGCCAAAGGAGCGGCCTGGATGCTGCTCCATGGAGAGCCTCTGGAAGAAACCGCGCTGATGACGCCAAAAGGGATCCTGCTCCATCTGCTGATCCAGGAGATCCGGATGGAAAAGGATAAGGTTTCCTGCGGGATACGAAAAGACGGAGGGGACGATCCGGATGTAACCGATGGGATCCTTGTCTGCGCGGAAGTATCCTTAAGGGAGGACGGACAGATCTGTATCCACGGCGGTCCCGGGGTGGGACGTGTGACAAGAAAAGGCTTGTCCGTACCGCCGGGAGAGGCTGCTATCAATCCGGTTCCCAGGAGAATGATCCGGGAGGAACTGGAGCGGACAGCCAAAGAAGCGGGTTATACAAAAGGATTTGATGTGACAATATGGATTCCCCAGGGCGCAGAGCTGGCGGAAAAAACCTTTAATCCCAGACTGGGCATTGAAGGCGGAATTTCCGTGCTTGGCACCAGCGGCATTGTGATCCCCATGAGTGAAGACGCGCTTATCGCCAGCATCCGGCTGGAAATGGAAATGCTGAAAGAGGCAGGAGCTCGGTATCTGGTGATCACTCCGGGAAATTACGGGGAAACCTATGCAAAAGAGCATATGGATATTGATCTGACGTATTCTATGAAATGCAGCAATTATCTGGGAGAGACGCTGGATATGGCGGCGGAGATCGGCATAGAAGGGATCCTGTTTATTTCTCATATCGGGAAATTCATAAAAGTGTCCGGGGGAATCATGAATACCCATTCCAAAAACGGAGACTGCCGGGCGGAGCTGATGGCGGCTCAGGCTCTTCGGGCAGGTGCGGACATGGATACGGTAAAAGCTCTGCTGGATACCATTACTACAGAAGAAGGTGTGCAGATCCTGAAAAAAGCAGGGCTGTTAAAGGCAGCCATGGAAGAAACCGCCGGGCGGGTGCAGTTTTATCTGGATCACAGGACGGGAAAGAGGATCAAAACCGGCGCGGTGCTTTTTTCCACTCAGGAAGGGCATCTGGCGGATACAGAAACAGTGCCGGAACTGCTGGAGCTGATCCGAAAACAGCGCTGTGAAAATGAAAGATCTGAGAATAATTAAAGAAAAAGTGATAAAGGAGCAGACAAAATGGAACACAAAAAGGGAAAACTGACGGGGATCGGCGTGGGGCCGGGAGACCCTCAGCTTCTGACGGTAAAAGCACTGAGGGCGATAGAGGCCTGTGACATGGCGGTATTTCCGGGAGAAGACCCCAAAGAGACTGTTGCATATAAAATCGTGGAGCAGGTGTATCCCCAGCTGGGAGACAAGGAGCTGCTTGCAGTGCCCATGCCTATGACAAAGGATCCGGAGAAACTGGAAAAAAGCCATAAAGAAGGCGCGGACAGGATTGCCGGATGCCTGGAAGAAGGGAAAAACCTGGTGTTTCTCACATTGGGAGATCCTACGGTATATTCTACCTATTTGTATGTACATAAGAGATTGCTGGAGATGGGATACCAGGCGGAGATCATCAGCGGTATCACTTCTTTTTGCGCAGTGGCGGCAAGGCTGAATATAGGGCTTGTGGAAAAGGCCCAGCAGCTTCATGTGATACCGGCCTCTTATCAGATTGAAGAAGCGCTGAAGCTGGAAGGCACAAAAGTGCTCATGAAAGCCGGACGGAAAATGAAACAGGTAAAAGAAATCCTCCGGACACAGGGGGACGAAGTCTATATGATCGAAAACTGCGGCATGGCCAATGAGAAAATTTATTACGGGGCGGATGAAATCCCGGAAGACGCAGGCTATTATTCATTGATTATTGTAAAGGAGAGAGTATGATACATTTTGTAGGAGCAGGATCTGGAGCGCCGGATCTGATCACAGTACGGGGACAGAAATATCTGCAGGAAGCGGATGTGATTATTTATGCGGGTTCTCTTGTAAATCCGCAGCTTTTGGATTATGCCAGAAAAGAATGCGAAATATACAATAGTGCCAAAATGACTTTGGAGGAAGTGCTGGAAGTGATGTACCGGGCCCAGAAAGAAGGGAAAATGGTCGTACGTCTCCATACCGGAGATCCCAGCCTTTATGGCGCCATCCGGGAGCAGATGGACGCCCTGGATGAAAAAGGCATTTCCTATGATTATTGTCCGGGGGTCAGCTCTTTTTGCGGAGCGGCGTCTGCATTGAACCTGGAATACACCCTGCCGGATGTATCCCAGAGCGTGATCATTACCAGAATGGCAGGGAGGACCCCTGTGCCGGAAAAAGAAAGCATTGAGAGTTTTGCCGCCCATCAGGCTACCATGGTAGTTTTTTTAAGCACAGGAATGCTGGAGGAACTGAGCCGCCGTCTCATTGCCGGGGGATACAGCGCCGATACTCCTGCGGCTATTGTATACAAAGCCACTTGGGAAGATGAAAAAACATTTGTATGTACGGTTGGAACGCTGGCTCAGACTGCCGCCAAAAACAATATTACAAAGACGGCGCTGATGATCATCGGCGATGTGGTATCCCATACCAATTATCAGCGGTCTAAATTATACGATCCGGGATTTACAACAGAATTCCGGCAAGGAGATCAGGAATAAAAGGCGGTGAGGACATGAAGGAGCGCAAAGTGGCTGTGATCAGCTTTACCAGAGCGGGTATGCAGACGGCTTCCCTTGTATCCGGTATTCTGAAAAACCAGGGCTGGGAGACGTTCGCCGCGGTCAAGAGCCGGTATATCAAAGAAGGGGACCGGGAGCTGCCGGAAGACACCGGGGTTTTGAACGGTCCTCTGTCTCAGTGGGCCCGGGAAGTGTTTCCGGTCTGTGACGGCGTGATCTTTGTAGGAGCCGCGGGCATCGCGGTGCGGACGGCTGCTCCTTTTGTAAAGGACAAACGGACAGACCCCGCAGTGCTGGTACTGGATGAAAAGGGGAACTTTGTGATTCCCCTGCTGTCCGGGCATATAGGCGGAGCAAATGAAATGGCTCTGCTCCTGTCAGAAGAGCTGAAAAAAAAGGGCCGGAGGGCAGTGCCTGTGATCACAACGGCCACAGACGTCAACGGCCGGTTTGCCGTGGATGTATTCGCAGCCAGAAACAGCCTGTGGATCTCGGATATGAAGCTGGCAAAGGAAGTATCCGCCAGACTGCTGAATCAGGAAGAAATCCCTCTCAGCGCGGATCCGGAAGGGGAGCGCTGCCTGGAGGAATGGAACAGACAGGGGCGGATCCCCCGGGGACTGCATTTTGTAAAAGGGGAAAGCCGGGCGGAGGAAGTCCCAAGAGCCTCTCTGTGGATCCATATAGGCGTCCAAAAAGACCGGGAACTGCCGGCAGATACCCTGTATCTGGTGCCTAAGGCCGCAGTACTGGGAATCGGATGCCGCAGAGGCATATTGGAAAGCAGCATAGAGGACCATGTCCGGGAATGTCTGGAACAGGCGGGGATTTTTTGGGAAGCCCTGGAAGAAATCGCCACCATTGATTTGAAAAAGGAAGAACCGGGGCTTTTGGCCGCGGCAGAGAACTGGCGTCTGCCTGTGCGCTGTTTTACAGCGGAGGAATTAAAGCAGGCTCCTGGAAGCTATACCGCTTCCGCGTTTGTGTCCCAGGTGACCGGAACGGACAACGTATGCGAAAGGAGCGCGGTCCTTGCCACCGCAAAGGGAAGAATTATTATGAAGAAAAACGGAAAGAACGGTGTGACGGCCGCCTGTGCCGTCCGGAACTGGAGGGTTGAATTTGAATAAAATATATGTGATCGGTATCGGACCGGGAAATTATGAGCAGATGACAATGGCAGCGGTACAGGCGCTGGAGGAAAGCGATACCATTATCGGATATACGGTTTATGTGGATCTGGTAAAGGATCGATTCCCCGGAAAAGAATTTCTGACAACGCCTATGACAAAAGAAGTGGACCGGTGTGTAATGGCCTTTGAAGAAGCGGCAAAAGGAAAGACCGTATCTATGATCTGCAGCGGAGACGCAGGCGTATACGGCATGGCGGGACTGATGTATGAGGTAGGAGCAGGTTATCCTGACACAGAGCTTCAGATCATTGCCGGAGTCACCGCCGCAAACGCGGGAGCCGCGGTGCTTGGAGCGCCTTTGATTCACGATTTCTGTCTCATCAGCCTCAGCGATCTGCTGACCCCCTGGGAAAAGATTGAAAAGAGACTGCGGCTGGCTTCAGAAGCGGATTTCTCCATTGTGCTCTACAATCCTTCCAGTAAAAAAAGAGCGGACTATCTCCAAAAGGCATGTGATCTTATGCTGGAATCCAAATCTCCGGAAACGGTCTGCGGGATCGTATTCAATATCGGCAGAGAAGGGGAAGGCAGCAGGATCATGACGCTGGCAGAGCTGCGAGACACAAAAGTGGATATGTTTACTACTGTATTTATAGGCAATTCACAGACCAGAAACCTGAAAGGGAAAATGGTCACTCCCAGAGGATATCGAAATGTATAAGGCATTTGTTTTTGCAGGCACGGCGGAAGGCCGGAGGATTGCGGAATATTTAAGTGAAAATAAAATCAGGGCAAAAGCTTATACCGCTACGGGATACGGCAGGGATCTCCTGAAAGAGGGCCGTTATCTGGACGTATCCGCCAAGCGGCTGGATGAGCGGGATATGGAGGAAGAGCTGAAGCTGCTGGAACCCGGAGGACTTGTCCTGGACGCCACTCATCCTTACGCAAAAGAAGTAACGGAAAATATCCGGCAGGCATGCGGCCGGGCAGGAGTCCGGTATCTGAGAGTGGTGCGCAGACAGACCGGCATGGAAAAGGGAAAAGGAGAAAAAGATCTTTCCGGGAAATATATCCCCGGCAGTATCCTGACTGCGGAAGATGTTGGGGAAGCGGCAGCATTGCTGGACGAGACAGAAGGAAATGTGCTGATCACCACCGGAAGCAAAGAGCTGGCCGGGTTTACCAGGGTAAAAGATTGGCGGGAGCGGCTGTATGCCAGAGTGCTCTCACTGCCGAAAGTGGCGGCGGAATGCGCGGATCTGGGATTTCAGGGAAAACATCTGATCTGTATGCAGGGGCCCTTTTCCGCGGAGCTGAACAGCGCCATGATCAGGCAGCTGGATATCCGGTGGCTGGTCACAAAAGAAGCGGGCAGAGCCGGAGGCTTTCCGGAAAAATGCCAGGCAGCGGCGGAATGCGGCTGCGGTCTCATCGTTATCGGCAGACCCTGTCAGGAGGAAGGACCGGATCTGGCCGGTACCCTGGATTATCTGGCGGAGCGGTTCGGCATTCCAAAAACGCCGGTCCAGCAGGTAACTCTTGTGGGAATCGGCATGGGCACCCGGGACACTATTACGGTGGAAGGACTTCGTGCCGTGGAGGAAGCGGATCTGCTGATCGGAGCCAAACGGATGCTTGAGAATCTGGCAAAGCCGGGCAGCCATACTTTTGCAGCCTACCGTCCCAAGGAGATCAAAAACTATATTCTGGAACACCCGGAATGCAAAAAGACGGCGGTGCTCCTTTCTGGAGATGTGGGATTTTACAGCGGCGCCAGAAAGCTTCTGGATGTCCTGGGAGAAGACCTGCGCACAGAAGTAATCTGCGGCGTTTCCTCCATGATCTGCTTTTGCGCAAAGCTGCGGGTGCCCTGGGAGGATGTGCGGCCGGTAAGTCTTCACGGCAGAGAATGCAATCTTACCGGAATGCTCCGGAAATATCCCAGGATCTTTGCCATAACAGGAAGCGCCGATGGGGCGGCCCGGGTGTGCAGGAAACTGGTGAGCTACGGCATGGAACAGGTAAAAGTATCCGTAGGACAGAGACTTACCTATGAGGATGAAAAGATCTGGCAGGGAACAGCAGCGGAATTGACGGAACTGGAAACAGATCCTCTGTCAGTGATGCTCCTGGAAAATCCCCGGGCCAAGGATCATATCGTAACCCACGGGATTCCTGACGGAGAATTTATCAGAGCCAAGGTGCCTATGACAAAAGAAGAAGTGCGCAGCGTCTCTCTTTCCAAACTCCGGCTTACCAAAAACGCGGTGGTCTACGACATTGGCGCGGGAACCGGTTCCGTTTCCGTGGAAATGGCCCGTATGGCCTCAGAAGGTGTTGTGTATGCCATAGAGCGGAAAGAAGAGGCTGCGGCGCTTATAGAAGAGAATAAGCGGAAATTCGCCTGCGACAACCTGACAGTGATCCGGGGACTTGCGCCGGAATGTCTGAAGGATCTGGAAAGGCCTACTCACGCCTTTATCGGCGGTTCCGCGGGAAATATGAAAGAAATCCTGGAGACGCTGCTGGAAAAAAATCCCCATATCCGTATCGTTATGAACGCCATTGCGCTGGAGACAACAGGAGAAATGCTCCGGCTGGCAAAGGAACTGGATCTTGCCGATGTGGATATTGTGACAGTAAGCGCGGCCAGGGCAAAAGAACTGGGAAATTATCATCTGATGATGGGACAAAATCCTGTGACTATTGTATCGGCCACAGGCAGGAACAGGACGGTAGACAGACTATGAAAGGACGTTTTTTACTGACAGCTCCATCCAGCGGAAGCGGAAAGACCATGATCACCTGCGGGATCCTGCAGGCGCTGATGCGCAAAGGGATCCGGTTGGCTTCCTTTAAATGCGGACCGGACTATATTGACCCTATGTTTCACAGCCGGGTCATTGGCAGCAGAAGCAGAAATCTGGACACCTTTTTTGCCGGAAGAGATACTGTTCGCTGGCTGCTGGAAGAAAACAGCAAAGACTGCGACCTGGCTGTTCTGGAAGGAGTTATGGGCTACTATGACGGCATTGGAGGCACCACAGTCCGGGCCAGCGCCTGGGACGTGGCGGACGCCACAGACACGCCGGCTGTTTTTATTGTAAACTGTAAAGGTATGAGCGTATCCGTAGTTCCCTATATCAAGGGATTTCTGGAATACAAGGAAAACAGCCACATCAAAGGGGTGATCCTGAATCGGGTTTCCCCCATGCTTTATCCGAGGCTGAAAGGGCTCATTGAGTCTTCTCTGCCTGTGAAAGTGGCAGGGTATGTGCCGGAGCTGAAAGACTGTGCATTGGAGAGCAGACATCTGGGACTGGTACTCCCGGAGGAGATCCCGGATCTGCGCAGACAGCTGGATATTCTGGCTGATACTATGGAAAAGACCATTGACTGGGATACGCTGTTTTGGATCGCCGGACATGTCTCACGGATAAAGGCAAAAGAACCCGAGATTCCCATGCCGTCTTTGGAAGGCGCGAAGATTTGTGTGGGAGTTGCCAGAGACGAGGCCTTCTGCTTTTTCTATGAAGACAATTTCAGGGTCTTAAGAAAAATGGGTGTGGAACCGGTATGGTTTTCGCCGATCCATGATGAGAAACTGCCGGAGGATATCCAGGGGCTTATGTTCCACGGGGGATATCCGGAGCTTTACGCAAAAGAATTAAGTGACAATACCGGAATGCGCTGTGCGGTCAGGAAAAAGATCCAGGGGGGCATGCCCTGTATGGCGGAATGCGGGGGCTTTATGTATCTGCACAAAAGCATGGAGGATATGGAAGGAACCTTTTATGAAATGGCAGGGGTGATACCCGGGACCGTTGTAAAGAAGGACAAACTGGGACGGTTCGGGTATATCACTCTGGAAGGGGGAAGGGTGTTCGGGAAAGATACCGGTCCTATACCGGCCCATGAATTTCACTATTTTGATTCGGACTGCTGCGGGGAAAGCTTTACAGCCAGAAAGCCGGAAAGCTCCCGCAGCTGGAAGTGCATACACAGTGATAAAAATCTGTTTGCGGGATATCCCCATCTGTATTTTTACGGCAATCCGGCGGTGCCGCTGGCATTTACAGAGGCCTGTCTCGCCTATGGGAAACAGTGTAAAAGGATGGAAGAACTATGATTTATCTCACATTACCGGCCGTAGCACTCGGCTTTTTTATAGATCTGCTCATAGGAGATCCCAGATGGCTGTATCATCCGGTGTGCATAATCGGAAAAGGCATATCCGCGGGAGAAAAGCTGCTGCGCGGAATTTTTCCAAAAACAAAAGCCGGAGAACGGGCGGCAGGCTGTGTACTGGCCGCAGCGGTGACAGTGCTGTCCGCGGCGGTGCCGGCTGTGATCCTGTTGATCCTCTATCATTTGTCCTGGATCGCGGGATTCGCAGTGGAAACTTTTTTCTGCTATCAGCTGCTGGCCACAAAGTCTCTGAAGCAGGAGAGCGGCAAAGTATATAAGGAACTGAAAGAGGGAACCCTGGAATCTTCCAGAAAGGCGGTTTCCATGATCGTAGGGCGGGATACGGCTGCCCTGGATGAAAAAGGCGTCACAAAAGCAGCGGTGGAAACTGTGGCGGAGAACGCATCGGACGGCGTCATCGCTCCTCTTTTTTATATGATGATCGGCGGAGCTGTGTGGGGATTCGCTTACAAAGCCATCAACACTATGGATTCCATGATTGGTTATAAAAATGAAAAATATCAGTATTTCGGAACCGCTGCTGCCAGACTGGATGACGGAGCAAATTTTATCCCGGCCAGGATATCGGGGCTGCTGATGATACTGGCGTCTTTTCTATGTGGAATGAACGGTAGAAACGCGGCGGCTGTCTACAGACGGGACAGAAAAAAACATGCCAGCCCCAATGCCGCTCAGACGGAGTCGGTTATGGCTGGAGCGCTGGACATTCAGCTGGCAGGGGACGCCTGGTATTTCGGGACCCTTCACAAAAAGCCTTTTATCGGTGACAGCAACCGGCCTGTGGAACCGGAGGATATCCCCAGGTCTCACAAAATCCTGTATGCCACTGCTATTTTGGCTCTTGTGGTGTTTGGAACGGTGCGGTTTCTGGTGATCTGGAGCTTTTTTGTGTGACAGGAACTCCTTTATTATGATAGACAACAGGGAGGTAACAATATGAATCAGCATATACACGGAGGAGATATCTACCGGCATCCGGACCTGCTGGACTTTTCCGCGAATATTAATCCCCTGGGAACCCCGGCCTCTGTAATAGAGGCGGCCGGGAGAGGGCTGAAAATGATACGGAATTATCCGGATGTACAAAAAGAAGCGCTGATAAAAGCGCTGGCGGCATACGAACATGTGCCGGAATCCTATATTATCTGCGGAAACGGAGCGGCGGAGCTGGTTTTTTCTCTTGTATGGGCGCTGAAACCCCGGAGAGCGCTGATGGCAGTTCCTACATTCGCGGAATATGAGCAGGCGCTGGAAGCAGCGGAATGTGAAATAGAAGAATATCTGCTGAAAGAAGAAAACGGTTTTGGCCTTGGGGAAGATTTCCCGGAAAGGATTACCGGAGAAACAGATATTGTATTTTTATGTAACCCTAACAATCCCACCGGCGTCCTGATCCCGGACAACCTTATAGATGAGATCCTGGAGCGCTGCCGCCGGCATCATGTGTTTCTTGTGCTGGACGAGTGTTTTACGGATTTTCTGGAAAACCCGGAGCTGGCAACAAAAAAAGGTAAGCTGTCAGAGTATCCGGATTTTTTTATTTTAAAGGCATTTACAAAACGGTATGCCATGGCGGGACTTCGGCTTGGCTACGGATTGTGTTCCAATCCGGATCTGCTGGAACATATGCGGAGAATGACCCAGCCTTGGAACATTTCCATACCGGCCCAGGAAGCTGGTGTGGCGGCGTTAAAGGAAGAAGATTATGTAAATAAAGCAAGGGAATTGACAGCCCGGGAGCGCATATGGCTGAAAGAAGAGTTATGTAAATGTGGTATGAAAGTATATGATTCACAGGCCAACTATATTTTTTTTCGGGGGCCGGGTGGATTGGCCGGAGCAGTGATGGACCATGGAGTCATGATCCGGGACTGCTCCAATTACAGGGGATTGCCGGAGGGCTATTACCGGACGGCGGTCCGCCTTCATGAGGAAAACAGGAAGCTGATCCAGGCTGTCAGAGCAGCTTTAAAAGATCTGGATCAAAAGCCGCCGGCGCTGCGGGAAACTGAGAACGGGAGAAACTAAGATCAGGAGAGAAGACAAATGGCAAAAGCAATTATGATACAAGGGACAATGTCCAATGCGGGAAAAAGCCTGCTGGCAGCGGGCCTGTGCCGTATTTTTAAACAGGACGGCTACCGGGTGGCGCCTTTTAAATCCCAGAACATGGCGCTGAATTCCTTTATTACAGAAGAGGGCCTGGAGATGGGCAGGGCTCAGGTCATGCAGGCGGAATGCTGCGGCATCCGGCCTTCCGTGCTGATGAATCCTATTCTGCTGAAACCTACCAACGACACAGGATCTCAGGTGATCGTAAACGGAGAAGTCATCGGCACAATGAGCGCCAGGGATTATTTTGCCCGCAAAAAAGAGCTGATCCCGGATATTATGAAGGCATACCGGCAGCTGGACAGCGAGTATGATATTATTGTGATCGAAGGAGCAGGAAGTCCGGCGGAAATCAATCTGAAAGAAGACGATATTGTTAATATGGGAATGGCGAAAATGGCAAAGGCGCCGGTGCTTTTAGTGGGAGACATTGACAGAGGGGGCGTATTCGCCCAACTGATCGGCACAACGATCCTTCTGGATGAGGAAGAACGACAGATGATCAAAGGACTTGTGATCAATAAATTCCGGGGGGACAAGACCATTTTAGATCCGGGTATCGCTATGCTGGAAGAAAAAAGCGGTATTCCGGTGGTAGGAGTGGCTCCTTATCTGGACATTGAAGTAGAAGATGAAGACAGTCTGACCGAGCGCTTTGACAGAAAGCAGGAGATCGGACAGATCGATCTGGCGGTGATCCGCCTGCCAAGGATTTCCAATTTTACGGATTTTAATCCCTTTGAAGGAATGGACGGAGTGTCCCTTCGCTATGTCAGTCATGTGAGCCAGCTGAAAAATCCGGATGTGATCTTTTTGCCGGGAACGAAAAATACAATGGGAGATCTGGCATGGCTCAGACAAAGCGGCATGGAAGCGGCCGTATTAAAAAAAGCAGCTGAGGGCACGATCATTTTCGGAATCTGCGGCGGTTACCAGATGCTGGGAGAAACCCTCAGCGATCCCTACAAAGTGGAAAACGGCGGTACAATGAAAGGCATGGGACTTTTGCCCGTAGATACTGTATTTGAAGGAGAAAAGACACGGACAAGAGTAAGCGGGAACTTCCGGGATCTGGGAGGAGATCTGGCCGGGCTGTCAGGAACAGCCGTAGAAGGTTATGAAATCCATATGGGCACCAGTATGCTGAAAGAAGGGGCCCGTCCTCTTGCGCAGATCCGAAACCACGCCCGGGCCACCAATGAAAATTCTTCTTTGGAAAGCAAAGGAGACGGGGCGTACAAAGGAAACGTATACGGCACTTACGTGCACGGCGTTTTCGACAAAGACGGCGCGGCGGCCGGGCTGGTGCAGGCCGTGGGAGCCAAAAAAGGTATTGATACCGAACATATTGCAGGGATCGATTATCAGACTTTTAAAGAAACCCAATACGATATCCTTGCAGAGCAGTTGAGAAAGCATATGGATATGGAGCGGATCTACCGGATTCTGGAAGAAGGAATCGCATAAGCTGAAAAAGCTCACCGATACAGAGACCCTAAAATAAACTGTCATTTTCTCGATTTTTTGTGAAGAAAATGGTAAAATAAACAGATAAAAGAAAAGAGTGGTACAAATATGAAAATAGAACTTGAAAATATCAGACCGCAGGATATTGAAAAAAGAAGCTTTGAGATCATTACCCAGGAACTTGGAGCAAGAACCTTTCCGCAGGATCAGGAACTAATCATCAAACGATGTATTCATACCAGCGCGGATTTTGAGTATGCGGATTCACTCTGCTTTTCGGAAAACGCCGTTGCGAGAGCAATGGAAGCGATCCGGGAAGGCGCCTGTATCGTAACGGATACTCAGATGGCCAGGGCGGGTATTAATAAAAAAGTGCTGGCCCGGTTTGGCGGAGAAGTTTACAACTTCATGTCTGATGAAGATGTGGCAAAAGAGGCAAAGGAAAGAGGCTGTACACGAGCGGCTGTCTGCATGGAAAAGGCTGCAAAGCTGGACAAAAAGCTGATCTTTGCCATAGGAAACGCTCCAACAGCGCTGATCCGGCTGTATGAAATGATCCAGGACGGACAGATCAGTCCGGCGCTGATCATCGGCGTACCGGTAGGATTTGTAAATGTGGTCCAGTCCAAAGAGCTGATCATGGAAACACAGATCCCTTACATTGTGGCCCGGGGGCGAAAAGGGGGAAGCAATATCGCGGCGTGTATATGCAACGCGCTGCTCTATATGATGAGCAGCGACCGGGGCTGATCAATACAGGCCCCTGACAAAAGGGAGGAGAAATAATATGAAAAACGAAATCTTTATCAGTTATTCCACAGAAGATCAGGATGTGGTAAAGCATCTGACCGAATATCTGGAGCGCAGCGGATATGACTGCTTTGTAGCGTATAGAGATATACCAGGCGGGAAACACTATGCAAAGGATATTGTAAAAGTGATCAATAACTGCAGGATCGTATTGTTTATTGCTTCTTCTTCCAGTAATGTATCCGAGCATGTGCTCAACGAGATCGACATCTGCGTGGAAAAAAGAAAGATCATTATCCCGTTTTTTATTGAAGAATTTGAAATGAACGATGAGTTTCGGTATTATCTGGGAAGAAGCCAGCGGATCATGGCGGACAGCGAGAATGTGGAGGAGTCTTTCCCGAAAGTGCTGGATAATATCAAAGCGGAATACCCTAAGGATCTGCAGCCGGAACCGGCGGAAAAGGCCCCCTCCTTCGGCGAGCAGACAGAACTGAAAAAGACGAAAACCGTATTTGAATACGACCCGGAACGGGGAATTATGATTAACCCGGAAGACCGGCAGCGAAATGTCAGCTTTCGGACAGATACCTTTATCAATATGATGGGCGGTATCTACGATAAGGTCAGATCCCTTTCTTCCAAAGAAGAGGCGGACGAGATCTTTTTCCAGAGCGGATACGCCGGGGGCAGCAACTTCGGAAGCCGTCTGGCTGTCCAGATGGAAAACAGCCGGATGAAAAACGAAGAGCGGCTGGAGCAGTGGTGCCGGTTTGATTCCCAGGTAGGCTGGGGCAAATTTTCCATTGACGTATCCATTGATGAGGAGGCGGGCACACTGGAAGGCCAGCTGAAGATCAACGAATGCTTTATCGTAGACAAAGCCGGAAACCGGCGGGTCTGCGCGTACATAAGGGGCTACTGCGAAGGAGTCATCGAGACTCTGCTGGGAGGCGTAGGCGTTACGCTTACCTGCCAGGCCTGCCCTATGAAAAATAAATTCAAATCTGAATGTGTATTTAATATCAGCCTGTCCGAATAAGGGACAGGCTGTGGAGGTATGTATGAAATTATTCGTAATATTTACCGGCGGTACCATCGGAAGTTCGGCTGCCGAAGATGGTTACTTTTCACCGGACGCGTCAAAAGGATATCAGCTGCTGTCCATGTATCAGGAACAAAAGGGCGGCAGCGTCCGCTTTGATACGGCGGAACCTTACCGGACGCTGAGTGAAAATTTAAACGGCAGCCATATTGCAAAACTGATCTCATGTGTAAGAGAAAATATAAGCGGAGATTATGAGGGCATCGTAGTGACCCACGGGACGGATACGATTCAGTATACGGCCGCTGCCCTGGGATATGCCCTTGGAAACGATACCATACCTGTGGTACTGGTATCCAGCAATTATATACTGGAGGATGAACGGGCCAACGGCCTGGAAAATTTTATAAAAGCTGTAGATTTCATACAGGGCGGATACGGAAGAGGCGTATTTGCGGCATATCGAAATGAGGGAGAAGGAGTGACCATCCACCGGGGCACCCGGCTGATCGCTCATCAGCCCTATACGGACGCTCTGTACAGTGTAAAAAATAATTACTTTGGAAAATATCAGGGTGAAGAATTCTGTAAAAATAAAACATATAGGGAAGAGGATGACAAAACGGACACACTGGACTGGAAGTGGCAGGGAGAAGATTCACAGATCTTTTGCATACAGCCCTGTGTGGGAAACTGTTATCCGCAAATTCCCCGGGAAACAAAAGCTGTGATCCTTGGCAGCTATCATTCCGGAACGATAAATACCGAGTCTTCGGCGATCAAAAAATTTGCCGGAGAGGCAAGCGAACGAAAGATCCCCCTTTTTCTCACAGGCGTGTCCCAGGGTGACGCGTATGAGAGTACAAAGGCGTTTGAGAGCCTTGGTATTCAGATTCTTCCGGAAATGTCTCCTACAGCTGCCTATATGAAACTTTCAATGGCTTTGTCTCAGGGGAAAAAATACGAAGACGTAATGCCATATAGTTTAGGCGGAGATCTGGCGTAACGGCAGCCGGAAGAAAGGAAGGAATATGAGGTATCAGATATTTATCAGCTACAGACGTGACGGCGGAGAAAGTCTTGCGGCGCTTTTACATGAGCGTTTTGTGAGAATGGGTTATCGGGTTTTTTACGATGTAGAGTCGCTGCGTTCGGGAAACTTTAATGAAAAGCTCCTGGAAGTCATATCGGAATGTGACGACGTGCTGGTGGTGCTGCCTCCGGGAGGACTGGACCGGTGTATTGCAGATGAAAGCGACTGGGTCCGCAGGGAGATTGTTCATGCGCTGAAATGTGAAAAGAACGTGATCCCTATCCTGATGAGGAATTTTTCATTTCCGGAGAACCTGCCGGATGATCTGAAACCTCTTGTAAACAAAAACGGCGTTTCCGCTACAATGGAATATTTTGACGCCGTTGTAGATAAACTGGCAAAGCAGCGTCTCACATGCAAGCCGGATCAGGAAGCGGACCGTCAGGAACGGCATATCCAGCATCTGGAAGAGCTGGCCCAGCAGGGAGACGCGGCGGCAGCCAATGAAATGGGGATCGTATGCGAATACGGTTCGGCTACCAGAGTTCCAAATCTGAAAAAAGCAATGGAATATTATACAAAAGCGGAAAAGGAAAATCTCGCGGCCCGTTACAACCTGGGCGATATTTATGAGCGGTGCAGCATTGACCTGACGCTGATCCATGAATACGGCATTCTGCCGGACATGGAGCTTATGGAAGAAAAGAATACAGTGGTCCTGAAAGAAAGCCTGAAAAAGAAGGCTCTTGAGTACTATCAGAGCGCGGCGGATGAAAAATACGCTCCCGCCCTGTATAAGATGGGGAGCATATACGAGGCAGGCGCAAATGATGTGGAACGGGCCTTTACATATTACAGACAGTCGGCGACTCAGAAATATCTGCCGGCGTTAAATGCCCTTGGGTGGATGTACCGCAACGGGATCGGTACATCTCAGGATCTGGAAAAGGCGGAGGATTGTTATAAAGAGGCTGCGGAGGCAGGATATCCTGCGGCAATTTACAATTACGCTCACATGCTTGAGACAAGAGATCCGGAAAAGGCAATGAACCTGTACAAACAGGTGGCTTACGGCGAAAACGCTCTGCCCTGCGCGGTATATGCCCTGGGCAGACAGTACGAATTCGTGCTCCGGGATATGCGAAATGCCATAAGCTGTTATGAAAAGGCAGCGAAAAGCGGCATGGAGGAAGCCCGGGATGACCTGGAGCGCTGCAGAAATACATTGGCATAACAAAGGCGGAGATGGAGCATGACAAAAACGGAAACAAAAAATATACAGCAGAAAAAGAAAACCAACTATAACGTATACGGAGTAAAGGACAGTATTTTTTATCTGTGCGCAGGCATTTTCTGCGGACTGATCGGGGCAGCCATCCTGCAGCTGATCGCAGCGCCGCTGGCGCTTCCAGCAAGGGTGGCGCTGGCTATCATAGCCGTGGCGGCGGGAGCTGTGATTGGCATTTTGAAAAACCCCGGAAAAAACCGGGAACCTGTACCTTACCGCAGACAGGACGCGTTTGAGTTCATCGGTCTGTATGATCTGTCCGCAAGGGAAGATTTAAGGGGCAGCGACGTCCTCTCCAGGGAAACAGAAGTGGAGTACATCGATCAGGTGCTGGAAACACTGATCTTTCGTCAGAACAGTATCAAACAGGCCATCTGCCTTACCGGAAAAAGCGGATGCGGAAAATCCACTATCCTTTCCTTTTTCAAACAGAAATATCAGGACCGGTACGAAATTTATGACTTCTCCGGCAGCTACAGTCACTTTCAGGCTGCTCTGACGGAAATTTTCGGCCTGCATCTGGATCAGGAGCTGATTGCCCGGACCAGAAATCGGAAGCTGGTCTTTATTCTGGATCAGTTTGAGCGTTTTTTCTTTCTGGACGAGGAGAAAAAAGAACAGATACGGGCGACGATCTCGGTGCTCTGCAGAAAAAACGCGGCGATCATCCTGTCTATGCGAGAGGAATATCTTGCGGACTTCATGAAAGAGTTTGATATCAACAACATGAAAGAGGGAGCAAGGGGCCTGCAGGACACGGAAAACACAGGTATCCTGAACAACCTTACCAGCACCATCCGGGATGACAGGAAAAATTACCACGTACAGGAAACAGCGGCGGCATTCCAGATTGCCAAATGGGGCAGCGAAACTATTAAAGACCGCAGTCTGATGCATCTGGAACATGTGGGAAGCCACTCTCAGACCGCTTCTCTGGATCCGGTTGGAAATACCATTTTCTACTGCGAGAACCAGAATGATGTGAAAGTGCGCTGCAACGGCACCGAAGAGGAAGCCACGCTGCTTCAGAGCAAATGTGAGATCCTGTTTGGGGCTGAAGGCAGAGCGCTGTACGAAAAACACAAACATGAACCCCTGATCCAGCAGCAGATCACTTACCATATGATGGAGTATGAGAAAAAGGTAAAAGAAACATCTATGGAAGAATTAAAGCAGCTGTTCGAAGAAGAAGACTATGAGCTTTTGAACCGCTACTTTGACATCCAGCTGACAGCGGCGGGCAATTTCTTCCACGCTTCCAGGATCCTGTATCTGCTGAGTCAGGCCAGACTGAATCATGTGGTCATGAAACGTCCGGATCTGGAGTTCGGCCTCTTTGAAGATCAGTTTTCCAGAGACGGCCATAAAGAGATCAACCAGATGATTGACAAGCTGGAAGAGCTTCAGCTGATCCGGAGAAATGTAAAGCGCTCCGATCAGGAATATGAGATCGCCCATGATTTCATCGCTCAGGCCTTCCTGAACTACAGCAATTCCAGCATGGACCGGAATGTAAAGAGCGCTCTGGATATTTATATGGCGGAATATCTGGACGCCAACAAAAAAATATATATTGAGCAGAAACGCCAGCACAGCGCCAAAGCTCAGAAGTCCGGTTACTACAGGAATCTGTTCATTGTCTTTTCTGTTCTCGCCATTCTGGTAGACGGCATTGTGCATTTTGCCTTCAATCCGTGGCTGGATATGTGGAAAGACAGCAACGTATATGGAGATATTTTTACATTTGTGCCTCTGCTGATGACAGAAGCATGTATGATCTATATTTTTAACGTATACCAGAAAGTCGTGCAGTTTTACCGGGGCAGAAAAGAAACCGCCTGTAAAGTGATCTACGCCGTTATCATGGCGGCGGCGGTGTTTGCTAATTTCTTCTACCCTCACGGACTGATCTTTTACGGACTGGGGCTTGCTCTGATGGGCGCCAACTGCGCGTTCCTTCTGAACGACTCCTACCAGAAGGCCAGCAGGATGGAAATGCGAAATTACGGCCTGAAATGCAGTATGATCGGCATTGTGTTCGCCATTGTACATCTTATTTTCTGGGCATTTAACAGACAGTTCCCCACATATATTATTTTTGTGGAGATGGCCATGATGGTGATACTGGTCGTTTACGCATACCTGGCTCATATGACCAGAGAATATCTGTACGGCAGGCGGATGGACGCCAGCAGCGACAGAGGAGACGCATAAAGAAAATAGATTAAGGGAAACCGGAAAAGACGATCTGTTTGCAGAAAACAGCGCTTTTCGGTCTCCCTTTTGTGCTGTAACAGGACAAAGATAAAATTAAGAAAAAACAAACGAAAGGTGACAAGCTATGGAGAGGGAAAATCGATATTATGATCAGATCATGGAACTGAACGGAATGGAGGATATGAGAGAAGAGATTCGGCACTGGGAGATACTGGCGGAAAATATCGGCCAGTTCCCGCCGGAACAGGAAATCCTGCTGCCGGATTATTTCTGGATCGCTCAGGCGGGCAGCGGAAAATCAATGCTGCTGAACCTGATGGCCAACTATCTGGAAGAGAGGGAAATCATGTCCTTTACCGGAAATAAAAAAGTCATTGAATTTGAACTGGGCTACTGCCCCAAAGGGGAACCGTTCCGTGAACTGAGCCGGCTCATTGAGCGGATCTCTTACGAAGCGGGATACCGGCAGCGGTTTCGGGGGATCCTGGCTGTACATATATCCGCCTGGGCAGGGCATATGCACGAAAAATATATGTACAGTTTTCTGGAATTTCTGGCGGAAAATACAAAAGACTGGCTGATCGTCCTCATTGCCGATGTGGATGAAGAACAGGCCAGGATCATGAAAAAACAGATCGCTTATCATCTGCGGATCAAAACCGTAGAGATCCGGCTGCCCCAGGCGGATGTGCTCTACGGATACCTGGAAAAGAAATGCAAAGCCTACGGCATCCAGATCGATGAGGAAGCGGGAAAGATCTTAAAAGATACCATACATGCCCTGAAAGACAGCAGTCATTTTGAAGGCTATAATACCCTGAACCTGATGGCTCAGGAAATGATCTATGAGCTGTACAGCCAGCGCAGGCTGGTGTCCAAGGTCATCACAGGGGAGATGCTGTCCGCCTATGGAGCGGATGGAGACTATACAAAAAATTATATGGAAACCGTATCCAAAAAACAGAAGATCGGTTTTTCCTATGAAAAGCAGGAGGGCGCAGAGGAATGAAAGATATAAAGGAAACATACAGATATGAACGTTATCAGGCTCCGTATGAAGAAAGCAGATGGGCGGAACCGGAAGAGATCATGGCGGATACCGTGCCCATCGAAATCGACAAACCTCCTTATCAGACAGCCGGGATCCCCCTGCTTTGCGACGGCAGAGTGGCTTATGTGGATCATCAGGATCACCACACCCTTTTGTTCGGCGCAACCGGATCCAAAAAGAGCCGGCTGTTTGTTATGCCCATGATCCAGATGATGGCCAATGCGGGAGAGTCTTATGTGGTGACAGACCCCAAAGGGG
Source organism: uncultured Roseburia sp. (assembly GCA_930989305.1). Lineage (GTDB taxonomy): Bacteria > Bacillota > Clostridia > Lachnospirales > Lachnospiraceae > Brotonthovivens > Brotonthovivens avistercoris. The sequence goes on along the minus strand of CAKNLF010000002.1, from coordinate 23,981 downwards.
AGCTGTACCAGCAGACCGCAGGAACAGCCAAAGCCAATGGGTTTAAAGTGCTGGCGCTCAACTTCAGAGATTTTACCCGTTCACACAGATGGAATCCTCTGCAGATCCCCTACGAGCTGTATCAAAACGGCCAGAAAGATGATGCCATCGGCATGCTCAATGACCTGCTGGCCAGCATCAGCGCGGATTCCATGGAACGGACAAAGGATATTTTCTGGATCCAGCAGGCCAATTCCCTGGCGCTGGCGCTGCTTTTGATCCTGTTTGAAACGGGACGGCCGGAAGAGATCAATATGGGAAGCTTTGTAAAAATGTGCGGGGAGTACGGCAAACCGATCAACTCCAATAAGCTGTATGAGATCGCCTCCTATATCAATCCGGAATCCATAGCGGGCATGAACCTGGCCGGCGTGATCATATCCGCGGAAAAAACAAAAGACAGCATTATGAGTTCCCTGCACGCCATGATCCGTATTTTTGCCATTCAGAAAAAACTGATCACAATGATGGCAGGCAATGATTTTGATATGCGGGCCATCGGCAGAGAAAAAACGGCGGTATATGTTATGATCCCGGATGAAAAGAGCACCTATCATTTCCTGGCTACGCTTTTTATCAAACAGTGTTATGAAACAATGATACAGGAAGCTCAGCTGACGCCGGATATACGGCTTTCCAGAAGGGTGAATTTTGTCCTGGATGAATTTGCCAATATTCCGGCCATACCGGATATGGACGCCATGATCACAGCGGCAAGAAGCCGGAACATGCGATTTTTCCTTGTGGTGCAGAGCTTCCATCAGCTGGAAAAACTGTACGGGGAAAACGCGCGGACCCTTACCAGCAACTGTGAAAACTGGATCTATCTCAATTCCAAAGAATTTGATCATCTGACAGAGATCAGCAACCTGTGCGGAAACGTATATACAACAGGCGGGCAGATCCGGCCGCTGATCGCTCCCTCCCAGCTGCTGCATCTGAGCAAGAAAAAGGGAGAAGCCCTGATCCTGGCGGCAAGACATTACCCCCTTTTGACAGAAATGCCCGATATCAGCGATTATGCATTTGCCTACGCGAAAGCGCCGGAGTTGCCGGAAAACGGGGAAAAAGTCCACGTTGCCATGTTTGACCTGAACATGCTTGCAAGCGAGCTGGAATCCGGCATGCAGGAGGAGCTTTTCTATGAGGAAGAAGAAAAGATACCGGAAGAATACCGGACGCTGAACAAGGATGAAGCTCTGGATCTGGCTGCGGCCAGACTGCAGGATCTGATCCGGCTTCTGGAAGACACCGAGATGCCGTATGACGATGATGATGTGCCTTTTACCGAGTAAGTACAAACAGGAAAGTTGATGGGAAGAATATGGACAGAAACATAATACGAAATTGTGCGGAAATGGATAAAATAATCAAAGAGCTGCAGGCGGCCTTAAGAAGCCGGGAGAATTACAGCCTCTGGGGGGCCAAATGCTGCGAACTGCTGAGCATCTCGCTGGATATGAACAATAAATGGATGCTGGATCATGCTATGGATCTGGCGGGGAAATGCTATCGTGCCAGGGAGGATTTTAAAGAAACAGATTTATTTATCGTCAGAAGAGAATACCGGAGGATCTATGAAGAAAGACTGAATCAGAAAGTGAGCAACGGCTTGGAGTACTTTGCCAGTCTGTACAAACGCAGAGACAAATACCAGAAAAGATCCCTGGCACTTATATACCGGGTCCGCAACCTGGTGCAGAATTTTTATGAAAAAAACTATTCTCTGGAGCCGGTAGTAACGAATCTTGCGCACATCTGGGAGGAATTCCTGGGTATTGTGCCGGACTTTCTGCTCACTTGGGAAATTTTCGGAGAAGCCTCTGAATTGTTACGAGCGGCAGGCCAGTGGGACGAGTACCTGAAATACGGAAAATTTATCATGGAGAACATTGACAAAGTTTCCCAGCAGATCATTGATTACTCTCTGCCTATGGTGCTGACGGCGTGGGCGGAATTGAAAGATCCTCTGGAAGCTATGTACCTTACCGCGAAATTTAAAAATGAGATTGAAGGCATCGTCAGAAGAGACAAAAAAGGGGATAACCGCAAGTGGGTAGTATCCCTGATCCAAAGCCTGGAAGAAAAAGCCCTTTCGGGCCAGGCCGGAGAAGAAGGAAAAAGACTCTGGAATATGGCGAAAATGCAAAAACAGTGAAGAATTATCTGTCCGGAATGCATATAAACACAGAGCAGGAAAAATAAAAGAGAAAAAGGAGTGCAGGGCATGAGCTGGGAAACAGACGCGAAAAAAGCAGGAGAATTATATCCGCTGATACAGAAAAATGATGTGGAGGCCTGCGGACAGCTGCTGGAGATCATAGAAAGACACGCTCTAGGCGTGATACGAAAGCAGTTGAAAGAATATCAGATATATGACGGGGAACTGGAACAGGAAATCCTGACAGAAGGCTGCGTACAGGTATACAGAAAAATGTCAGAAGGCTTCTGGGTGGCAAACGAACAGTTTAAACCGGAAGATACCCTTGCTTACTGTATGGGAATCTACCGCATGCTGACTGTACGTTACGGGACCAAAAAAATCGAGGAACTCAGCAAGACCCAGTCGCTGGAGAGTATGGAGGAAGCCGGACAGCCGGTGAAGGTCAGCAAACAGCAGGAGCACGATCCCTTTGAAGCATTCCTTCGAAAAGAAGAGTTTGAAACGATCGGAAAGATCATACATATGTATATGTCTGAATTTTTTGATTTCAGGCGTGAACCATATATGCTTCTGTGTCTGGGATACGCGAAAATCCTGTCCCATATTATCAGCGACGAAAATAAAAACAATGCAGTTGACTGGGCATTTGCTCAAATGAGCGACAGGAATATCGAAGAACTTTCCAGAGAATTTCTGGATACCTACAACCGAAGCGACAAAACTCACCAGTACCAGTGGGGAGAGCGGTATAAGGAAAACCTGAAAAAAGCATACCGGTGCAGCGATATGGATGTGATCCGGGTAGCGGAGATCATCATTACAGAGGAATTCAACAGAAAAGACGCAAGCCAGTGGTGCATACGTGTAAATAAGGCGATTATTGACGCGCTGGCCAAAAAAGCACTGGAAGACCCAACCATGACCGAGCTGCTCATGAATTATGCAGATTTCAGAAACGCTGTAAACAAAGCCAAAAACGGAAAAAAAGGAGACAGAAAAAAATGACGATGCATCCTGGACAGAAAGAGATTGAACAGCTGGTATACAGGGAATTGGCCAATGAGCCAATGACGGCAGAGGATATGGAGCTGAAAAAACATATTATGAACTGTGAGAAATGCCGGCCTTATTACGGTGTATATTACGCGCTGACAGATATTATAAACGGCGATATCATGAAAGACTGGATGGAAGAGATGGAGCCGGATTACCGGATCACCGGAGCAGTGCTTGCGGAAAATATCAGAGCTTCCTTCCAGATCGATTACGACGGGGAAGGCAAGAGCGGCACATTAAAACCAAGCAGGATCAATGAATCCCTGGGACGGCACTTTACAAGCCGTGTCAGGGAGGACAAAGGCCAGACGCTTTGCGTAGATCCGGACAAAGACGATCTGTGCGCGGCATTTGATTATAAACGGGGACAGGTAGAGATACAGGTCAGACCAAAAGATATTGGTGAGACAAATATGAAGGCCGTACTGGAAAATCAAAAAGGCGAGCGGGTGGAAAAAGAGCTGGAATATCATGTGATCGGGGATGTTTATACAGCGGTATTTGACCATGTATGCCCCGGCAAGAGCAACGTGTATCTGGTAAGCGGGGAAAAGGATATGAAAAAAGGATCAGAAGAAAAGACCGGGGAGTGACAGAGTATGAAAGAAAAAACAAGGAGAAGACTGCTTCGTGTGCTGCGGCTGGCTATTATTGCGTCGCCTTTTGTAATCGGCGGGATTGGTTTTTGCATCCTGTACAAGGGAAGTTATATCAGCGGTTTTTATGACGCCCTTTGCCTGTACGGTTTGCAGCTGAATGTTGACAAGGAAGATGTGAATCTGCTGATCAATATTGCCAGGTGGGCCGCCCCCTGTATGACGGTAGCGGTATTGTTCACAGTGCTGTCGGTACTTTATCAGAATTTCCGAGACCGGATGCGGGCGAGAAATAAAGAAGCGGTAGCTATCCACGGGGACAGCAGATATATTCCCATGGTGGGACAGAAAATCGGAAAATCAGCCATTATCTCAGACGGCATCTTTTCTTTCAGAGCGCCCAGACAGATTCTGGTATTTGATACCGACTACAAAATGTTTCAGTTTTTGCATCAGCATGAAAGGGAATTAATGGGAGATCCGGAAAAAACATTATATCTATGTACAGAGAGAATAACAAGAGGATCCTATAAAGATCAGAGTCTGCAGATCTGCAATATGGCGGAAAACTGCGGAAGGGCGTACTGGAAGGAGAATCTTCTTGAGGAAAATGAAAAAGTGATCGTGATCATCGGATTCGGAAACTACGGTCAGGAGATTTTAAACCAGGGGCTTATGATCAACGTGAGGGATATTTCCTCTGATCTGCAGTATCATATATTCGGGACCCAGGCGGAAAGAGAGGAATATCAGCATCTCCATTATAAGTTGAAACGATTTGCTAATGTAGGGGAAGACGAGCGCTGTATCCAGCCGGGAAAAGACTCACTGATCTTTCACAGGGAAAACTGGTATGAGAATGAAGCTCTGATCCAGCAGGCGGACCGTATTATTTTGGCCTATGATGAAGAAGAAGATAATCTTTTAGTGTTAAATGAGTTGAATAAATACTTCTTTATGAATAAAATATATATAAAGGTATTTAATGAGCAGATTATTAATACACTCTGGGATACAAAAAAACTCCGAATCACGCCTTTCGGTACAGATGAGCATATGTGCGAGCCGGAAATGATATTAGGTGAGAGTACGATTATCCATGCTAAAATGTGTCATGCCACTTACAGCAGGAGTGTGCCGGAAAGTTACGGCGGATGTCCGAAAATGGAAAAGGGTCAGTGCCATAAATCATTGAAAGAATGTATACAATGTCAGTGGCTTAATGATGACTGGAATTCCAATAATTATTTTACAAAATACTCCAATGTGGCTCAGGCCGATCATATGAAGGTAAAGGAACAGATCCTGATGAAAGGAAGGGAATATCCCCAGGGGGTGAAAAAAGGCGATTATCTCAGACAGATCTATCAGGAACTGCCGGAATCAGAGAAAATGCGCATGAGGGAGATCGAGCACCTGCGCTGGATGCGTTATCATTATATGTACAACTGGGACTACGCGCCCAAAAAGGAAAAAGACAAACACAGACACAATCTGCTGGTAGATTTTGATATGCTGTCTGAATCAGAAAAAGTCAAAGATGATGATACGTACAAGACCATGTTTGAAATTTATAATCTGCAGGAGGATTAAATACCGCAATTAAGATAAAGGAGAAGTACCTGTTTTTTCCCACAGGGTACAAATGCGGAACATGACACTGGTAGAATTCTATGATGATAAAGCTCTGGAGAATATTTCCGGGACATTATACCTGAAACCGGATAAAGTCATATATCTGGGATCACGGGGAAATAAACTGAAGCGCTTTACCGGATACTGCAGGGAAGTGCTGAAGGATCTTGGCCTGAAAACGGAAGTGGAGTACCGGACCATTAACCCCAACAGCCTGGATTTTATGATCAATGTACTGAGCGATATATTGCGGGAAAATGAAGTGTGTGAATTTAATCTTACCGGCGGAGAAGAAACCGTTCTGGTAGCACTGGGGATCGTATATGAGCGTTTCCCAAACCGGGTGCAGATACATAAGATTAATCTGAATACGGGAATGTTTTTGGATATGGATGGAGACAACAGCCACGGATGGGACGGGACAGTGCCCGGGCTCAGCGTGGAAAACCTGGTGAGGATTTACGGTGGATCTGTGATCCATTCCGGATCCGCGCAGCCGGGAAGCGAAGATTTTGTATGGGATCAGAAATTCTGCAAAGCAGTCCGGGATATGTGGAATCTGTGCCGTGGGGACTGCGGCAGATGGAACATACAGATCGCCAATCTGGAGCTTGCTCAGAAATACGGTGGACAGGAAAACAGTCTTCAGGTCAATCTGCGGAAGAATTCGGAAGTCCGGTTTGACGGAGACTTTATCCACCAGCCGCTGTTTGGAAAGCTCTGCGAACGCGGTTATATTCAGAATTTTACGGAAACAGATACTGCCTACAGGTATGCGTTTCGGGATGAACAGATTAAACAATGTCTCACAAAAGCGGGAATGATACTGGAACTGGCGGTCTGCCTGGCAGCAAAATCTGTGAAAGAAGACGGGAAACCGTTTTTCCAGGACGTAAAGTCCGGAGTCTATCTGGATTGGGACAGCGCTCTGCACGATACTGGAGAGCGGGTGGAGACAGTAAATGAGATCGACGTGATCATGATGCATAATCTTATTCCTGTCTTTGCTTCCTGCAAAAACGGAAATATGTCTGTGGACGAGCTGTACAAGCTGAAAGTAGTGGCGGAACGTTTTGGGCTGGGATATGCCAGAAAAATACTGGTGTTGACAGATTACGCCGGAAGGCATCAGCAGAATTTCGCTTATATCCGCGAGCGGGCAGAAGATATGAATATTATGATATTAAGAGATGTTCATCAGCTCAGTATCCAGAAACTGGGAATGGAGCTGAAAAAAATATGTCAGTAGATGACGAAACAGCGAAGGAACCCTTCTGCCTGATCCCAAAGATCATCGGCAGAAGGGTTCCTTCGCTGTTTGGCGTCAGCCGTCTATGGCCTCCTGTATGTGTCGGATAAACAACTGATGAATCTGGGGATATTCTCCCAGACCTTTTAATACGCAGTCTACCGGAAAGCCCGCTTTTTCAAACTGGCATTTCCAGGAGTCCGGATCCTCGCCTGCCATGTCATTGGTTGCGTGATCTCCGGCTACGATCATAAAAGGGGTCAGGACGACCCGTTTTGGATTTTGTTCTTTGACCATTTTCAAAAGAGTTTCCATGGAAGGATAGGCTTCCACTGTTCCCAGGAAAATATTGGGATGTCCCATATCTTTGAAGGTGTAGTCCATTGCCGCGTAAATGGAATTGGCATAGTGGGTGGTGCCGTGCCCCATTAAAACAAGGGCTTCATCTTTTTTCAGGTCTGAAAATTCGCTGCTGATAATAGAAACAAGAGCCTCATTGTCCCCGGTGCTGGTGAGCAGAGGGGTTCCAAACCGTATGCTTTGGAAATGAGCTCTCCGGGAAAGGGCGTCCTGGATCATCAGGTCGTTTTCAATTCCGTTGATCACATGGGTGGGCTGTACGATCACATCGGTAATGCCGTCGGCTGCCATCTGATCCATAGCTTCTACAACATTGTTGATCTTGATGCCGTCCCGTTTCAGAAGTTTTTTCATGATCATCTTGCTTGTCCATGCCCGGTATACCTGATAATCCGGAAACGCTTCGGCAATGGCGTGTTCAATGGCGTCAATGGTCTTTTCACGAGTTTCGTGATAGCTGGTGCCGAAACTTACGACCAGAATTGCTTTTTTTGCCTCGCCAAAGGAAGGGGAGGCGCTGACGTAAGCAGGCAGCGACAGCTGCTCAATATAGTTTTCCAGCTGAGCCAGATTTTTTGGAACTGGCAGAGACATTTTCAGGATCCCCTTGCTGCAAAGACTGTCAAAGAGCTGCAGACAGGCGGGCTGCTCCAGGTTGGTGGCCGCCAGAGCGGATTTGTTGGAAAATACTTCCGAGGGAGTTCCCTGCATAAGCAGTTTTCCGTCTTTCAGTAACACGATTTCATCGGCCCATTCCATAGCGTAATTTACATCGTGAGTTGACATAATAACTGTAATACCGTTTTCTGTCATCTGATCTACGATCCTGTTTACCAGAACGGTGTGTTTGGGATCCAGAGCGGCTGCAGGCTCATCCAGTATAATAATCTCCGGATGCATGACCAGAATATCCGCAATGGATACCTGTTTCTTTTGTCCGCCGCTTAAAGCATGGGTGGGTTTGTGGCGGAAGGGCTCGATCTCCAGAGTTTCGATGACCTGCTCCACCTCTTTTCGGGCTTCCTCCTCCGGGACTCCCAGATTCAGGATGCCGAAAGAAATTTCCTGATATACGCTGGCGGAAAAAAGCTGGTTATCCGGATCCTGAAAGACAATCCCGATCTTGCTGCGCAGTTTCAGCAGTCCCTCTCTGGAATAGTCCAGGGGCTGTCCGTCAAAGTAAATCGTCCCCTTGTCCGGTTTGTGGATCCCATTGCAGCATAAAAAGAACGTAGACTTTCCGGAACCGTTGGCTCCCATGAACGCGATTTTTTTCCCGCGGCCGATTTCCAAGGAAAGACCGTTGAGAGAATGGCTTTTCTGGTCGTCGTAGGAAAAGTATACGTTGTCGGCTTTTAATATGATATCGTGATTCATGATAGCAATCCTTTCTGTGATCTTACAGGATCATGCCCTGCTTTTTTGCTATAGTAAGTATAAGGAGAACTCCTCCGAATAAAAGGATGCCCGCAAGATGTTTCTTTTTGGGACCGGAAGCCTCGCTTAGAACGAGGATCCGTCCGTCGTAGCAGCGGGATTCCATGGCGTCGTACAAAGCATTGGATTTCTGCATTGCCCGGATAAAAAGCACTGAGATCATGGCGCTGAAGGATTTCAGGGAAGTCCTGTAATCCTTGTTTCCAAGCCGGGCCTTTTGAGCAGTGAGGATGTTTACTGCAATCTCCAGCAATACAAAAATATACCGGTAGATCAGCATCATCAGTTCGCTGAGCAGGATCGGGCAGTGCAGACGGCGCAGTACTGTGAGAATGTCCGGCATGGGCGTGTTCAACGACAGAAAATACAGGCTGGACACAGCCGCCAGAGCAGTGAGTATCAGTTGAATGCCGAAAAATACAGATGAAATGCTTCCTGTGATGTACCAGCCGCCTACCGGGATGGCAAATGCGTCAAAAGGCGTCCGGGACAGATTCACGATGATAGCCAGGGTACTTATGAGAAGGAATATGAGAGGCACCAGCATCATATTCCGGTAGCGCCGTCCGGATATCCTGCCGATCCCCACAGTGAGGATCGTGTTGATCGCCAGCACAAAAACGGCTGTGATAACGGAACGGCTGATAATGCAGAATACAATAGCAATCACAGTGAACAGGAATTTTTCACCTGGATTTACATATCGGAGTTTTGAATAGTAGCAGAGTTTGTCAATCAGCAGCAATGGAAATTCTCCTTACATTTTTTATATCAGGAAAAGCGCCCGATCAGAAAAAGGGCTTTAGCGGTCCTGCTTTCCGCTGGAAGAAGATCCTAAGGGATCTTTTCTTTCTTCATCCTGCATCCATTTTTTACGTTCTACAAGACGGCCCATGATAAAGGCTACGATGCCTACACCGATACCGGTCTGCACACAGAAAAACAGGCTTTCCACTTCTCCGGGAAGTTCTCTGCCCAAGGCGTTTTCAAGTACAGGAGTGAACCAGGGTTCGTATTCCGTGCCGGTAATCTCGTTGACCATCTGGCTGCCGGCATCATCAGAACCGCCGAATTCAGCGTTTTTCAGAGTAAAAAGCGGAACCAGGGCAATCAGGATAATTGCAATGATCAGGATAACAGCCAGGCGTTTGTTGTGATTTCTTTTTTCCATTAGTTATTTTCCTCCTTGATGAATCCCAGTGACTTTAATTCCGGTTTCGCGTAGGCCTCCAGCGCCATGATGATAAGAAGGGTAATCAGGCCCTCAATGACCGCAAGGGGCACCTGGGTGGGGGCGAATACTCCGAGAAATTTAACTGCTGAGGCAGCTATGCCGCCGGATTCTGAGGGATAAGCCAGCGCCAGTTGGAACGCAGTGATACAATAAGTAAACAGATCACCCAGACAAGCGGCCAGAAATACAGATACTTTTCGGTTTAACCGGCATTTTTTGCAGAGCATGAAAATACCAAAGGATAAAAAGGGACCGGCTACCGCCATAGAAAAGGTGTTAGCTCCCAGTGTGGTCAGACCGCCGTGCGCCAGAAGGATCGCCTGAAAAAGCAGAACGATGATCCCCAGGATGCTCACCGCAGAAGGCCCGAACAGGATTGCTCCCAGACCTGTTCCGGTCATATGAGAGCAGCTGCCTGAAACAGACGGGATTTTCAGGGAAGATATTACGAAAACAAAGGCGCCTGCCATTGCCAGCAGCGTAAGGGTGCGCCGGTTATTGTTCAGTTTTTTTCGGATAGAGAAAAATCCTGCGATCAGAAAGGGGATGCAAATGATACCCCAGAAAATGCAGAATTTTCCCGGAAGATAGCCTTCCATAATGTGCATGGCGTTGGATACGGGAGCAATCCCCAGCAGGAGACAGATAACAGCTGCCGTACCCACGATTTTTTTCTGTTTCAAATTCATAGTTTTTCCTCTCTTTTCTGTTCTGATTTTGTTTGGGTACAAGACTGGCCGAAAGGCCCGGTTGCTTCTGCGGAAGGATTTTCCGCGAAACAAAAAACCTGCTTTATAAAAAGCAGGCACAGGGAGGCGGTGAACAGAGCCGGACCGCTTCGCTGCACTCAGCCATCGTTCGTAACATAAGTGCAGATTGCATGAAATGGGCAGGTCTTCTGACTCAGGTATCTTTGCAGGATTTTGCCTTCCCGGACTTCCAGTGACGTAAAAAAATCCTGCTCCTCCATTACAGCGGCGTGACCGTGGGAGAATTTCACTCCTCTTCTCTCTTAGCTTGTGGAAGAAAACACAAGAACCTCATTCCATTCAATTAAGAATATTTTAACCGCAGCAGACAGTACAGTCAAATCATTTCTCTTTTTTTCTATAATATTTACACAAAAAGCAAAAAAAGTTCGGAAAAGGGATTTTTCCTGCCCATGGAAGATTTGTCCCCAGAGAGATTTCCAAAGGAAATAGGCTGTGCTTTTGGGAAAACTATGCTATGATAAAACACAGTGAATAAAAAAGGAAAACTGAAAGCCCCGTCTTTTGGCAGGGCAAAACGGAGGAAAAATGATGGGAATACGGATGATAGGTATTGATCATACGACTGCAAGCGTAGATACCAGGGCACTGTTCTCATTTACAAAAAAACGCAGTATGGAAGCAATGGGGGAGTGGAAAGCGCGTTTTGGGATCAGCGGATGCATCATTGTCTCCACCTGCAACCGGATGGAGATCTGGATCAGTACAGAAGAAGACGAGGATATGGATCTTCTGGAAATGCTGTGTGACTGGAAAAATGCGGAGCGGATCGCAGCGGGAGAAGCGCCCATAGAAAAAGGAGACTGTGAACGGTATTTTGTGAGAAGACAGGACAGGGAAGCGGTTTCTCATCTGTTCTGGCTGACCTGCGGACTAAAATCCCAGATTCTGGCGGAAGATCAGATCATCACCCAGGTGGGAGAGGCTCTGGCTTTGTCCAGAGAGAATTTTACAACGGACAATGTGCTGGAAGTGCTGTTCAGAAAAGCGGTGACAGCGGCAAAAAAAGTAAAGACCGAGGTAGTTTTCTCAAGAGCCAATGAAACCGCTATGGATCAGGCTATCTCCATGCTGAAAAGCCGGGGGTTTTTATTTGACCGTTCCACCTGTATGGTGATCGGAAACGGGGAAATGGGAAAACTGGCGGCACAGTCTCTGCAGCAGACCGGAGCGGATGTAACTGTGACTGTGCGCCAGTACCGCAGCGGTATGGTGCAGATCCCTCTGGGATGTTCCAGGATCAATTATGGGGAACGGCTGCAGCTGATCCCTGAATGCGATCTGGTGGTAAGCGCCACGGCCAGTCCAAATTATACCCTTACCAGGGAGCTGCTGGCCCGGACTCATCCTGAGCGGCGCAAGAGTCCGCTGATCTGTATTGATCTGGCAGTGCCAAGAGACATTGAACCGGAAGCGGGACAGCTGGAGCAGGTGAAGCTGTATGATATTGATGATTTTAAACTGGATGCGATGACGGACAGCGTCCGGGCGTCTATGGCCCAGGCGGAGGTGATCCTGGGAAAAGAAATGGATGAATTTTACGTATGGCTGGAAGGCCGGGACATGATTCCGCGGATCCAGGAAGTGAAGGAATCCGCAGTGGAAGACCTGTATCTGAGGATCCACAAAGTGCTCGGCAGACTGCCTCTGGAGCAGAAGGAAAAGGAGCAGCTGAAGGAGACCATTGACACTGCAGCGGGAAAAGTGATCATGAAACTGATATTCGGATTGCGGGACAATCTGAATAAGAATGAGTTTATGGACTGTCTGGAAGGACTGGAAGAAATCTATGGAGAATGAAAAAAAAGAGGAAGGCAGAGCATATTTTCCCCTGTTTGTGGATATCCGGGGAAAGAAGATCCTGATTGTAGGAGCCGGAACCATTGCCGCAAGACGGGCGGAAGCCCTGCTGGGATTCGGACCGGACCTTACTGTGGTGGCGCCGGAGATTTCAGAGAAGATCCTGGAACTGGCAAAAAAGGGCTGTCTGCAGGTGCGCACCAGAGCCTATAAGACAGGAGACTGTCAGGGCTGCTGGATGGTATTGGCAGCATCGGATGATCGGAAACTTAACGCTCAGGTGTGTAAAGAGGCAAAAGAAGCGGGCGCTGTTGTGAATAATGCTTCCGACAGGACACAGTGCGATTTTTATTTTCCGGGACTGATCCGCAGGGGACCGGCTGTGATCGGCATCAACGCAGGCGGCGCGGACCATAAGCTGGCGAAAGCCCTCCGGATACAGATCGAGAAAGGTCTGAAATCCCCAGAATTATAAAAGAAAAGCAGGTAAAAAGATGAAAAAAATTCGGATTGGCAGCAGGGAGAGCAGACTTGCTGTGATACAGAGCGAAATGGTCATGGAATATCTGAAGGAAAAGTTCCCGGAGGGGGACATTTCCATTCTGACTATGAAAACAACAGGAGATAAGATTTTGGACAGAACCCTGGACAAGATTGGCGGCAAAGGGCTTTTTGTGAAGGAACTGGACATGGCCTTAATGGAAAAAAGGAGCGACATATCTGTACATTCTCTGAAGGACATGCCTATGGAAGTGCCCCGGGAGCTGCCGGTGCTGGCATATTCCAAAAGAGAAGATCCAAGAGACGTGCTGGTGCTTCCTAAGGGAAAGACGGAGATTGATTTTTCAAAGCCTATCGGATGCTCCAGCTTAAGACGTATCCTCCAGCTGCAGAGCCTGTATCCCCAGGCGAAGTTTGAAAGTATCCGGGGAAATGTCCAGACAAGACTGCGCAAGCTGGATGAAGGGCTGTACTCGGCCACGATCCTGGCGGCTGCAGGTCTGAAGCGGCTGGGGCTGGAAGAGAGGATCTCCCGGTATTTTTCCGTGGAGGAAATGCTGCCTGCCGCAGGCCAGGGAATCCTGGCGGTCCAGGGCAGAGCCGGAGAAGACTATTCCTGGCTTTCGGACTATCAGGATGAAGACGCCAAAGACGCGGCGCTGGCGGAGCGGGGATTTGTAAAAAGACTGGACGGAGGCTGTACATCTCCGGTGGCGGCGTACGCACGCATCCAGGGAGAGAAGCTGATCCTCACCGGTCTGTATTACAGTGAAAGCAAAAAGATATACAGAAAGAAAACAGTGACCGGAGACCGGAAACTGGCGTCAGAAATAGGAATAAAACTGGCGGATGACCTGAAAAAAGAGACAGAAGGATGTGTGATAGGAGAATGAACGGAAAAGTCTGGCTGATAGGCGCAGGCCCGGGAGATCCGGGGCTGTTTACGCTGAAAGGGAAAAAAGTACTGGAACAGGCGGAAGTGGTGGTGTATGACAGCCTGGTGGGTGACGGAGTCCTGTCCATGGTGCCAAAAGAGGCGGAGCTGATCAATGTAGGAAAAAGAGCGGGCCATCACCTGGTGCCTCAGGATCAGATTAATGAAATATTACTGAAAAAAGCGCTGGAAGGGAAACGGGTTGTACGGCTGAAAGGGGGAGACCCCTTCCTGTTTGGCAGAGGCGGAGAGGAACTGGAACTTTTGCAGGAGCATCGAATCCCCTTTGAAGTAGTGCCCGGAGTCACATCCCCCATTGCGGTTCCCGCTTATAACGGAATCCCGGTAACTCACAGAGATTACTGCTCCTCGGTACATATCATTACCGGACATAAGAAAGCGGGACAGCAGTACAATATTAATTTTAAGGCTCTGGTGGAAACAAAAGGCACCCTTGTTTTTCTCATGGGTGTGACAGCTTTGGGAGATATCTGCAGCAGTCTGCTGGATGCGGGAATGGATCCGGATACGCCGGCGGCGATCCTGCAGCAGGGGACGACTGCGGGACAGAAAAAGATTGTGGCTACAGTGTCCACATTGAAGGCGGAAGCGGACCGCAGAGGAATACAGACACCGGCGATCATCGTAGTGGGAGGAGTCTGTGAGGTGGCTGACCGTTTTGCATGGTATGAACATATGCCCTTGTTCGGATATAAGGTATTGCTCACCCGGCCGAAAGAGCTGGTGTCCGCTATGTCGGCCAAACTGCGTCGGCTGGGAGCAGAAGTGCTGGAGCTTCCGGCTATTGCTATTGCTCCGGTTAAAGAAGACGATAAAATAAAAGAAGCTCTGGATCGCCTGGAGGAGTATCAGTGGATCGTATTTACCAGTCCAAGCGGTGTGCGGATCTTTCTGGATGACTTGATGAAAAAATACAAAACAGATATCCGCAGACTGGGAAATGCAAAGATCGCGGCTTTGGGGAGCGGGACTGCCAGAGAACTGGGCAGACGGGGACTGATCCCGGATCTGATCCCGGAGGTCTATGACGGAAGGTCCCTGGGAGAGAAACTGGCCGAAGTCTGTGAGAAAGGGGCGAAAGTGCTGATCCCCAGAGCCGCCATAGGCAGCCATGAGATCATAGAGGCTCTTGGGACAAGAACGGATCTGCAGATCACAGATCTGGCTACTTATGACACCCTCTACGAAAAATCCCGGCTGATCGACGCCGCAAAGGAATTTGAGCAGGGCAAGATTCATTGCGCCGTATTTACAAGCGCCTCTACAGTGAAAGGATTTGTGAAAGCTCTGCCTGAACTGGATTATACAAAAGTAAAAGCGGCGTGCATCGGCAAGCAGACAAAAGCCGCGGCAGACGCCTTTGGCATGGAAACCTATATGGCCCCCAAAGCGGAAATGGACGCTCTGGCGGATCTGATAGTAGAGATGAAAAACCGGGAGACGGCAAAAGACACAGTCCGGAAAATGAACGGAGATAACAAATGATACAGGATATAGAGCCATATACTTATCACAATGAATATAGAAATATCAGCCCCCGTGGGGAAGATTATCTGATCTGTGTCCGGGACAGAGAGCTTCTGGTACGGGAAGACAGTCCGGACGCGGATTATCCGGCATATGCTCAGCTGACGGAACAGATGCGCCGGGGAAAGACGTTCACCTATCTGTTTTCTGTAGGAAGCACCCGTTTTTTCCTGTGCAGAGATCTGGAACTGCCCGGATACGGATTTCGCAGGATACATGATCTGAGGACCGCGGGCCCTAAGCATCTGGTTTATGCGGGAATGGTGGGAGTACAGCTGGCAGGCTGGTATGAAAGGCATCATTTCTGCGGAAGATGCGGACATCGGATGCAGCATGACAGCCAGGAGCGGATGATGCGGTGTCCTTCCTGCGGACAGATGGAATATCCTAAGATTTGTCCCTGCGTTATTGTGGGGATCCTTCACGAGGACAAGATCCTGGTGACCAGATACAAGGGAGAAAACAGAGGACGTTATGCGCTGGTAGCAGGATTTACCGAGATCGGCGAGACGATTGAAGAGACTGTGCACAGAGAAGTCATGGAGGAAACCGGACTGCATGTGAAAAATCTGCGCTATTATAAATGTCAGCCATGGCCCTATTCGGAAAGCCTGCTGTTTGGCTTTTTCTGCGAGCTGGACGGCAGCAGCAGGATCATCCTGGAAGAGGATGAGCTTGCTATGGCAAAATGGATCTCCAGAGAGGAGCTTGATGTGGTCAGCGACGATTTTTCCCTGACCAATGAAATGCTCTGTGTATTTAAAGAAGGCATCTATTAAAAGAAAAGAGGAAAAAGATTGGAAAAAATTCAGATAGAAAAAGAAAATTCGGCGATCGTAACATTGAAAAAAGGCGAAGGAAGAACCGTTAAATCCGGCGGTATGTGGATTTTTGACAATGAGATCGCGACCATAGCGGGACATTTTGAAAACGGAGATATTGTGATCGTACATGATTTTGACGGGTTTCCCATGGGAAAAGGATTTATCAATCAAAACTCCAGGATCCGCATTCGTATGATGACAAGAAGAAAAGATCAGATCATAGATGAAGATTTCCTGAAAATGCGCCTTGAAAATGCCTGGGCATACCGGAAAAAGACGGTAGATACATCCAGCTGCCGGATCGTATTCGGAGAAGCGGATTTCCTGCCGGGCATTGTCATCGACAAATTTTCAGATGTGCTGGTGGTGGAATCTCTGGCACTGGGCATTGACCGGATGAAAGAAACGTTGATCCGCCTGCTTAAAGAAATTCTGGCACAGGACGGCATTTCTGTCCGGGGTGTTTATGAGAGAAGCGATGCCAAAGTCCGGGAACAGGAAGGTATGGAGCGGACCAAAGGCTTTATCGGACCGGAATTTGATACGAAAGTGGAAATTGTGGAAAATGGCGTAAAATATATGGTGGATGTAAAAGACGGACAGAAAACCGGATTTTTCCTGGATCAGAAATATAACCGTCTTGCTATCCAGCGGCTGTGTAAAGACGCCGAAGTGCTGGACTGTTTTACTCATACCGGCTCCTTTGCCTTAAACGCAGGCATTGCCGGGGCTAAAAAGGTACTGGGTGTGGACGCTTCTTCGCTGGGATGTGAGCAGGCCCGGGAAAACGCCGCTCTCAACGGCCTGTCGGACCGGGTGGAGTTTTTATGTGAGGACGTCTTTGAACTTCTTCCAAGACTGGAAGGGGAAGGAAAGAAATTTGACGTGGTGATCCTGGATCCGCCGGCTTTTACCAAGTCCAGAAAGTCTGTAAAGAATGCGGTAAAAGGATATCGGGAGATTAATCTGCGTGCCATGAAGCTGGTAAAGGACGGGGGCTATCTGGCCACCTGTTCCTGTTCTCATTTCATGGATCCGGAACTTTTTACAAAGACGATCGGACAGGCCGCTCAGAATGTACATAAGCGGCTGAGACAGGTGGAGTTCCGTACTCAGGCGCCGGATCATCCTATCCTCTGGGGCGCCGGGGATTCATATTATTTGAAGTTTTATATTTTTCAGGTGTGTGAGGAGAAATGATATGGGGGCACATATCGCTGAGAAAAATAGAACGATGTTAGAAAATCATATGGGAAATGTACAGGCAATTTGCAGGTATGATATGCAGAAGAATGAGACTTCTGCATATTGCCTGACAAACTAGAAAAGAGATTTTTAATCAGGAGAGAAAAGATGAAAAATTATGAAAAGAAAAGCCTTATTATGGGTATTTTGGCCATTGCTTTATGCTGGGTTGTCGTGGGAATCATTTTTGCAATAATCGGAGTGATTTTTTCTTTGAAAGGAATAAAGCACGGGGTTGCAAAGAAGGGAAAACTTTATACAGGACTAATTTTATCTATAGCTTCCATAGTGATTTTTATATTGCTGGTTATTTTTATTCCGCAAGATACAACGACAAATCAGAACAAAACATCAAACCAGATTGTAGAACAACAATTGTTTATGGATGAAACGAAAGAAAGCGTTGATCAAAAGGAAGATGCCAAACCGGAAGCTGCTCAGCAAGATGAGGATTCCGAAAACAAAAAAGAAGCTGAGGAAAGTATAGAACCTAATACAAATGAAATGGTTGCTCAGATAGCCTCTGAAGCTAAGAAAAGTGCAAATGAATCAGCGTCTGAGGAAAAGCGTGATGAAGCGATAAACTTCATATATGAAAACTATCCGGATTATTTTACAGATAATGATACTATGGAAAAGACAATGTATTATGGATATTATTTGGAATCTGCATATGCAAAAAACGGGAGCGATAATATTTATGCAAATTTAGGTATGGATACTTATCAAGCGGTCAAATATGTATATAGGAATGTTGAAACCACAGATGATGATCATGTTATATCCAATCTTAAACAGATAGCAGACGCTTTAGCAGAAATTGGGTATTATGTAGAGACACCGGAAAGCCAAGGCGCTCAGGCAACGGAACGTAAAACAGAATCAGATGAGCCGAAAGAGCAGATGGTATGGATACCGGAGTCCGGAAGTAAGTATCATTCAAATCCAAGCTGCAGCGGTATGGATAATCCTACACAAGTAACTATATCGGAAGCGAAAAGCAGGGGATATACTGCCTGCAAAAAATGTTATTAATCTAAAAGACGGATGATCTGTTTTGTTATGGTAAAAAGAATTTGCAGGAACAGATACAGCTGACTTTACAAGATTTTAAATTGAAAGCCACGGCATTTGCCGGTAAAATAGTCAGATAAGAGATCCGGTCTATGACGATGCAACGCATCAAAAGCGGATCTGAGAGTCTGAATTTTTTCAGACTGCTGAATGAAATATGATCAATGCTATAGAGCAGATTGCAGACAGGAGTGTGGTAATAAATGGATCAGATCATGCATATCTGTATGGCGCTGAGTGACTATGATACAATACCGGCTTGCGCGGCGATTCAGTCTTTAAAGGACAGCAGGGATCAAAAGGATCATTATAATATTTTTCTGTTTACCTCAGGTGTTACAGAGGAGCATGAAAAATGGCTGGAATGTCTTGCCGGAGACGGGATTGTGATACATATCTTAAAATCGAATTCTTCAGGGGAGAAACTGCATGAAGAAAATGCAGGGAATCGTGTGCTGACAAAAGCTCCAGACTGGGAAAATGCGGTATATAGCGCAGGAAAGATTCTGGGGTTTACAGATCGACTGCTTTATTTGGACAGCGGTCTGATCATAAGAGACAGTCTTCGGGGACTTTACGATCAGGACCTGGGAGAAAATTTCTGCGGGGCTGTGGAGGACTGCTGTGTATTATATGAGAAAGACCAACAGGATGGACGGCCGCATTTTAATACAGGGGTATTGCTGTTTGATCTTCAGAAAATGGAGAAAGAACAGATTTTTGATAAACTGAAAAAAGCTGAGGAAACGGATGGTGATCCGGGACAAAAAATATGGCGGAATGTTTTTGAGGGCAGAGTGCAGAAGTTTTCTGTACGATACAATTTTATGCCGGAAGATCTGGACCGGAATAACGGGAAATGGCAGATCCAAAAGGTCAATGAAAGATATAAAACAGCTTATGAAAATAAAAAAGAACTTTATGAGGACGCCTTGATCCTGCACTATTCCAGGGAAGACGGGCCGTGGAACAATCCGGACAAAGCCTGCGGGGCACAATGGCTCCATGCTTATTTGAAAGCGCCTGTTCCCCATGAACTGGCAGAGCCGCCCAAAGATCCGTATCCATACGGGATATCTGTGGTCATGCCCTGTTATAATGCGGAAAAATATCTGGAAGAGACAATGGAGTCTGTTTTGGCCCAGACATTTCAGGATTTTGAAATTATCTGCGTGGATGACGGCTCTACAGACAGCACGCCGGAAATTCTGAAGAAATTCGCAGCGTCGGATTCCAGGATAAGAGTGATCTCAGATACCAACCACGGACAGGGATATCAGAGAAACCGGGGAATTGAAGCTGCACAGGGAAAGTATATTTACTATATGGACAGTGATGATCTGCTGGAAGAAAATTGTTTTGAGATTATTTATCAGTATGCGGAGGAAAACAGGCTGGATCTGTTGTATTTTGAAGGAACGGCATTTTATGAATCCGCTGAGCTGGAAGAACAGTTCCCAAATTACAAATGGCTTTATAAAAGAAGAGAGGCCTATCCGGCTGTATACACAGGGGAGGAAATTTACGTAAAATTCCGCAGCCGGGAAAGGATCGTTCTGATCGTGTCCCCCTGTCTGCAGCTGGTGCGCAGAGAATATTTGAATGAGAAGCATATCCGGTTCCCGCAGCTCCATGCGCTGGAGGATAATCTGTATACCTTTCAGTCTCTGCTTCAGGCGGACCGGGTGATGTGTCTGGGGCGTTCGCTGTTCAAAAGAAGGGTGCGCTGCGGATCCACCATGACAAAAGATAACAGTCTGGAAAAAGTGGAGGCGCTGACAGCGATCATGCAGGAAGTTCTGAAAGAATTTGTAAAATATAAAGAAAATGAACCGGTATATTACGCTATGTCGTCTCAGCTGAAGGGGTATTTTAATAATTTCAGAACGTATTACAACCAGCTGGTAAAGAAAAACGGCGAAGAATCCATTTATTATTCCATGCCGGCCCAGCAGTGGGAACTGCTGGTCTTATCGCTGCTCATGCAGGTGGAAGATACAAAACAGAAAAATCTGAATGAGAAATTAAAAGGCGTATATAAGGAAAAGGCCGAATTAAATGCGAAGCTGCAGCGCACTTGTGGGGAAAAATCAGAACTGAACAGGAAATTACAGCAGGCTTACAGGGAAAAATCGGAGCTAAATGAAAAATTCCGGCGGGCATGCAGAGAAAAGTCTGAATTAAACAGGAAACTGCAGATTACCTATAAAGAAAAATCTGAGCGGGGAGAAAGGATAAAAGAACTGGAAAAGCAAAAATCCAGAATGGAACATTCCACATCCTACAAACTGGGAAGATGTATAACGGCCCCTGCCCGGAAAATAAAAAAGAAACTGAAAAAATAAACAGCGGATTTTGCGTAACATTTATCCCCTGGTCTATTGCACTGACGGGACTTTCCGTATAAGATAGCAGTAATGTGTATCAAAATTTACGTACGAATGGGGAGATAAAATGAGCAGGATCAAAGATATGACTCAGGGAAGCCCGGCAAAACTGCTGCTGGCCTTTACTGTGCCTCTTGTGCTGGGAAATCTGGGACAGCAGTTTTATATGATCGTAGACGCGATCATTGTAGGACAGGGGGTGGGAATCAAAGCCCTTGCGGCAGTGGGCGCGGCGGACTGGACATACTGGCTGATCCTTTGGGTAGTGCAGGCGCTGACCCAGGGATTTGCTACAAGGATCGCCCATCATTTTGGAGAAGGAAACCGGGACCGTATCCGAAAATCTGTTTCCATGTCGGTGCTGCTTTGTCTGCTGATCGGTATTATCCTGACTGTTGTGGGACTTCTGATCATCCATCCGGTGCTGACAGCGTTAAAAACGCCGGAAGATATTTTCGGGGGAGCACAGTCCTATCTGTTTACAATGTTTTCAGGAACGCTGATCGTCATGGCCTATAATATGGCGGCGGCTATACTCCGGGCCTTTGGAGACGGAAAGACTCCGTTGATAGCGGTAGGGATTGCAGGGGGACTCAACATTGCGCTGGACCTGCTTTTTGTTATGGGATTTCACTGGGGGATCGTGGGAGCGGCGGCCGCCACACTGCTGGCACAGCTGGCCGCATTTCTTTACTGCTTCGTTGTAGTAAAAAAACTGGAGCTGCTGCAAATGCAGCCCGGGGACTGGAAAACGGATCCTGTGATGATAAAGGAACTTTGCAGTATGGGAATTCCCCTGGCCCTTCAGCATGTGATAATTGTAGTGGGCGGTATGGTGCTCCAGTCAACGATCAACAGCCAGGGATTTCTTTTCGTGGCAGGATTTACAGCGGCCAATAAGCTGGTGGGATTGATGGAAAGTTCGGCTCTTTCTTTTGGCTATGCCACTACTACCTACATGGCACAGAACTATGGGGCCGGGCTGTATGGCAGGATTCGAAAAGGTATGAAAAGCGTGATCCTGATCGTGGTGCTGCTTTCTGTGATCGTGTCCGCGATTATGCTGCTGGGAGGAGAGCACATTCTGCAGTTATTTATATCCGCTTCTGACGGAGACGCTCCAATCGTGCTGAGGATCGCCTACCGGTATCTGGCGACTATGAGTTTTATGCTGTGCGCCCTGTATCTGCTTCACGGATGCAGGAGCACCATACAGGGACTTGGCAATGCGGTCTGTCCTGTGATTTCCGGGATCGTGGAATTTTTTATGCGGGCGTCGGCGGCGGTGCTGCTGACAAAGATCTGGGGAACGGCAGTGATTTATTTTGCGGAACCTCTGGCCTGGTGCGGAGCGGCGCTGGTGGTCATTCTGGGCTGTATATGGAAACTTCGTCAGCTGCCAAAAGACTGATCTGGTAAAATGGAACTTGTAAAACAGTGGATTTGTGAACTGATAAAAGGAGAACTGGATATGAAGCCGCAGATTATAGAAGATTTTTCCGCTTTAGAGGCAAGCGCATATAAGTCCCAGTATTTTCGGAAGGCGCTGGAAGGGACGGAATATGTCCTCTGTCTGGTGTCCGCGGCTGAATATCTGGGCCTGTGCAGCTGGACAACAGAGCCGATGATTTATGTATTTTCAAAAGAGGACTGTTTAAGAGAGGGGATTGAGATTGCGTCAAAGAAAGGATTATGGTATACAACGGTAAATCAGACGATCAATGACCTGTTATCGGATCCTGAGGTGGATGAACAGGTAATCCTGGAATCTCTGGCGGATCAGTATTATCGGGATCAATACGCGAGCCTGACAATACGGCCGGAAAATCAGGATGCATTTCAGCATTTCAGACCAATGGCGGAACATTATTATCGGACAGATTAAAAATTGAAAAGTATGAAAAAGCAGCGTTACAGCTGCTGTTTATTTATAGAATATAGAATTCGAGGAAGGTCATATGGAACAGAAGAAATGCCAGGTGGCAAAAAAATGCGGAGGGTGCCAGTACCAGGGCGTAGCATATGAAAAACAATTGAAGATAAAACAGGAACAGGTAAAAAAACTGCTGGCGCCATTTGGAAAAGTGAAACCGGTGATCCCTATGGAAAATCCGTACTATTATCGGAATAAAGTACATGCGGTATTCGGCAGAAAGAAAGACGGCACCATAGTTTCCGGCGTATATCAGGAGGGCACTCACAGAATCGTTCCGGTAACGGAATGTCTCATAGAAGACCAAAAATCCGATCAGATCATCAACGATATCAGAGGACTGTTAAGATCCTTTAAAATCAAAACATACGATGAAGATACAGGATACGGACTGCTGCGTCATGTACTGATTCGCAGAGGTTTTGCTACCGGTCAGATCATGGTTGTGCTGGTACTCGGATCACCGATCCTGCCTTCAAAAAATAATTTTGTAAAAGCCCTTAGAAAACTTCATCCGGAGATCACAACGGTGATCATCAATGTCAATAATAAGAAGACAAGCATGGTGCTGGGAGAACGCAGCATTGTGATTTACGGAAAGGGATATATTGAAGACAAACTGTGCGGATGCACTTACCGGATATCCCCCGGTTCTTTTTATCAGGTGAATCCCGTACAGACGGAAAAGCTGTATCGCAAGGCCATTGAATACGCGGGCCTAACCGGAAAGGAAAAAGTTATTGACGCATATTGCGGGATCGGGACCATCGGAATGACGGCGGCAGGATCCGCAGGCAGCGTTATTGGCGTAGAACTGAACAAAGACGCGGTCAGAGATGCTGTCCGCAACGCAAAGCAAAACGGGATCGGCAATATCCGTTTTTATCAGGGAGACGCAGGAGAATTTATGGCAGGGATGGCGGCCCGCCGGGAAAAGGCGGATGTGGTATTTATGGATCCGCCCAGGAGCGGCAGCACGGAAAAATTTATGGAAGCGGCAGTGAGACTGGCGCCGGAACGTATTGTATATATTTCCTGTAATCCGGAAACCCAGGCCAGAGATCTGAAGTATCTGACAAAACGGGGATATCGGATGACAGAAGCGTGTCCTGTGGATATGTTTCCGTTTACCGGTCACATAGAAACCGTGTGCCTCTTGGGCAAACGAAAACCTGACACTACGGTAAAGATCGGT
>CAKNLF010000001.1 GCA_930989305.1 uncultured Roseburia sp. | reverse complement strand
AACTGTATGCGGCGGTCATCTGGAAGGACTTGGCGCTGCAAACGGCAACGAACCTAACGGAACAGGACTGGAAGTCCGTCTGATGGGCGAAGTAGGAAAAGCGGTTGCCCGCCAGAAGATGACCAGAAGCCAGGCAAATGAGATCGTGCTGAAACTCCTGGACAAATATGAGCATGTATTCAAAATGGAGGATAAAAACAAAGGCGCCCGTTTTGATGAAGCTTATAATATGGAAACCATTGAACCTGTACCGGAATGGCAGAAAATGTACGAAGAAGTAAAAGAAGAGCTGAGAGAAATGGGCGTTCAGTTCTAAGTTTATAAAAATTTGTGCATTGGGGGAAGAGATATGAATTTATCTCAGGCGGAATATTTTCTGACTGTTGCCGAACAGCAGAGCTTTACCTTGGCTGCAAAGATGCTGTACGTATCCCAGCCGGCGCTGAGCAAGCAGATCTCCCTGCTGGAGCAGGAGCTGGGAACGAAACTGCTGCTGCGCAATAATAAAAGGGTGTGTCTAACAGAAGCGGGGAAGGTTTTTCAGGAAGATCTGAAAAAAATCATGAATGATCTGGAAGAGGCAAAAGACAGAGCCAGAAAGATCGGGTCCATGGAGAAAAAACAGATCCGAATCGGATGTTTTGACGGCATCATTGTAGATGATTTTCTGCCGGATATACTGGAAAAGATAAAAGGTTCAGATAAAGAGATTTCTCTGGAACTGGAAAGAGGAACTTTTCAGGAAATCCGCAAAAAACTGGCAGAAGACAAGGTGGATATTATATTTACCATGGGCTTTGAAAAAGATTCCCTGTATGCTTACTGCAGCAGGGATATCATAGCCCGCAGAGGCGGTCTGATCTATTCTGAGATACTGGAAGACGGAAAACGCAAAACCATAGATGATTTTAAAAATATGGCCCTGCTCCTTATGGACCCGGCTGTCAGTCCCGGGGGCTATCATCAGCAGCTGAAGTTCGCCGGGGAACTGGGCCTGGATCCTGTAACGGTTAAGCCTATGAAAGATATGATGACGCTGATCACTTATCTGGAAATGGGAAAGGGATTTGCCTTTCTGGATGAAAATGTAGTGAAAGAAAGGAATCGTCTGAGAGCGATTCCCCTGCCCGGGGGAGTGGCCCGGCAGAAAGTGATCGGCGCCTGGAAGAAAGAAAACGCCGCGGCCCAGGCGGTAATGGACGCCCTGAAGGATGATAACCTGTGATTATAGCAGGATAAATAACGGATATTATCCAAAATCGTATATCTGTGATACACTTGCTCTAACGTGATTACCAAAAGCTCACCAGATGAGAAAACGGAAACGGGTGTTTCAGCCTGAAATACCGGGTAGTCGCAAAAAGCATAAGGAGGATATACGATGAAAAAGGTTTATGGGGCAGTGACGGCTTTGTCACTGGCAGCGGTTTTCGCGCTGGGCGGCTGCGGAAACCAGAAAGGCGCGGCGCCGGCATCAGAAAAGGAGCCGGAAAGCAAAGATGTGGTTTCCGCAATGGAGATTGATTATGCCAATCCGGATTTTGAATACGAAATCCCGGACACATACAAATCCACAGAATTTACGACACCTCAGAAAAATGCTTCGGATATTATTTCCGTATCTGACGCAAACGGGGCTACCGGAGTGACCCTTTCCGGATCCCAGGAGGAAGGAAATACTACAGATTATTATCTGAACGCTTTTGTGGCGGATTCCAAGCTGAATATTGCAGTAAATTCTGAGGAAAAGGTGACAGTTACCGACAAAAATGCCGATGGCACAGAAGAAGATGTACCATATTCAGAAGAAGCCAAAGCATATCAGGCGGATCTGGAACCGATCGCCGTCAATTCTGATAAGGAAGAAGTGCTTGTTGTAACAGTAGGAGATACTTCTTACAATATCCATGTGGGCAATGATATGATGCCTCAGCTGGAGACAAGATCCGCAGGGCCGGCGGAAGATGGAGTATACTCATTTGCGGTAGATAAATTTTTCTTCCGTGTAAATACAGATGAAGAGATTATCTATTATCGTAATCTTGGCTGCATAGATGAAAATTACAAACCGGAAAAAGAAGCTCCTTTTGAAGGATTAATGGCGGAAAACTTTAAAGCAGTAGACGCGCCGGAAGATGGAAACAGGTATTATACCTATTTTGTGGAACTGAGAAGCGATATGAGAAATTCTCAGGGCGGTTACAGCAGCGGCGAATATGTGATCATGGACGAAAACTACAAAGAAATCGATTATGTGACGCTGATGCCGAATACCGATGAGAATCATACTCATGGAGAAGGCTATCTGGATCAGCACGAATTCCAGCTCCTTGGCAGAGACCATTGGATTTCTCTCAGTTACACAGGCGTATTTGTAGATAATCTGCCGGAAGACATTGAGAAAAACAAGGACGGCGGAGCCTATGTACATGCGGGCATTATCCAGGAAGTGCAGGATGGAAAAGTGATCCATGAGTATCAGACAACCGATTATCCCCAGCTGTATGAGACTGCTCAGGAAGAATTTGATTACGCAAAGACAACCGGACAGCCTTCTGATGTACAGATTCAGGGAGCGGGAGAGCCGGTAACGCTGAATATCTGGTCCGCAGGTTTTATGGATTATGTGCATGTAAACAGCGTAGCGGTTGATCCTAAGGATAACAACCTGATCGTTTCCATGAGAAATCAGTATGCGGTATACAAGATTGACAGAGAAACAGGCGCGATCATCTGGATCCTGGGCGGAAAAGCAGACCAGTTCGGCATTACCGAAGACCAGCAGTTTATCGGTCAGCATTACGCTCAGTATGCAAATAAAGACATTTATGACAATGATAGTGTTGTAACGGTATATGACAACCATACGGTACTGAACCCGAAAGCGGAACATCCTACAAGAGTGCTGACATTTACTCTGGATGAATCTGCGAAGAAGATCAAGGATTTCAGCGCGGTAAACGGAAAAGATCTGGACGGAGCTTTCAACGATTACACGATAGTGAAGAACAGCGTAGAGCACTGGTGCACCCACTGCGGCAGCTATGACATCCAGGCCAATGATTCTCAGGTGATCGGATGGGGATTAAATGCCCTGATGTATCCGGCAAATGTTACAACGCCGATTCTCACCGAATATAATGGAGATACACAGAAGGTAACATTTGAATTGATTGCTTCCAGAAATCCAAATTACCAGAGTTCTGAGCTTCCCTTCTCCTACAGAGTTTATAAAAACGCCGAGTAGGACGGGATCAGGTAAAAGAAAAGATGAAGCAGGTATTTTGAACCATTACGGTTTGAAATACCTGCTTTTCTCATGGGAAAAATTCTGCTATACTAAATACTAATGGATAGAAGGGAGTGAGCTGCAGTGCATGACGAACTGACCAGAAAAGACATTGAACGGATGGAAAAAGAAATCGAATACCGGAAGCTGGTAGTGAGAAAGGAAGCTCTGGAAGCGGTAAAGGAAGCAAGAGCCCATGGGGATCTCAGTGAAAACTTTGAATATCATGCGGCCAAAAAGGATAAAAATCAGAATGAAAGCCGGATCCGTTATCTGGAACGCATGATCAAGACAGCAGTGATCGTATCTGATGATTCCAAAAGCGATGAGGTAGGAATCAACAATACGGTAGAAGTATATTTTGAAGACGATGATGAAACGGAAACCTTTACACTGGTAACAACGGTCAGAGGCAATTCCCTGAAAGGTCTCATCAGTACAGAGTCTCCAATTGGCAAGGCAATCCTGGGACATAAAGCCGGGGACCGGGTATTTGTGGAGATCCGCCCCGGAAATGGCTATTATATTGTGATCAAAAAGATTGAAAACACCATAGACGACGGATCCATCGGCCTGCGGAAATTTTAGCCCCCCAAGGAAAAGGAAGGGCGGATCTGCAAAAGCAGGATCCCGGAAAGGACATAGTATGGAACATATTTACCACCCCGGACATTCCCATGAAGGCTCCCACGGACACCATCATCCTCATCAGCAGACGAAAAACGTACTGAACCGTCTGTCGCGGGCGGTAGGTCATCTGGAAGCGGTGAAACGGATGGTGGAAGACGGCAGAGACTGCACAGAAGTGCTGATCCAGCTTGCCGCGGTAAAGGCAGCCATTAACAATACCGGAAAAGTCATATTGAAAGATCACATTTCCAGCTGCATTGTGGAAGCTGTGGAAGAAGGGGATATGGAAAAACTGACAGAATTGAATAAAGCAATCGATTCCTTTGTGAAATAATCAACAGGGTAAATACAGATGGAGGAAATTTGGATTTTGGATTGCCAGAAAGTGTGGAACTGCGGTTAAAAGCAAGAAAAATCTGGAAACAACCGCAGAAATATCATAAAGGCTGCGGTTAAAAACAAAGAAAATCTGGAAATAACCGCAGAAATATCATAAAGACTGCGGTTAAAAGCAAGAAAAATCTGGAAATAACCGCAGAAATATCATAAAGGCTGCGGTTAGAAACAAAGAAAATCTGAAAATAACCGCAGAAATATCAAAAAGACTGCGGTTAGAAACAAGAAAAATCTGGAAATAACCGCAGAAATATCAAAAAGACTGCGGTTAGAAACAAAGAAAATCTGGAAATAACCGCAGAAATATCATAAAGGCTGCGGTTAAAAACAAAGAAAATCTGGAAATAACCGCAGAAATATCAAAAAGACTGCGGTTAAAAACAAGAAAAACCTAAAACAACCGTAGAACCATTAAAAAAACTGCGGTTAAAAGCAAGAAAAATCTACGAATAACCGTAAAAAAGAGACTATCCCGCCGGATCCTGGCTTATAAAGCCAGAATCCTGTAGGAAAAGTCTCTTTTTCGTTTCCGGGAAATTCCAGATTTTTGGAACCATCCTATTTTCTGGAATATTTTTCTTCGCAGTATTTGCAGCGGTAAATTTCCTTTTCCGGATCTGTAAGATAAAAGATCTGTTCCAGTTCCTGCTCGATGGAAGTAATGCACCGGGGATTTTTACATCGGATTACATTGTGAATCTCTTTTGGAAGCTGAAGCTGGCGTTTTTCCACAATACGCTCATCTTTGATAATATTTACGGTAATATTGTGATCAATGAATCCCAAGATATCCAGATCCAGGGTATCAATATCGCATTCCACTTTGACAATATCTTTTTTTCCCATCTTATTGCTGCGGGCATTTTTAATGATAGCTACGCAGCAGTCCAGTTTGTCCAGGTTCAGATAATGATAGATGGACATACTCATGCCAGCTTTAATATGATCCAGTACAAACCCTTCTTTGATCGCGCCTACATTTAACATTATACATTTACCTCCAGCAAAGTAAGAATCAGGGCCATACGGACATATACGCCGTACTGGGCCTGTTTGAAATAAACAGCTCTCGGGTCCTCATCCACTTCCGTGGAAATCTCATTGACTCTGGGAAGGGGATGGAGCACCAGCATGTCCTGGGGAGCAAGGGCCATTTTCGCTTTGTTCAGAATATAAAAATCTTTCATGCGGATATAGTCTTCCTCATTGAAGAAACGCTCCTTCTGGACTCTGGTCATATAGAGAATATCCAGGAACGGAAGGGCGTCTTCCAGACGTTCCACTTCTTTGTATTCAATATTTCCCTTTTCCAGCACATCCTCGCGGATATAGCTTGGCACACGCAGTTCTTCCGGAGAAATCAGGATAAATTTCACATTGTTGTAGCGTACCAGCGCCCGGATCAGAGAATGGACGGTCCTGCCGAATTTCAGGTCGCCGCAAAGTCCGATGGTCAGATCGCCCAGGCGTCCTTTCAGTCTGCGGATGGTCAGCAGATCCGTAAGAGTCTGGGTAGGATGCTGGTGTCCGCCGTCCCCGGCGTTGATGACCGGAATACCGGATTTCTGGGATGCGACAAGAGGCGCTCCTTCTTTGGGATGACGCATAGCGCAGATATCCGCATAACAGGAAATCACGCGGATCGTATCGGAAACGCTTTCCCCTTTTGCGGCAGAGGAACTGTCTGAACTGGCAAATCCCAGCACCTGACCGCCGAGATTCAGCATGGCGGCTTCAAAGCTGAGCCGGGTGCGGGTGCTTGGCTCGTAAAACAGCGTAGCCAGCTTTTTCCCTTCACATGCGTGAGCGTATTTGTCCGGATGGGCTTCGATATCCACTGCCAGTTCCAGCAATTTATCAAGCTCCTCCACTGAAAAATCCAGCGGGCTCATTAAATGTCTCATAAATAGGTTGTCCTCCTGTGGTCAAGATTTTGTGATACAGTCCTTTCAGACGGGCCGTATCATTTATAAAAATATAAAACATACTCTATACAATCATATAATAATCACCAGTAAAATTCAATATGAGAACCGGGAAAAAGGCCTCGGGAGACCATGGTATACAGATGGTCTAAAAAGGGATGTACATAGTGTATACGCTAATCAAAAAAGTGAATAGGTAGATGAATAGCCCGAATGATTGGCGGTATTCGGATATGATAAAGTATAGATATCAGATAAGTGAACTTTTGAGGGGTTCATAAACATGAAATACGACAGGAGCAGGAAAGAGGAGGATTTATATGAAAAAAAGACTTGCAAAGTTAATTTCGTTATCTTTAGTTGGGGTAATGGCAATCAGCCTGGCTGCCTGCGGCGGCGGAAACAGCGAGAATAACAACAGCAGCGCCGGCGGGGAAAAGGGAGCCAAAAGCGATGTGACCGTAGGAATCGTAGTAAAAACAGCTACAAACGCTCACTTCCAGGACATCGCCTATGGGGCGGCTATTGCGGGAGAGGACCTGGGCGTAAATGTAGAGATTGATAATACAGCAACAGAGTCCGATATTGAGGGCCAGATCACAAAATGTGAAAACCTGATCTCCAAGGGCGTAGACGCGCTGATCCTGACGCCCAATGATTCCAAAGGCGTGAGCGGAGCAGTGGAAGCGGCTCATACGGCGGGAATCCCATTTGTAACAGTAGATACGGAAATCGACAATATCTGGGGCGATAATGTAAAAGAATATCTGCCTAACTACATAGGTGTAGATCATACACAGATGGCATATGAAATGATCCATCAGGTATTGGAGGAAATGGGCGGAAAAGGAAATGTTGTTATCCTGCGTGGTATGGATGCCGCAAGTTCTTCCCAGGAAAGAACAGCAGGTATTGAAAAAGCCATTTCCGAATTCCCGGATGTTAACGTAGTGGAAAGCCAGAGCGCGAACTATGACCAGGATACAGCTGCAACTAAAATGGCAAATATCCTTCAGGCCCACAGTGATGTAGACGCGGTATTCTGCTGCAACGATCTGATGGCTATGGGAGCTATCACAGCTCTGAAAGAGCAGGGCAAAGAAGTAGGCGGTGACAACGGCGTTATCGTTACCGGCATTGACGGAAACGTCATCGCTCTGGAATCCATTAAGAACGGTGAATTATACGCAACCGCGTACGACTGGTCTATCCTGCAGGGTTACTACGCAGTAGAGCAGGCAGTGGCGCTGATCAATGACGAAGAAGTACCGGAAACCACAATGACTCCGGATACAGTTATTACATCCGAAAACATTGACGACTATCTGCCTCATGGAGAAGAATTATCCCAGTGGAAAATGGGTACTGCTGTAGGAGAAATCTCTGATTACATGAGAAACTTCATTGAAATGGGCGAAGGATTATCTTCATCAGGAGATGCCAAAGCCGAATAAGGAAAACATGAGTGCTGCAAATTTTCAGAGTCGTAGAGCTGAACATTGGAACTTTGAAATTTGCGGCACTTTTAAAAGAAAGGCAGAGTGTTGTATGAGTAAAGAAATTTTACGTATGGAGCATATCAGCAAGGCCTTTGGCGGCTCCAAAGCGCTGGACGATGTATCCTTTGACCTGCGCTCAGGAGAGGTCCATGCACTGATGGGAGCCAACGGCGCAGGAAAATCTACATTAATGAAAGTGCTGGCAGGGGTCTATATGCCGGATCAGGGCAGTATCATCCACAACGGAAATGTGACTCCCATTAAAGCCAGTGTAGCGGACGCTCAGAAGGACGGCGTGGCAATGGTGTTTCAGGAGCTGAACATCCTGCCTCATCTGAGTGTGCTGGAAAATATTTTTATTGCCAATGAAATCACGAAAAAAAGCGGGTATGACTGGAAAACCATGAGAAAAAGAGCGAAAGAAGTCATGGCCGAGGTGGGGATCGATCTGGATCTGGATGAACGGGCAGGCAATCTGCCGGTGGCAATGCAGCAGATGATAGAGATCACCCGCGCGCTGAATCTGAATTCCGATATTATCATATTTGACGAGCCCACCTCTTCTTTGACTATGCAGGAGACGGACAGTCTGTTTGATCTGATCAGACGACTGAAGAAAAAAGGCGTGGGTATGGTATATATTACCCATCGTATGTCGGAAGTGTACCAGATCTGTGACAGGATTACCCTCCTTCGGGACGGCAGAAACGTATTTACTGACGATATCAAAAACGTAGACAATCAGAGACTGCTTTCGGGAATCGTAGGATCCGATGACACAAACCAGTTCCCGGAAAAAGTCCATCATATAGGAGATGTTATCTTTGAGGCGAAAGATGTAACGGTAAAAGGTCTGTACGAGAACGTAAGCTTTCAGTTAAGAGACGGAGAGATCCTCGGTTTCGCGGGACTGGCCGGAGCAGGAAGAACTGAAATCGCAAAGACCATCTTCGGCTGCTACAAACCGGATCAGGGAGAATTTTTTTACCGGGGAGAAAAGCTGCATATCAAAAGCCCTGTGGACGCGGTAAAGAAAGGCATCGGCTATGTCAGCGAGGACCGGAAAGGGGAAGGAATCCTGGCTGTGCGCTCCATTAAAGAAAATATGGGGATCGCCAATATGCACAGACTGGGCAAAAATTTCCATATCCGACAGGGACAGGAAAAAGAAGAAGTGCAGGCAATGATCCAGCAGCTGAAGATCAAGACTACCGGCATGGATCAGTGTATTACCGACTTAAGCGGAGGCAATCAGCAGAAGGTATGTCTGGGAAAATGGATCATGTCCCAGCCGAAGCTGCTTTTGCTGGATGAGCCTACCAGAGGGGTAGATGTAGGCGCCAGAGCTGATTTCTACCAGATCATCCAGAGACTGGTAAAAAATCATATCGGTGTGATCGTAATTTCATCAGAAGAGGATGAATTGATCGGACTTTGCGACAGGATCATAGTTATGAGGGATGGCCACAAAGTAGGAGAATTTGAAGATACAGAAGAAAATCTGAAAGAAAAAATGTTGAAGTTAATGCTGAATATTTAGGGCATTACAAGGAGGAACTATGACAGCATCAAAAGGAAGAATCTTTTATAATAAGTACGGAACGTATATTATACTGGTTGCCCTGATTGTATTCTTTGCAATTGCCGGGGACGGATTTTTCACAGTGGGCAACCTGACAAACGTGCTCCGGTCGGCAGCAGTTTATATCTTGTTCGGGTGCGGCATGACATTTGTCATGATCAGTGGGCGTATTGATCTGTCCATTGCGTCTATCGCGGCGCTGGTGGGATGTTCAGCAGCCCTTCTGATCCAGGGAGGCATGGGAGTGATCCCGGCTTCTGTAATATCCATTATCATCGGAACCGCCTGCGGATTCATCAACGGAGTATGTATCGCAAAACTGAAAGTGCCGTTCTTTATCATGACGGCGGGCATGATGTATGCGGCGGCAGGCATCGCCTTGGTGATCACCCATGAAACTTCTATCGGGATCAGTTCCGCTGGATCAAAAGTGCCGTTTGCTTTCTGGGGTCAGAAAACTGTGGGCATACTGCCTTCCCAGTTTATCATCGCGATTATCTTTTTTGTAATCTGTCTGTACATTATGCGGAATACAAAAATGGGACGTTATACATATGCTATCGGAAGCAATGAAAAAACAGCCAGACTTTCCGGAGTAAACGTAGACTGGTACACAATCCTGATCTTTACCATGAGCGGACTGGCTTCCGCGCTGGCAGGCCTGGTACTGGCATCCAGACTGGGAACCGGAAGCCCGAATATCTCAGACGGGGGCTATAACATTATGGCTATCGCGGCGGCGGCCATTGGCGGCACCAGCCTTTCAGGCGGGGAAGGAAAGATCGGAAAGACTGTAGTAGGAGCCTTTGTTATCTGCGTAATCACCACCGGACTGGATATTATGGGCGTACAGTCTTCCGCACAGAAAATCGTTATTGGTATCGTACTGATCGCGGTAGTAGCGGTAGATATGATCGATAAGAGAAAGAGCGAATAAAAATAAAATCTTTGAAATCGGATGTAATAAGAAACAGAGAAGTCCTGAAAATAGGGCTTCTCTGTTTTTTCAGTCAAAGGAAAAGGCTGTCCGGGATTTTCAGTCATAAATTTTACCGGGAATTTT
Source organism: uncultured Roseburia sp. (assembly GCA_930989305.1). GTDB lineage: Bacteria > Bacillota > Clostridia > Lachnospirales > Lachnospiraceae > Brotonthovivens > Brotonthovivens avistercoris. The sequence goes on along the minus strand of CAKNLF010000001.1, from coordinate 49,305 downwards.
CCAGTCTCTTTGACAGTAATGGGATTATCCCTTATAATAGTCAAGATAATCAGAACAATAAGCAAGAACGAAATGACAGGCGGTGAAACAGTCCAATGGCATATTATGCCGAAATTATTATAGATATTTCCCATGAAAAGGTAGACAGGACTTTTCAGTACCGGGTGCCGGAAGAATTAAGAGACAGTGTGGAAATCGGAACCTGCGTAGAGATTCCTTTCGGGAAGGGAAACCGGCTGCGCAGAGGGTATGTGGTGGAACTTGGCAGAGAAGCCCACTGCGACGTTTCCAGGATCAAATCCATTTCCGGGATCGCCCGGGACAATCTGGCGGTCCAGGCGAAGATGATCTCCCTTGCGGCATGGATCCGGAAAAATTACGGCGGCACTATGAACCAGGCGCTGAAGACCGTACTGCCTTTAAAAAAGAAAGAAAATGAAAAAGAAAAACGGCTGGTGGTGCTTACACTGGAGCAGGAAGAGGCGGAAAAGCTCCTGGAGGAGCTGGTGCGCAAACACCGGACAGCCAGAGCCAGACTGCTGGAAGCGCTGATACGGGACCGGGAACTTCCCTATGAAGCGGTGACCGGCAAACTGAATGTAACGGCGGCAGTGATTCGCGCCATGGCGGAAGGAGGAATCCTGCGGGTAGACAGGTACCGGACTTACCGCAATCCTCTGGGAAGGCTGAAAAAACAGGAAAGTACCGTCCGGCTGAATGAGATTCAGCAAAAGATCGCGGATGCTGTCATCCGCAATCAGGAAGCCGGAGATCTGCGTCCTTCTCTTATCTACGGCGTGACCGGAAGCGGAAAGACGGAAATATATATGGAGCTGATCGGGGATACTGTGAAAAAAGGAAAACAGGCCATAGTGCTGATCCCGGAGATCGCCCTGACTTTTCAGACCGTTATGCGGTTTTACAACCGCTTTGGGGACCGGGTGTCCATCCTGAACTCCAGAATGTCTCCGGGAGAACGCTTTGACCAGTATGAAAGAGCAAAAAACGGCGAGCTGGATGTGATGATCGGCCCCCGGTCCGCGCTGTTTACCCCTTTCCCGGATCTGGGGTATATTATTATAGATGAGGAGCATGAGGGAACTTATAAAAGCGAAACGGTTCCCCGTTATCATGCCAGAGAGACGGCAATAGAACGGGCCAGACAGGAAAACGCCCAGGTAGTGCTGGGATCGGCCACGCCCTCTGTGGAAAGCTTTAAAAACGCGCTGGAGGGGAAATATCATCTCTACGAGATGCCCAGACGGGTGGCCGGACGGAATATGGCAAAGGTATATATCGAAGATCTGCGGGAAGAATTAAGAAAAGGAAACCGTACGATCTTAAGCGACAGGCTCCGGGAACTGATGTGCCAGAGGCTGGAAAAAAAGGAGCAGATCATGCTCTTTATTAATCGGAGAGGCGTGGCGGGATTTGTGTCCTGCCGTTCCTGCGGACATGTGATAAAATGCCCGCACTGCGACGTTTCCCTGAGTCTTCACAACAACGGCAGAATGGTGTGCCACTACTGCGGTTATGAGCAGCCCGCAGTGAAACAGTGTCCGGAATGCGGCTCCAGACTGATCGGTACGTTTAAGGCGGGGACCCAGAAGATCGAAGCCTGGCTGAAACAGGAATTTCCCCAGGCGGGGATCCTGCGTATGGATCTGGATACGACCCGCAGCAAAGACGGATATGAAAAGATACTTTCCGCTTTTGCAAACGGGGAGGCGGATATTCTCATCGGCACTCAGATGATCGTAAAAGGACATGATTTCCCCAATGTGACTCTGGTAGGGGTGCTGGCTGCGGATCTGTCCCTTCACGCGAATGACTACAGAGCCGCGGAACGGACGTTCCAGCTGCTGACTCAGGCCGCCGGCCGGGCGGGAAGAGGAAAAAGCCCGGGGGAAGTGGTGATCCAGACCTATCAGCCGGAGCATTACAGCATACAGGCCGCCGGGCGTCAGGATTACCGGGGATTTTACCAGCAGGAAATGAATTTCAGAAAGCTCCTTCGGTATCCGCCGGTATGGAATATGCTGGTGATCCATATATCCTCAGGTGAGGAAGAACTGGCCGAAGGACTTGCAGGGCGGCTGAAAGCTGTTATAGATGAAAAGAAGGCCCGGCAGATGCAGGTCATCGGACCCGCCAGCCCGACGGTGGCCAGGATCAATGATATATACAAAAGAGTTATCTATGTGAAAGATCCGGAATATGAATGTCTGGTGGAAATAAAGGACCGGCTGGAGTTATTCTTAAAAGATAAAAAAGAATTTGAAAAAGCGTCGGTTCAGTTTGATTTTAATCCAATGAACGGTTTTTAAGGAGGAAGAAAAATGGCAACAAGAGAAATAAGGATCATGGGTGACGAGGTGTTGAAAAAGGTATGCAGACCGGTAAAGGAAGTGACCCCTCATACAAAGCAGCTGATCGAAGATATGCTGGACACCATGTACCAGGCGAACGGCGTGGGACTGGCGGCTCCACAGGTAGGAGTGATCCGCAGGATCGTAGTGATCGATGTGGGAGAAGGCCCTCTGGTAATGATTAATCCGGAGATCCTGGAGACAGACGGCAGTCAGACCGGGGAAGAAGGATGCTTAAGCCTTCCCGGAAAAGCCGGACAGGTGACAAGACCCAACTATGTAAAGGCACGTTTTTATAATGAAGAAATGGAGCTTTGTGAAGTAGAGGGAGAAGGTTTGCTGGCAAGAGCCATCTGCCATGAGACAGATCATCTGGACGGACATATGTATGTGGAAAAAGTAGAAGGCGAGATTCACGACGTACATTATGAAGAAGCAGAGGAAAACGAAGAGGAAGAGGAAGAATAAATGCGGATTATTTTTATGGGAACCCCGGATTTTTCCGTGGGAACACTGAATGCTCTGATTGAGGCCGGGCATGAGATCGTGCTGGCTGTGACCCAGCCGGATAAGCCGAAGGGAAGGGGAAAAGCTATGCAGTATACCCCGGTAAAAGAAGCCGCCCTGGAGCACGGGATTGAAGTTTACCAGCCAAAACGGGTCCGGGAAAAAGAATGCGTGGAGTATCTGAGGACTTTTCATCCGGATGTGATCGTAGTTGTGGCATTCGGCCAGATCCTGCCAAAAGAGATCCTGGATATGCCGAAATACTGCTGTGTCAATGTACACGCATCCCTGCTCCCGAAATACAGAGGAGCGGCGCCCATCCAGTGGGCGGTGATCAACGGTGAGAAAGTTACCGGAGTCACAACCATGCGTATGGACGAGGGACTGGATACGGGAGATATGATCATGAAAACGGAAGTGCCTCTGCGGGAAGACGAGACCGGAGGAACCCTTTTTGAACGTCTGGCTTCGGAAGGAGCGAAACTTTGCGTAAAAACAATGGAAGCCATTGAACAGGGCACAGCGGTCTACACTCCTCAGGATCACGCTCAGGCGACTCATACCACAATGATCAAAAAACAGCTGGGAATCATTGACTGGAGTATGGGAGCCCGTCAGATCGAATGTCTGATCCGTGGATTAAATCCCTGGCCCAGCGCATATACTATGCTGGAAGGCAGGACGCTGAAAATATGGAAAGCAAAAACAAATGAGGAAAATAAGCAGGTACTGCCCGGCACAGTAACAGAAGTAACAAAAAAGGAAATCTATGTACAGACCGGAAACGGACAGCTGATCCTGGAAGAAATACAGCTGGAAGGCAAAAAGCGTATGACAGCGGAGGCTTTTCTCCGGGGAAAGGCCATTTTGGAGGGAACTGTTTTCGGAATGGATAAAAAAGAAAAGGATGTGTAAAGGATGCCTTATTATGGATATGGATACGGTTATGGACTTGGATACGGATTTTTCTGGGATCCTACTTATATTCTGATCATTATCGGCGTAGTGATCTGTCTGATCGCTTCCGCAAAGGTACGTACAACATTCAACAAATATTCCACCGTAAGGAGTATGTCAGGACTGACAGGCGCTCAGGCCGCGGAACGGATCCTGTCCTACGCGGGAATCCATAACGTACAGGTGCGGCATATATCCGGAAATCTGAACGATCATTATGATCCCAGAAACCGGACTCTGAGCCTGTCTGACAGCGTATACAATTCCACCTCAGTGGCAGCGGTGGGAGTAGCGGCTCATGAATGCGGACACGCCATTCAGCACGCCAGAAACTACGCCCCTTTGCGGATCCGGGGAGCGATCGTGCCGGTTGCGAATATCGGTTCCACCCTGGCATGGCCGCTGATCATTATCGGCATTATCTTCAGCGGACCGGTGCTGATCAAAGTGGGAATCGTATTTTTCTGCTTTGCTGTTCTTTTTCAGATCGTAACTCTTCCGGTGGAATTTAATGCTTCCGGCCGGGCAGTAAGGATACTGGAGAAGACCGGCATTCTGGGAGAAACAGAACTGAGACAGACACGGAAAGTCCTGGGAGCCGCTGCTATGACTTATGTGGCAAGCGCCGCGGCGATCATCCTGCAGCTGCTGAGACTGCTGATACTGTTTGGAGGAAACCGGGATGACTGACAGAATAAATACAAGGGAACTGGTCCTGGATATTCTGCTGGCTGTTACCAGGGACAAAGAGTACAGCCATACGGTTATCAACGGAGTGCTGGATAAATACTCCTATCTGCCCAAGCAGGAGCGGGCCTTTATCACCCGGCTCAGTGAGGGAACGCTGGAGCATCTGATAGAGATGGACTATATTATCGACGGGTTTTCCAAGACAAAAGTCAGCAAGATGAAGCCGGTGATCCGATGTATACTCCGGATGGGAGTGTACCAGCTGAAGTATATGGACAGCGTGCCAAACAGCGCCACCTGCAACGAAGCGGTGAAGCTGGCCCAGAAACGGGGATTTAAAGGACTGAAGGGATTCGTAAATGGCGTAATGCGGAATATCAGCAGAAACCTGGATCAGTTCCGGATGCCGGAGGAAAAAACAGAGCCGGGAAAATATCTGTCCGTCTGCTTTTCACTGCCGTCCTGGCTGGCGGACAAGTGGATCCTGGATTACGGATATGAGCAGACAAAGGAAATGGCCAGGGCGTTTATGGAGCCTTCCAGAACGGTGATACGGACCAATCTGCTTCTGACAACTCCCGGAGAGCTGAAAAAGCTTCTGGAAGGAGAGAATGTTACAGTGAAACCTCATCCGGAGTTGGAAGAGGCTTTTGTGATTTCCGGATATGATTCCCTTCAGAGTCTGCGGACGTTCCAGGAAGGGCTGTTTTATGTACAGGATACTGCTTCCATGACTGCGGCACGCCAGCTGGAGGCTCCAAAGGGGGCTTTTGTTATTGACGTATGCGCCGCTCCCGGAGGGAAAAGTATACATATGGCGGAGAAACTGGAAGGCACCGGCATGGTGGAAGCCAGAGACCTTACAGACAACAAGGTGGAACTGATCGAAGAAAATATAAGGCGCTGCCGTCTGGAAAATATCCGGGCAAGACGCATGGATGCAACGATAAAGGATGAGGCCTCTGTGGGAAAAGCGGATATCGTCATAGCGGATCTGCCATGCTCCGGACTGGGCGTGATAGGCAGAAAGCCGGATATCCGTTACCGAATCACACCGGAAGATATCCGGGAGCTGGCCGGACTGCAGCGCAGGATACTCGGTGTGGTCCAAAGCTATGTAAAGCCGGGGGGACTGCTGCTCTACAGCACCTGCACGGTAAGCCGGGAGGAAAATCAGGAAAACGCCGAGTGGTTTGAAGCACAGTATCCGGAGTTCGTACTGGAAGACGCAAGACAGCTGTTCCCAAAAGCGGGGATACAGGACGGATTTTATACAGCAAGATTCAGGAAAGTAAAAGAATGGAAAAAACAGACATCAAGTCATTAAACTATCAGGAAACGGAAAATTTTATCCTGGGCCTTGGAGAAAAGAAATTCCGGGCAAAACAGATCTATCAGTGGATGCACGAAAAATGCGTGTTTTCCTTTCAGGATATGACTAATATATCGGAAAAGCTCCGGACCAGGCTGGAGGAGGTCTGCAGGTTTACCTCTTTAAAAACGGTAACCGTGCAGACTTCAAAGCTGGATGGCACCAGGAAGTATTTATTTGAACTGGAGGACGGCAACAGAGTCGAAAGCGTGCTGATGCGCTATAAACACGGCAATTCCGTCTGCATCTCTTCGCAGGTGGGATGCAGAATGGGATGCCGTTTTTGCGCTTCTACTCTGGACGGCCTGGTACGTTCTCTTACACCGGGGGAAATGCTGGATCAGATATACCGGATCGGAGAAGATACGGGAGAGAGGATTTCCAATGTGGTAGTTATGGGAATGGGAGAACCTCTGGACAATTACGACAATCTGATAAAATTTATTGAAATGCTCACAGATGAGCACGGCCTGCATATCAGCCAGCGGAACCTTACCGTATCCACCTGCGGCCTTGTGCCCCGGATGCGCCAGCTGGCGGAACGGAAATTTCAGATCACCCTGGCTTTGTCACTTCATGCTTCCTCTCAGGAAAAACGAGAAGAACTGATGCCGGTTGCCAGGAAATATAATATAGAAGAGACACTGGAAGCCTGCAGGTACTATTTTGAAAAAACAGGAAGAAGGGTTACCTTTGAATACAGCCTGGTAGCAGGCGTCAACGATACGGAACAGGATGCCCGGCGGCTGGCGGATCTGATCAGAGGCATGAACTGTCATGTAAATCTGATACCGGTGAACCCGGTAAAGGAACGGGAATATGTGCAGCCGAAAGCCCGGAAAGTCCGGGATTTTCAAAATAAACTTGAAAAATACGGAATAAATGTTACTATTAGAAGGGAAATGGGCCGGGATATAGACGGAGCCTGTGGACAATTGCGAAAGAGATATAGGGAGAGGTAGGCGATCAGACTTATGGAGACATATTCCCTGACGGATATAGGCGTTACGCGCGAAATGAATCAGGATTATTTCTTTACATCTGAAGAACCTGTTGGCAATTTACCAAACCTTTTCATTGTGGCAGACGGAATGGGAGGTCATAATGCGGGAGAGTTTGCGTCCCGTTATACGGTAGAGACAATTGTAAAAACAGTGTCGGAAAGTGAAAAGAAGGATGCTGTAAGCATACTGGAAGAAGCCATTTCGTCCGCAAACAGTTATTTGCTGGAACATGCCAGAGAAAATGAAGGTATGGCGGGCATGGGTACTACAATTGTTGCGGCAACAGTCAAAGGTTCGGAGCTGTCTGTGGCCAATGTGGGCGACAGCAGACTGTATATTGCCGGAAAAGAAATGCGGCAGATCACAAAAGACCATTCACTGGTCCAGGAAATGGTGCGGATGGGGGAACTGGATGCGGAAAAAGCCAAAAGCCATCCGGATAAAAATATTATAACAAGGGCCATTGGAGCGCAGGAAAATGTAAAGGTGGACTTTTTTGAAGTGGCGTTAAAGCCGGGAGAAAAAGTGATGATGTGCACAGACGGCCTGACCAATATGCTGGAAGATACCGAATTGTTTGCAATCTTAAGCGAACCGGGAAAGAATCTGGCGGAAAAAGTTGAAAAAATGGTAAATATGGCAAATCAAAACGGTGGAAAAGACAATATTACGGTAGTAGTATTTCAACCGATTTCAGATGAGGTGGCAGAATGATAGAAAAAGGGACAATCATAGCGGACCGGTATGAGGTGATCGGTCCTGTGGGCTCAGGCGGAATGTCTGACGTATACAAAGCGAAAGATTCGAAACTTGGAAGAAACGTTGCAATCAAAGTGCTGAAAAAAGAATTCAGCGAAGACAGTACCTTTGTGACAAAATTCCGTACAGAAGCCCAGGCTGCGGCGGCGCTGGAACACCCCAATATTGTAAACATTTACGATGTGGGCTGCGAGAACGGAGATTATTATATTGTAATGGAGTATGTGGAAGGCATTACTCTGAAAACATATATAGAGAAAAAAGGAAAGCTGAGTTTTAAAGAAACCTTAAGCATAGCGATCCAGGTGGCAAGAGGCATACAGGCTGCCCACGCAAAAGGGATCATCCATCGGGATATCAAACCCCAGAATATTATTATTTCCACAGAGGGCAAAGTAAAGGTTACGGATTTCGGTATTGCCAGAGCGGCAAGCACCAATACCAATACGATCCACTCGGACGTAATGGGATCTGTTCATTATATTTCGCCGGAACAGGCAAGGAACGGTTATGTAAGCGAGCGCAGCGACATCTATTCTCTTGGTATTGTGATGTATGAAATGGTCACCGGACGGGTTCCTTTTGATGGGGACAGCACCGTTGCGGTAGCGATCCAGCATCTTCAGGACGAAATGGTGGCCCCAAGCGCATACGCGGAAGATCTGCCCATCAGTCTGGAAAAGATCATCTTAAAATGTACCCAGAAAAGCCCGGACCGGAGATATCAGAGTATGGACGATCTGCTGATCGATCTGCGAAAATCTCTGCTCAGTCCGGATGAAGACTTTGTGACCCTTGCCGGTCCTTTGCAGGATAAGACCCGGGTACTCAGCAAAGACGAGGTAGACGAGATCCAGAACAGTCAGAATAATGACGATGAGGAAGAACTCCTTCCGGAAGAAAACGACGGGGATGACGAAGAGGAAGACGAGGATGAGGAAAAAGGCGGATTTTTAAATCCTAAAATGGAAAAAGCCGTAACGATTATGGGAATCGTGGCAGCCATTGTCATTGCTATTATTGTTATCTATCTCATCGGATCCTTCCTGGGAGTGTTCCATTTCGGAGGAAAGAGCAATCAGAATGCCCCTGCTTCCGCGGTATCTGAAGAAAATACAGAAACAGTAGAAATGATCGACATCAGAGGCATGCAGTTCGACGACGCGGAATCCAAACTTTCCGACATGGGTCTGGTGCTGAAAGTGGGAGATACAGTAGAATCCGAAGATCATGAACCTGGAGAGATCATTGAGCAGGAGACAAAAGAAGGTGAACAGGTTCCAACAGGATCTACCGTATATGTAACGGTATGCGGCGAACCGGATGCCAAAGAAGTGGAAGTGCCGGACGTAACCAGAAAAACCTCTGAGGATGCAGAAAAAATACTCAGTGAAGCAGGTTTTAAACCTAAAAGGGACTATAAATATAGCAATGATATAGAAGTTGGAAAAGTGGTGGAACAGTCTCCAAAGGGCGGCACTATGCTTACGGAAGGAGAAACTGTGACGATCTATGTGAGTCAGGGCGCGGAAACCGTGAAAGTACCCGGACTTCTTGGAAAAACAGAATCGCAGGCCAAGACAGCTCTGAAAAATGCCGGACTGAACGTAGGTACTGTGACACAGGATTACAGCGATGACTATCCGGAAGGACAGGTCATGAAACAGAGCACTTCCGAAGGCAAATATCTGGAAAAAGGAGATACGGTGGATCTGGTGATCAGCCAGGGACCGGAACAGACGATTTCCACATACAGCTACAGCGCAAACATTACAGCACCAGAGGGCTATGATGTAACCTATGCAAATATTGATCTTCTTGACAGTACGGGAGATAGTATCCAGGTATGGAATAGAGTAACCAGTTTTCCATATCGAGTTACAGTAAGCGGTATCGAGGGTGAGAGCCAAGGTACGTTAATGATTGTTTGGCATTATACTACAGAGGACGGTAGAAACCAGACATATGAACAGGAAGAACCTGTTTCGTTTACACAAGAATAGCTAAAGCGGAAGATGTTTATGAAGGGAAAGATCATAAAGGGAATCGCCGGATTTTACTATGTGCATACAGGAAAAACCGGTATCTATGAATGCAAGGCAAAGGGAATATTCCGAAAAGAAAAGATAAAGCCCTTAGTAGGAGATAATGTAAAAATTGATATTATCGACGAAAAGGAGCATACGGGAAATATCAAAGAGATACTTCCAAGAAAAAACACACTGATACGGCCGGCAGTGGCAAATATCGACCAGGCGGTGGTGATATTCGCAGCTGCCAAGCCGAAACCGAATTTTAATCTGCTGGATCGCTTCCTGATCATGATGGAGCGTCAGGAAATCCCGGCAGTGATCTGTTTTAACAAAATGGATCTGGCCAGGGAGGAGGAGCTGCAGAAGCTGAAAGAAGCCTATGAGACAAGCGGATACCGGATTCTGTTTTCCAGCGCGGCAAAAGAAGAGGGCATCAGCGGGATCCGGGAAGTCCTTCAGGATAAGACTTCTACAGTGGCAGGCCCTTCCGGGGTAGGCAAATCTTCTCTCATTAATCTGCTGGCGCCGGAGGCCAACATGGAGACCGGCGCGATCAGCGAGAAAATAGAGCGGGGAAGACATACCACCCGTCATGCGGAACTGATCTGCATCCGGGAAAACACATATATTGTGGACACCCCCGGATTCAGCTCGCTGTCAGTGGACAGTTTTGACAAAGAAACCCTGGGAAATTATTTCCCGGAATTTGTAGAATATGAAGACCGGTGCAGATTTCCGGGATGCAGCCATATCAGCGAACCGGACTGCGGAGTAAAGGAAGCTCTGGCAGAGGGAAAGATTAGCCGCATCCGTTATGAAGACTATCTGGAAATCTACAACGAACTGAAAGATAAGAGAAAATATTGATCCTGGGATCAGAACAGAGGAAGAAAATATGAATTGTTTATCACCATCACTGCTGTCCGCTGATTTTGCCGATCTGGGAGAACAGGTAAAGCTCCTGGACGAGGCTGGAGCTCAGTATGTGCATATTGATGTTATGGACGGAAATTTTGTCCCCAGTATATCTATGGGACTTCCTGTGATCCGATCCATTCGAAAATGCAGCGACAGGATTTTTGACGTGCATCTGATGATAGAAGAACCGGTGCGCTACATCGGAGACTTTGTGGAGGCGGGAGCGGACCTGATCACTGTTCACGCGGAAGCATGCCGGCATCTGGACCGCACTGTGGAAGCTATCAAAGAGACCGGAGTCCTGGCGGGAATTGCTTTAAATCCCGCTACCCCCCTTTCTGTACTGGACTATATTCTGCCGAAAGCGGATATGGTATTGCTGATGAGCGTTAATCCCGGATTCGGCGGTCAGAAATATATTCCCTATACTACCCGGAAACTGAGAGATCTGAAACGGATGATCGAAAGAAGCGGTCAGCAGATCGATATCGAAGTGGATGGCGGCGTAAACCTGGGAAATGTCCGTGAGATTATGGATGCGGGAGCCAATATCATCGTGGCGGGCACAGCAGTGTTTAAAGGAGATATCCGGAAAAACACAGAAGCTTTTTTAAAGATCATGGAAGAGGACGGCAGACAGATACGATGAATACACTGATCATTACCGGCGGTGCCATAGAAGAGGCATTTGCCGGTGATTATTTGCGGAAAAATAAATTCGGCTATATAGTCGCCGCGGACAAAGGCCTTGTTTTTTGCCGGGAGATGGGGATTCAGCCGGACCTGATCGTAGGAGATTTTGACTCTGCGGACAAAGGAGCTCTGGAATATTACCGGGAGCGGTTCCCGGAGCGGATCTTAAGATTTCGGCCGGAAAAGGACGAGACGGATACGGAAATCGCGCTGACAAAGGCTCTGGAGAATACCGAAGGTTCCATTACTATACTGGGGGCCACCGGAACCAGGCTGGATCATGTGCTGGGAAACATCCAGCTGCTGAAAAAGGCGGCGGACGCCGGACGGGAATGTTTTCTCGCAGATTCCCATAATCGGATCCGGCTTATCTGGAAATACTGCAGTATCCGGAAAAAGGAACAGTTTGGCAGTTACGTGTCATTGATCCCTTTTACGCCCAAAGTAAAAGGGGTAACTCTGAAAGGGTTCAAATACCCGCTTACAGACTATACGCTTTTATCCGGAAGGGCCATAGGGGTCAGCAATGAAATCACCGGAGAGACAGGAGAAATCCGTTTTTCAGAAGGACTTTTGCTGGTGATCGAATCCAGAGACGAATAAACGATTTTGCCAGACGGCGTTTCTTTTTTCCCACAGGGAAAAGGGTACGCCGTTTTTTAAAAATATGGATATGGACAGCAAAGCCGGGGAATCCGGAAGGAAAAAGAAATAAGATTGAAATAATAACGTATTTATGCTATATATATAGTTGCGTTGGATTCTCCTTTCAAGGGAAGAATCCGTTGTTTTGAAAAGAAAAGGCAAACAAATTAAAGAGAAAGGCGGAAATCCTGTATGAGCGGGAATTTCCGGACAGGTAAAGATAGATATGAAATTAGGAATCGTCGGTCTTCCCAATGTGGGAAAGAGCACACTTTTTAATTCACTGACAAAAGCGGGAGCGGAGTCCGCAAACTATCCCTTCTGTACCATTGATCCTAATGTGGGCGTGGTGGCAGTGCCGGATGAACGGCTGAAACTGCTGGGAGACCTTTATCACTCCAAAAAAGTGACTCCTGCGGTGATCGAGTTTGTGGATATCGCCGGTCTGGTAAAAGGAGCCAGCAAAGGAGAGGGACTGGGCAATCAGTTCCTTGCCAATATCCGTGAGGTGGACGCTATTGTACATGTGGTAAGATGTTTTGAAGATACCAATGTGGTTCATGTGGACGGAAGCGTAGATCCGGCCAGAGATATTGAGACCATCAATCTGGAGCTTGTGTTCTCAGATCTGGAGATTCTGGAGCGGAGGATCGCGAAAACGGCCAAAGGCGCCAGAATGGACAAAAAATTGGCGAAAGAGCTGGAGCTTCTGGAAAAGATCAAAGCTCATCTGGAGGAAGGAAAACTGGCGAAAACCTTTGAACTGGGAGAAGATGAAGACGAACAGGCATGGTTCGCTTCTTACAACCTGCTCACTGCGAAACCGGTGATCTATGCGGCAAACGTTTCGGAGGATGATCTGGCGGACGACGGAGCTTCCAATCCCCATGTGCAGGCAGTACGGAAAATGGCAGGGGAAGAAGGATCCGGAGTATTTGTGATCTGCGCTCAGATCGAGCAGGAGATCGCGGAACTGGATGAAGAGGAAAAGGCTATGTTCCTGGAGGATCTGGGCTTAAAACAGTCCGGACTGGAAAAGCTGATCCAGGCAAGCTACAGCCTTCTCGGACTGATGAGCTACCTGACAGCCGGAGAGGACGAGACAAGAGCATGGACCATCAAGAAAGGCACAAAAGCGCCTCAGGCAGCCGGAAAGATTCATTCGGACTTTGAAAGAGGTTTTATACGTGCGGAAGTGGTGAATTACAAAGATCTGCTGGAATGCGGCAGTCTGGCCGCTGCCAGAGAAAAAGGCCTGGTGGGGCTGGAAGGTAAAGATTACGTGGTACAGGACGGAGATGTGATCCTGTTCCGGTTTAACGTTTGATCAAAATCCGCATATGTTAATAAAAAACGGCGGTTTTTTATGAGACTTTGCGAATTTCATAACAAAGAAGTAGTAAATGTATGCGATTGCAGGAACCTGGGCTGTGTGGACGATCTGGAATTTGACGAATGTACGGGAAAGATCCATGCCATGGTCATAAAAGGCCCGGCGAGATGGCTGGGAATGTTCGGGCGGGATTGTGAGTATGTCATCGGATGGGACAAAATCGTCCGGATCGGGCCGGACATTATCCTTGTGGATGTATGCCTTGAAAAAGTCAGATACAAGATGTAAAATGAAACTGTATCCGTGAACATATACAGCTGAAAACACAGGAGGATTACCGGATGAAATGTCCTTTTTGCGGAAATGACAATACAAGAGTCATTGATTCGAGACCGGCGGACGATAACTTTTCCATCAGGAGGAGACGTCTGTGCGATGAATGCGGAAAGCGTTTTACTACATACGAAAAAGTGGAGACCATACCGCTGATCATTATCAAAAAAGACAATAACAGAGAGCAGTATGACAGAGCCAAGCTGGAAGCGGGCGTACTGCGGGCCTGCCATAAGAGGCCGGTTTCTGTGGACCAGATCAGCCATCTGATCGATGAAGTGGAAACAGAAATATTCAATATGGAAGAAAAGGAGATCCCAAGCAATGTGATCGGTGAGCTGGTCATGGATAAGCTTCGGGAGATCGACGCGGTGGCATATGTAAGATTTGCTTCTGTTTACCGGGAGTTTAAAGACGTTAATACATTTATGAACGAATTGAAAAAAATGCTGGATAAATAGGCGATATATCTCAAAGGCTGTTTTTTTGTGGCTTTTGAGATATATTTATGATAAGATATCAGAGCTGCTGCTTTTTGGGGGAGACGGGCAGCCGCAGAAAGGACAACTGTTTTTCATGTGTTTAAAAAGATTTTATCCGGATATGTATATTGACAGTACCTATCAGATTGATTTCAGGAAACTGTATCAGGATGGATACAGGGGGCTGATCTTTGACATTGACAATACGCTGGTTACCCACGGAGCGCCTGCGACGCCCCAGGCGGAAGCGCTGTTTCAGGAGCTGAAAGCACTGGGTTTTTCCTGCTGTCTGCTGTCAAACAATCAGGAACCAAGAGTGAAAATGTTTAACGACAGCGTGCATGTGGAATATATCTGTGATGCCCACAAGCCTTCCGTGGCAAATTATGAGAAGGCTATGGAGATCATGGGAACAGACCGGAAGAATACGCTTTTTATCGGAGATCAGATCTTTACGGATATCTATGGCGCCAAAAGGACCGGCATCCCTGCGATCATGGTAAAAAAGATCCACTGGAAGGAAGAAATCCAGATCGTGCTGAAGCGAAGGCTGGAGGCAGTGGTTTTGCTGGGATACCGCAGATACGCGAAAAAACTTGGCAGACAGGATCCGAACACGCCCCTGAGTCTTCTGGAGCGTTACAGGAAAAAAGAAAACCATAACAAGGATGAGGGATATACAAACAGCGAAGGGAGACTGAGATGAAAATCGCAATAGGAAACGATCACGCGGCAGTAGCTATGAAGCAGGAAGTGGCTGCGTATCTGAAAGAACTGGGACATGAAGTGGTGAACATGGGAACTGACAGAGCTGAGAGCTGCAATTACCCGGAGTACGGGGAGAAGGTAGCCAGGGCGGTAGCAGGAGGAGAGGCTGACTGCGGCGTGCTGATCTGCGGCACAGGGGTGGGAATCTCCATAGCTGCTAACAAAGTCAAAGGAATCCGGGCGGCTGTATGTTCGGAGCCTACCACAGCCCGGCTGGTAAAGGAACATAACAATGCCAATATCATTGCTTTCGGGGCCAGGATCATAGGGATCGAAACGGCAAAAGATATCCTGGACGCGTATCTGAACGCGGAGTTTGAAGGAGGCCGTCACCAGAAACGGATCGATCTGATTCATGCTATCGAAGAAAAAGGTTGAAATATCCAGTTGTTTATTATAGAATATTTAGAGATAGGGGCAATTCATGCCCATTTATTGGTAAGGAGGAGTTTGAATGATTTCAGCAGGCGATTTCAGAAATGGTATTACAATCGAATTAGATAATAATATTTATCAGATTATTGAATTTCAGCATGTAAAACCGGGAAAAGGTGCCGCATTTGTCAGAACAAAACTGAAAAATATCAAGAACGGCGGCGTAGTGGAGAAAACTTTCCGCCCTACGGAAAAATGTCCCCAGGCTCGTATTGACAGAACAGAGAAACAGTATCTGTATAATGACGGCGATCTGTATTACTTCATGGATACAGAAACATACGATCAGATCGCTATGGCTCAGGACGCCATTGGCGACGCTCTCAAATTTGTAAAAGAGAATGAAAACGTAACGATGCTTTCCCACAACGGAAACATATTCGCGGTAGAACCGCCAATGTTCGTAGAGCTGGAGATCACAGAGACAGAACCGGGATTCAAAGGCGATACAGCAACAGGCGCGACAAAACCGGCTGTTGTGGAAACAGGCGCGACCGTTTATGTACCTCTGTTTGTAGAGCAGGGAGACAAGATTAAAATCGATACAAGAAGCGGAGAATATCTGTCCAGAGTATAATAAAAATCGGACAGGCTCAGGGGCCGGACTGTGTCCCGGCGGGGATCATCCCTGCCGGGGGCGGTCCGGTTTTTTTGCATATGGAAGACCGGGCCGGCCCATGAAGAGACAGGGAAAGTTTTGATATGGTCAGGGAAAGGAAAATCCAATGAAATATAATTTTGATAAAGTCATTGACAGAAGAAATACAGCCAGTGAAAAGTACTGTTTTTTTAAAGAACAGGGACTGCCGGAAGATACCCTGCCCATGTGGGTGGCGGATATGGATTTTGAAACTGTTCCGGAAGTAAAGGAGAGACTGAAAGAGCTGGCGGATCACGGCATATACGGATATACCGGAAGAACAGCGGATTATTACAGCGCGGTGACCGGCTGGTTTCAGAAAAGATTCGGCTGGAAAACAGATCGAAAGTGGGTGATCAGCACGCCTGGGGTGGTTTTTGCCCTGGCAGCGGCGGTCCGGGCATTTACCAGGCCCGGAGACAGTGTGCTCATCCAGCAGCCTGTTTATTATCCCTTCAAAAACGTGATCGAAAGAAACGGCAGGAAAGTGATCAACAATCCTCTTGTGCTGAAAGACGGAACATACCGCATGGATCTGGAGGATATGGAAGAAAAGATCCGGGAAAACAATGTGAAGCTGTTTCTCCTGTGCAGTCCCCATAACCCGGTAGGCAGGGTGTGGACCAGAAAAGAGCTTACGGCCGCAGCGGAAATCTGCAGCCGATACCAGGTGATCGTGGCCGCAGATGAGATCCACTGCGACTTTGTACGCCCGGGGTTTGTCCATACCCCTTATGGCACCTTGCCGGAAGAACTGGTCAAAAAGTCCGTGATCTGCACGGCTCCCAGCAAAACTTTTAATCTGGCAGGCCTGCAGGCGTCCAATATTATCATCCCCGATGAAACCCTGCGCAGGCAGTTCCTTGGAGAACTAAACGCCTGCGCCAGCTTCGGAGCCGGAATGTTCGGGCTGGAAGCCTGCCGGATCGCCTATGAGACAGGAGAGGAATGGCTGGAGGAGCTGCTCCTTTAT
Organism: uncultured Roseburia sp.; assembly: GCA_930989305.1. Lineage (GTDB taxonomy): Bacteria > Bacillota > Clostridia > Lachnospirales > Lachnospiraceae > Brotonthovivens > Brotonthovivens avistercoris. The sequence continues at coordinate 32,394 of CAKNLF010000001.1, read as the reverse complement.
CTGGAAGGCAATTATCAGTACGTCAGGAACTTCCTGAAGGAGCAGCTTCCGGGTATCCGCCTGATCCAGCCGGAGGGAACCTATTTGATCTGGATGGATTTTCGCTCATTGGGATACAGCGATGAGCAGCTGAAAGAAAAAATGCGCTATGAAGCAAAGCTCTGGCTGGATGAAGGCACTATGTTCGGGGCAGAGGGCTCCGGATTTATGCGGATGAATATCGCGGCACCCCGCAGTACCATAGAGGAAGCCATGAGACGTCTAAAAGCAGCTTTTTCGCAGGAACAGCCAGGATAAGGCAGACACTGCGATCTGGCTCACCAGCATGCCCCAGAGATATCCCCGCATTCCCATAAAGGGAACAAGGAACAGGATAAAGAAGATACGCACAGCGCAGCCGCAGATATTGACGGCCAGCACGGTTCCGGGTTTCCCAAGTCCCTGAAGGATGCTGCACAGAGTGCTGCCCAGAAAAATAAACGGGCAGATCCAGCAAAGCGTTTTCAGATATACCCCTGCCAGGTGGTTGTGGAACAGCTGGCGGCCGATAAAATCTCCGGTCAGGAGAAAACCAAGTGTACACAAAAGACCGAGAACACAGGAAAGTTCTGCGGTCTTTTTTATTATGCCCCGGATATGGTTTTCCTGACGGCAGGCCTGGGCTTTGGATATCTCAGGAAGCAGCATGACAGACAGGGAATTGCTCAGTACAGCGGGCATCATAATGGTGGACAGCACCATCCCGGTCAGAATACCGTAGATGCTCAGCGCATCTGCGGCGCTGTAGCCGAAATCTTTCAGGCTGATGGGGATCAGGATCGTCTCAGCGCTCTGGGCGAAGCTTAAAGCTACCCGATTCAGAGTAAGGGGCACGGCCATGGATTTCAGGTTGGACAGTACCCGGCGTATCCGCCCTGCTCCTTTCTGAAACCGGACTACTGTAAGGGAAAAAAGCGCGGACGCCACTTCTCCCATAAGGATTCCCCAGACAGCGGCAGAGGCAGTGAGAGGCCGGCCCTGTTCTGTCAGGATGGAACACAGGAAATAGACGCCCGCCACCCGGACGCACTGTTCCAGGAGCTGGGAGAACGCAGGGATCCCGGCTTTTTTCAACCCGTAATAGTAACCGTTGATACAGGAGTGAAGAGCCGCGAAGGGGATCGCCAGGCACATGATCCGAAGAAGCGGTCCGCACCGGGGCTCTTCCAGCAGATACCGGCTGATCAGGTCCGCGTTTTCATAGATCAAAAAGGAACACAAAAAAGCAAGAGCCAGGGAAGAAGCCATTCCCAGATACAGGTACAGCCGGGCCTCCTTTTTGTTTTGACTGGAGGCGGTAAAACGGGAGATGGCAGTCTGGATCCCGGCGCAGCAGATGGAAAGAGAAAACGCGAAAACAGGAAAGATCAGCTGGTAAATTCCCAGCGCCTGCGCACCAATTGTTCTGGATAGGAATATTTTATAGAAGAAACCGATAAAGCGGCTGACAATTCCTGCCAGGGTAAGGAGCAGGGTGCCTGTCAGAAGTTTATTTTTCAGCAGAGACTGAATATTCACAGAAAAACTCCGTTTTTTATCAGTATATGAAAAATTATAAAAACTAAGAACAGACAGTGAGGATTCCTATGGACAGAATGATATATCTGGATCACGCCGCCACTACCCGTCCTTTTCCCGAGACAGTGGAGGCGATGTTACCATTTTACGGGAAATATTACGGCAATGCTTCCTCCGGCTATGAACTTGGGGAAGACAGCAAAGAAGCCATGGAAGAAGCCAGACAGAAGATAGCGGACACAATGGGGGTGCCAAAAGATACCATTTATTTTACATCCGGCGGCACGGAGAGCAACAACTGGGTGCTGCGCCAGGCCGGAGAAAAGTGGCGGCATAAAGGCAGCCATATTATTACCACCAGGATCGAGCATCCGGCGGTGCTGAAAACCTGCGGGGATCTGGAAAAACAGGGCATGGAGGTCACATATCTGGATGTGGACCGCCAGGGGATGGTAAATCTGGCTCAGTTGAGAAGATCCATTACCAGAAAGACGATACTGGTCTCTATTATGTACGCCAATAATGAGATCGGCACTATTCAGCCTCTCAGGGAGATCGGACGGATCACATCCCGGGCCGGGGTGCTGCTGCATACAGACGCTGTCCAGGCATACGGCCATATTCCCGTCTATCCCGGCGCTTTTCACGGAGATTTTCTTACTGCCAGCGGCCATAAATTCAACGGGCCCAAGGGCACCGGATTTTTATATATACGGGATAAGAACACACTGGATCCCTGGCAGACCGGCGGAGGACAGGAAAAAGGTATGCGCTCCGGCACGGAAAATATACCGGGGATCGTAGGGCTGGGAACATCTGCGGAAATTTCCTGCAGAAATATGCAGGAAAAAATCACACGTCTGTGCCGGCTGCGGGATTATATGATCCGCCGGATACTGGGAGAGATTCCGGGCAGTATCTTAAACGGCCATCCTCTGCGGCGGCTTCCGGGCAATGTAAACGTCAGCTTTCCCGGGGTGGACGGGGCGGCTGTGGCCGCTATGCTGGATCTGGAAGGCATCTGCGTCTCATCCGCATCCGCCTGCTCTACGGGAAGCAGCCGGCCCTCCCATGTGTTAAAGGCCATCGGCAGAGACGACAGGGCGGCTTACGGCGCGGTGCGCATGACACTGGGAGAGGAAAATACAAAAGAAGAGATCGACATTACGGTGGAAAAACTGAAAAAGGCAGTATCGTATCTGTAAAGGCCGGCTTGTTTTTTCAAAGGTTGTCTGCTATATTAAAAAACAAAGCGTCGGCAGACAAAACGGTATGGGCCAGTGGGTCTGTCCGACGCGGGAACGAAAGAGCAATTACATCCTGATACGGGAGGATCAGTAGCAATATGAAAGAAAAAATCGTAATCGGCATGTCCGGGGGCGTAGATTCCTCTGTGGCAGCGTATCTTTTAAAAGAGCAGGGATATGAAGTGATCGGCGTGACTATGGTGCACTGGAAAGAATCGGGAGTGCCTGATGAAGCATGTCCCAGCATCCAGGCCGCGGCGGAGGCGAAAGAAGTGGCCCGACAGCTGGATATCCCCCATTATACTCTGGATTTTTGCCGGGAATTTAAAACCCACGTAATGGATTATTTCGCGGCGGAATATCTCAGAGGCAGGACACCCAATCCCTGTACGGTGTGCAACCGGTATGTCAAATGGGAAGCGCTGCTGAAGCGGGCGGCGGATTTCGGCGCGGATCTGGTGGCAACGGGACATTATGCCAGGATCCGTCTGCTGGAAAATGGACGGTACGCCCTGTGCCGGGCGGCTGCGGATCAGAAGGACCAGACCTATGCCCTTTACAACCTGACCCAGGAACAGCTTGCCCATACCCGGATGCCCCTTGGTGGATATGAAAAGCCGCAGATTCGCAAGATCGCGGAGCAGATCGGCCTGCATGTGGCGGACAAGCCGGACAGCCAGGAGATCTGTTTCATACCGGATCATGACTACGGAGCTTTCATAGAAGCTTACCAGGGGGGAGACAAGATCCGCCCGGGCAATTTTGTAGACCGGGACGGAAAGATCCTGGGACAGCACAAAGGGATCATCCATTACACCATCGGCCAGCGCAAGGGCCTGGGGATCGCCCTAGGCAGCAGAGCCTTTGTGACCCGGATCTGTCCGGATACCAACGAAGTAGTCCTGGGAGAAAACGAGGACCTGTTTGGACGGACCTTGTACGCTTCAGATTTTAACTGGATGGGGGCCCTGCCTCCAAAGGACCGGATGCGGGCCACAGGCAAGATCCGTTATGCCCATAAAGGGGCGGACTGTACGGTCAGCGCCACAACAGACGGACTGGTAAAATGCGAATTTGACCAGCCCCAGCGGGCTATGACGCCGGGCCAGTCGGTAGTACTCTACGATGGAGATGTGGTGCTGGGCGGCGGCGTGATCCAGACAGCGGAAAAATAAAAGATAAGGAGACAGACATGAACGTAATCGATTCTCATATGCATTCTTCCTTTTCACCGGACAGTCAGGCAGAACCGGTCACAATGATCCGGCAGGCGCTCAGGGATCATTTTTCCCATATCTGCTTTACGGATCATATGGAGTATAACCATGCAGAAGAACAGTTTGAACTGGATGTCCCCGCATATATTGCGGCACTGCGCAGGCTGAAAGAAAGGTACGCAAAAAAGATTGAACTGCATATAGGCGTGGAGCTGGGACTGGAGCCTTGGCTGGCCGACAGTTTTCACAAACTTCTGCAGCAGTATCCCTTTGATTTTGTCATTGGATCTGTGCATGTGGCCGATGGATTGGATCCCTGCTATCCGGAATTTTTTCAGGGCAGGACGGAAAAAGAAGCTTATGAAGCCTATTTCCAGGCGGTCTATGATAATATTCAGGCCTTTTGTGAATTTGATATCCTGGGCCATCTGGACTATGTAGTGCGCTATGGCCCCAACCGGAACCGGTTTTATACTTATGAAAAGCACAAAGAGATCATAGACGAGATCCTCCGGTGTCTCATTGAAAAAGGCATCGGACTGGAACTGAACACCAGCGGATTCCGCTACGGACTGGGACATCCCTCCCCTCACGAAGATATACTGGAACGGTATCACGATCTGGGCGGCGAGATCATCACTATCGGATCAGACGCCCACAGTCCCGAATATTTTGCCTATGAATTTACAAAAGCCCAAAATATCCTGAAAAAATGCGGATTTACCTATTATACGTATTTTAAAGAGCGAAAACCCCGGTTTGAAAAACTGTAAACGGATCGAAAGGGCAAAAGGGCGCCTACAGCTTATGAAAGACGGGGGAGCGGTTTTGAAAGGAGCAGTATTCCCGAAAACCGCAGTTTCGCAGGATTTCTCCCGCCTGAGCAAACTGCCGGGCAATGTCTTTAGGAGCATGAGCGTCAGAACCGAACGTGACGATACGCCCGCCCAGTTCATAATACCGCTTCAGGATTTCCGGATGGGGATTGACCTGACGGCAGGCGGAGGAAAATCCTCCGGTATTGATCTCCAGAGCCTTTTCCAGGCGGATCAGTCTTTTCAATATTTCATCGATCTGTTTCCTGCAGGAATCAAAGGTATAAGCAGGAACCGGTGAATTCCCGTATCTTGTTACATAATCCAAATGACCGTAAACATCAAAATCCGTAAAACAGCTGATATTTTCCATAACAGAAGAAAAATACCGGATATAGGCGTCTTCCTGACTGGAACCGTAAAAGTATTCCGGATAATAAGGATCCATGCCTTTGGCAGTATGAGAAGAAGCAATCACCTGATCAAAAGGCAGGGAAGACACGATCTGTTTGTGCTTCTCAGCCAAATGAGGCTGCACGCCGATCTCAATGCCTAGCCGGATGTCCAGACGGCCTTGATAGGTTTCTTTCAGATTTAAAATGGAAGGAACATAGCGGTCAAGATCCAGCAGGAACAGTTCCGGTTCCTTGGGATAGTCGTAATCCAGATGATCGGTGACGCAGATTCCGTCCAGGCCCAGCTTTTGGGCCTGATCCGCCATGGCTTTCGGGGAAGCGTCACTGTCTCCGGAAAAATCAGTATGCATGTGGGTGTCCCATAACATAAAAAACCTCCTGTTGTTTTCGTAAAAATGTTCTGAAATAATCAGGTATTTTTTCAGAAACAAGAATAATCTTTGTAAGTATTTCACATATTATCATAAGCGAAGATGACGGATTTGTCAAAAACAGGAAGAAGTGAATATTTTCCATTGTAAAAAATGTTTGAAAAAAAATTTCTTCGGGAACGTTTAGTGAAAAAATTAACAAAGTTGAAATGTAAACTGGAAACCTATTGAATTTATGGGGCAAATTCGTTACAATAAAGTGCAGATGGATAAAACATCCAAAAAGGGAAACGGGATGGGATATCCGCAAAGAAAACAGTCAAAATTCTAATTCTAGGAGGAATGAAAAATGGCAGTAAAAGTAGCAATCAATGGTTTTGGACGTATCGGACGTCTTGCATTCAGACAGATGTTCGGAGCAGAAGGATATGAAATCGTAGCGATCAACGACCTGACAAGCCCGAAAATGCTTGCTCACTTATTAAAATACGATTCATCTCAGGGTAAATACGAAAAAGCAGACACAGTATCTGCTGGTGAAGACTCCATTACAGTAGACGGAAAAGAAATCAAAATTTATGCAGAACCAGACGCAAACAACTGCCCATGGGGAGCACTGGATGTAGACGTAGTGCTGGAATGCTCCGGCTTCTATACATCAAAAGCAAAAGCGCAGGCGCACATCAATGCAGGTGCTAAAAAAGTAGTTATTTCCGCACCGGCCGGAAATGATCTTCCTACAATTGTTTATAACGTAAATCATGAAACACTGAAAGCTGACGATACAATTATTTCCGCAGCTTCCTGTACAACAAACTGCCTTGCGCCGATGACAAAAGCGCTGAACGATCTGGTACCGATCAAATCCGGTATCATGTGCACAATCCACGCTTACACAGGGGATCAGATGACTCTGGACGGACCTCAGAGAAAAGGCGATCTGAGAAGATCACGTGCAGCTGCTGTCAACATCGTTCCAAACAGCACAGGTGCTGCAAAAGCGATCGGACTTGTTATTCCGGAATTATCCGGCAAACTGATCGGCGCGGCTCAGCGTGTTCCTACACCGACAGGTTCTACAACAATCTTAAACGCAGTTGTAGAAGGAACTGTTACAGTAGATCAGATCAACGAAGCAATGAAAGCTGCTGCAAATGAATCCTTCGGATACAATACAGATGAAATCGTATCTTCCGATATTGTAGGTATGAGATATGGTTCTTTATTCGATGCTACACAGACAATGGTACTTCCATTAGACAACGGAACCACACAGGTACAGGTTGTTTCCTGGTATGACAATGAAAACAGCTACACAAGCCAGATGGTTCGTACAATCAAATATTTTGCTGAACTGGCATAATTATCCGAGAGATAAAAGACAGTCAGCCAAAAGGACATACAGTAAAAAAGCGAGGTCCGGCCTGGGGGCCGGGCCTCATTTTTATTCAGGAGGTTATTATGTTAAATAAAAAGTCAATTGACGATATTAATGTAAAAGGTTTAAGAGTATTGTGCAGATGCGATTTTAACGTACCCTTAAAAGACGGAAAGATCACAGATGAAAACCGTCTGGTGGCAGCTCTTCCTACCATTAAAAAATTAATTGCAGACGGCGGAAAAGTAATCCTTTGTTCACATCTTGGCAAACCGAAAGGAGAACCGAAACCGGAGCTGTCCCTTGCACCGGTGGCAAAACGTCTGTCAGAGCTTCTGGGACAGGAAGTAAAATTCGCTGCGGATCCGGAAGTAGTAGGCCCGAACGCGAAAGCGGCTGTAGCAGCTATGAAAGACGGAGACGTGATCCTTCTGGAAAACACCCGTTACCGGGCAGAGGAAACAAAGAACGGCGAAGCTTTCAGCAAAGATCTGGCTTCTCTGTGCGATGTATTTGTAAATGACGCTTTCGGCACCGCTCACCGGGCTCACTGCTCCAACGTAGGCGTAGCAAAACTGGTGGACACAGCGGTAGTAGGCTACCTGATGCAAAAAGAAATTGATTTCCTGGGCAATGCGGTAGAAAATCCGAAGAGACCATTTGTAGCCATCCTTGGGGGCGCCAAAGTGGCGGATAAATTAAACGTAATTTCCAACCTTCTGGAAAAATGCGATACCCTGATCATCGGCGGCGGTATGGCTTATACATTCCTGAAAGCAAAAGGATACGAAACAGGCATCTCCTTAGTAGACGACACAAAGATCGACTACTGCAGGGAAATGATGGAAAAAGCGGAAAAACTGGGCAAAAAGCTCCTGCTTCCGGTTGATACTGCCATCGCGAAAGCATTCCCGGATCCCATTGACGCGCAGATGGATGTAGACTATGTGGCAGCAGACGCAATGCCGGCAGATCAGATGGGACTGGATATCGGACCGGAAACCGCGAAACTGTTCGCAAATGAAGTGGCATCTGCGAAAACCGTTGTATGGAACGGACCGATGGGCGTATTTGAAAATCCGGTACTGGCAAAAGGCACCATCGAAGTGGCAAAAGCACTGGCTGAAACAGACGCTACCACCATCATCGGCGGCGGCGATTCCGCAGCGGCAGTCAACCAGCTGGGATTCGGCGACAAGATGACCCATATTTCCACAGGCGGCGGCGCTTCCCTGGAATTTCTGGAAGGCAAAGAACTGCCGGGCGTAGCAGCGGCAAACGACAAATAAGCCATCGGACAGGCTGCAGTATATATTTCAATATCAGGAGGATCTACCATCATGGCAAGAAGAAAAATCATCGCAGGCAACTGGAAAATGAACAAAACACCAAGCGAGACCATCGCTTTTGTAGAGGAACTGAAACCGCTGGTAGCAAATGAGGACGTAGACGTAGTATTTTGCGTGCCGGCTATTGATATCATCCCTGCAGTGGAAACAGCAAAGGGAAGCAATATCGCCATCGGCGCTGAAAATATGTATTTTGAAGAAAAAGGCGCTTACACAGGTGAGATCGCGCCCAATATGCTCACCGACGCAGGAGTAAAATACGTGATCATCGGACATTCCGAAAGAAGAGAATATTTTGCTGAAACAGACGAGACAGTAAACAAAAAAGTATTAAAGGCATTTGAGCACGGCCTGACACCCATCATCTGCTGCGGCGAGTCTCTTACTCAGAGAGAGCAGGGTATCACCCTGGACTGGATCCGCCAGCAGATCAAAATCGCGTTTCTGAATGTAACAGCAGATCAGGCGAAAACAGCAGTGATCGCTTACGAACCGATCTGGGCAATTGGAACAGGCAAAACAGCAACTACCCAGCAGGCTCAGGAAGTATGCGCGGCAATCCGCGCATGCATCGGTGAAATCTATGACGAAGCAACAGCAGAAGCAATCCGTATCCAGTACGGCGGTTCTGTTAATGCGAAAACAGCTCCGGAACTGTTCGCTCAGCCGGATATCGACGGCGGTCTGGTAGGGGGCGCTTCCCTGAAAGCGGAATTCGGCGATATCGTAAATTACAATAAATAATCACAATAGATATTCATCAGATTGTTACGGTACAGCGCAGAGGGCTGTCGCCCGGCAGCAGATGTCTGACCGGTGCGGCGGCCCTTTACGGCAGATGACATACCGTAATAAGAGAAGGAAAGGAAGCAATATGAGTAAAAGACCTACAGTATTAATGATTTTAGACGGATTCGGCTTGAATGACAAACATCAGGCCAACGCCGTATATGAGGCAAAGACTCCGGTGATTGACGGACTGATGCGGGACTGTCCTTTTGTAAAAGGATACGCCAGCGGACTGGCCGTAGGCCTTCCTGACGGACAGATGGGGAACTCTGAGGTAGGCCATTTGAACATGGGCGCAGGAAGGATCGTATACCAGGAGCTCACCAGGATCACAAAAGAAATCGAAGATGGAGATTTCTTTAAGAACGAAGCCCTTCTGAAAGGAATACGGAATGTAAAAGACAACAATTCTTCCCTGCATCTGTACGGCCTGCTGTCAGATGGCGGCGTCCACAGTCATAACACCCATTTGTACGGCCTGCTGGAGCTGGCAAAAAGAGAAGGGGTAGAAAAGGTATATGTACATTGTTTTATGGACGGCAGGGATACGGCTCCTACTTCCGGAAAAGGTTTTATCGAAGAACTGGAAAATAAGATGAAAGAGATTGGCGTAGGGGAGATCGCCTCTGTGATGGGCCGTTATTACGCTATGGACAGGGACAACCGCTGGGACCGTGAGGAAAAAGCATACCGGGCTCTGACTCTTGGAGAAGGAAACCGGGCCGCCAGCGCTCTGGAAGCGATCCAGGCTTCCTATGACGCAGACGTGACCGATGAATTTGTAGTGCCGGCAGTGATCGAAAAAGACGGACAGCCGGTGGCAACGGTACAGGATAAAGACACGATCATCTTCTACAACTTCCGTCCGGACCGGGCAAGAGAGATCACAAGAGCGTTCTGCGCAGATGATTTTGACGGCTTTGACAGAGGAAAGAGAAAAGAGATCACCTATATCTGCTTTACCGAATACGATGTGACAATCCCCAACAAGGAAGTGGCGTTCCATAAAGTGGAGCTGAAAAATACTTTCGGCGAATACCTGGCTGCTCACGGCAAGACCCAGGCCCGTATCGCTGAGACGGAAAAATACGCTCATGTGACATTTTTCTTTAACGGCGGCGTGGAAGAGCCCAACGAAGGAGAGGACAGGATCCTCGTAAATTCTCCGAAAGTGGCTACCTATGATCTGAAACCGGAAATGAGCGCCTATGAAGTGTGCGATAAACTGGTGGAGGCCATTCGATCCGACAAATACGATGTGATCATCATCAACTTCGCAAACCCGGATATGGTAGGCCATACCGGCGTGGAAAAAGCGGCCATCGCCGCAGTGGAAGCGGTAGATACCTGTGTGGGCAGAGCGGTAGAAGCACTGAAAGAAGTGGACGGCCAGATGTTCCTCTGCGCCGACCATGGCAATGCGGAGCAGCTCATTGATTATGAGACGGGAGAACCCTTTACCGCCCACACCACCAATCCGGTGCCCTTTATCCTGATCAACTACGATCCCGCATATACCCTGAAAGAAGGGGGATGCCTGGCGGACATTGTGCCAACGCTGATCGAAATGATGGGAATGGAACAGCCGAAAGAAATGACAGGACACTCCCTGCTGATCAAAAAGTAAAACAGAAGGTCATAAAAAGCACGACTGTGAAATTTGATCGTTAAGAAGAATAAACGGCGCCGGCAGTTTACAAAAGACAGCCGGCGCCAGCCCTTTTTTCAGATGTACGTTTATAAAGAAAAATTAAGAAAGAACTCCCTTAATGAAATATGTATTCTGCAGATATTTCATTAAGGGAGTTCTTTTTTTTCGGCAGGAGCGACTGTGCCTTTTTCACTATCGCCGGAAATAACCAGCTGCTGTGCGGCTTTCATCAGATAGATTAGATTTTCTCTTGTTTCACTGGAAGCATTGTAAAACATTTCGACAATAAAACGGGGGACAGATCTGGAGGATGCAGAATCGCGTCCTCCAACCAGATAGTCCAGGCTGACATCGAAAATATCACATACAGAAATCAACTTTTCCAGAGACAGGCAGGATTTACCCCGCTCTACAGAACTGCAGTGCTTGATGGAAATATTCAGTTCTTCGGCCAGCTCCTCCTGGGTCATTTTCTGACTCTTTCTGAGAGCGGCTATATTTTTCCTAATCTGTACATTCAGAGGGATTATTTTTGTCGTATCTTCCATATATTGTCACCATTTGTATTTTATAACTATTATATTGTGGTTTTGCAAAACAAAAAACCGTGTAAAGGGTTCATAAAAAATAAACCTATTAGGTCATTTTTACTAATAACTATTAAAGTAAAGAAATAAAATTTATGGAAGTAATAGATTGATTTTTGGCGAAAAATGAGGTTAAATTATACCTGAGAGGTTAAATCTGCGTTGGGTTTATTCCTTATTGGATATTAAGCATCGGATAATCTATGTTTTTTGGATGGTTATCAAGCGGACAAGAAGTGGGAACTGGTATGAAAAAGAGAGCATTGATTATTTCCACTATCTGTGGATTCCTGTGGCAGTTTGAGAAAAATGATGTGCGGCTGCTGCAGGAAAACGGATATGAAATACATTATGCGTCTAATTTTGGCAATCCGGTATATACATATGATAAAAATGCATATGACAGAATGGGGATTATTACACATCATATTCCAATTCAGAAATCTCCCGGATGCTGGAAGGAAAACAGAAAAGCGCTGAAAGTACTGACGGAGATCATAAAAAAAGAAAATATTCAGCTGATCCATTGCCATACTCCTATGGGAGGCGTGCTGGGCAGACTGGCAGGAAAAAGAGCCGGAACCGGCGTATATGTTATATATACAGCTCATGGATTCCATTTTTATCAGGGCGCGCCCCGGAAAAACTGGCTCTTTTATTTTCGTGCAGAAAAATTTCTGGCACGGATGACAGATGGGATTGTAACAATCAATCAGGAAGATTATGAAAATGCCCGGAAGTTTCATATGAAGAAAAACGGAAAGGTATATAAAATCCCCGGCGTTGGACTGGATTTGAAAAAATTTTTCCCACGGAAAAACAAAAGAGCAGAGATCAGGATGAAATACAGCATACCGGAAGATGCGTTCTGTATGGTAACTGCAGCCAATCTGGATCCGGAAAAAAATCATGACACTGTGCTGAAAGCTCTGGCCCAGAGAAATGATAAACAGATTTACTACGTAATATGCGGGAACGGACCGGAAAAACAGAGATTGCAGGATCTTACAAAGCAGTATGGTCTGGAGGGGCAAGTTTATTTTCTCGGATTTCAGGAGCATATGGAAGACGTGCTGCAGGCAGCAGATGTATTCGTTTTTCCGTCTCTCAGAGAGGGACTGGGGATGGCTGCCCTGGAAGCTTTGGCCTGTGGGATTCCGGTAATCGCAGCGGATAACCGGGGGACCAGAGAATATGTGGAAAACGGTAAAAACGGGTTTTTGTGTGAGGGCGCAAATGTTTATCATTACGCACAGGCAATCAAAAAATTGAAAGAAAATCCTGACCTTCGGGAAAAAATGGGTGAAGCGGGCTGCGAGACGGCACAGAGATTTGCTTTGTCACAGACAGAACTTGTTATGCGGCAAGTGTACCGCGATGCAGAAAGAAGTGATGAAAGATATGAATGGAATACAGATCAGTATCATCATGGGAGTGTACAATCAAAAAGCGTTTGACCAATTGGATATGGCAGTCAACTCTATTCTCCGGCAGACTTTTCAAGCTTTTGAATTTTTAGTTTATGACGATGGTTCTGACGGGAATGTGGCGGACAAGCTGGAAGAATTGGCATTAAAAGACAGCAGGATCCGTTTGTTTCACGGAAAAGAAAATCATGGACTGGCTTTTGGATTGAATTACTGTATTCGTAAGGCAAAAGGAAAGTACATAGCAAGAATGGATGCGGACGATATCTCTATGCCAGATAGGCTGGAAAAACAGTATCAGTTCCTGGAAAAACATCCGGAATTTGGTTTCGCGGGATGCAATGCGGGACTGCTGGGAGAGCAGGGGGTATACGGCGAGCGTATTATGCCTGAAACCCCCGGGGCGGATGATTTCTTGGCCTTTTCGCCCTATATACATCCTTCTGTTATGTTCCGCAGGGAGGTCTTTGAAAAATACGGCCTGTATTCGGAAGCGGAAGAAAATCGCCGCTGTGAAGATTATGAACTTTTTATGCGTCTGTTTCAGAAAAATTGCAGAGGCTTTAACATACAGGAAGTGCTGTTCTTATACAGAGAGGACGGGAACGCTTTCAGGAAGAGAAAATACCGCTACCGTATAGATGAATGCCGCCTGAGATATACTTACTTTAAAAAGCTTGGAATTTTAGACGGAAAAGGTTTTTTGTACACAATACGTCCTTTGATTGCGGGAGTACTTCCCGGGAGATTGATCTACAGGATAAAAAAGGGAAAAGAGAAACATGGAGTATCATTCAGTACACGATAATGTAATAGAAAAAACTGCAGAAAAAGTATTTGCACCGGTGATGTACGCATACGTTTCCTGGGTGCTGGAGCAGGCGGAAAAAGAAAATATAAAAAGGCTTTATTTTCTGGCCAGAGACGGATATCAGATGTATCTGACGGCCAGAATTTTGTGCGCAAATGGAGCTCATCCTGTTGATTGCAGATACTTGAAATGTTCCCGATACGCGCTGCGGGTGCCGGCTTATCATCTGCAGCAAGAGGCCTGTCTGGACCTTATCTGTCAGGGCGGCATTGATGTGACGCTGAGAAAGGTACTGAAACGGACCGGGCTGGAGGATGCTGCGCTGGAGCAGGCGGCGGAAACAATGAATCTTACAGATGCTTTGGACCAGGAGCTATCTTATCAGGAAGTACTTGGACTGAAAGAAAAATTTGCGGAAAATAAAAAGTTAATGGAAATGATATATGAGCATTCCCGAAAAGCTTATGGAGCGGCTGCGGGATATCTCAGACAGGAGGGTCTGCTGGAGGATATTTCTTTTGCGGTGGTAGACAGCGGATGGATCGGTACCCTGCAGCAGACTCTTCAGGTTATCCTTCGTCAGGAAGGATACACAGGATCGGTAAAAGGATTTTATTTCGGTCTGTATGAAATACCGGAAGGGGCAGACAGAAGCTGTTACCAGGCTTTTTATTTTATGCCCTTTGGTCAGAAAAAGAGAAAAGTTTTCTTCAGCAACAGCCTTTTTGAATGTATTTTCGGCGCTCCGGAAGGAATGACTGTAGCTTATAGTGAAGAATGCGGACGTTACGTGCCGATACCGGAACAAAAGGAAAACCGGAACCGGGTAAAAATAGAGCAAACGGCAGATGCTGTGTGCAGATATGTAAAAGAACTGTATGATGAGAAAAAAATAATATCCGCAGATGGAGTTCAGAAACTGCTGGAAGGATTTATGGGACATCCTTCCCGGGAAGAGGCAGAAGAGTTTGGAAAATGGAAGTTTACAGATGATGTGCTGGAATCTGCAGGGCAGACGGTAGCTGCCAATTTGAATGAAAAAGAAATTGCGAAGAATCATTTTGTAAACAAAAGTCTTATTATGCTGGGGCTGAAAAAAGGTCCCGTACATGAGAGCGCATGGCTGGAGGGGAGCATAGTAAGGTGCGGAAGGCATGTGGCCCGGCATCTTCGCCAGAACCGGCTGTATAAGTATGTGCTTTATACAAGAAAAGAAATAATGGAGAAAAAGAAACAAAAATGAATAGTAATAGAAATAATAACAGCCAGAGAGGCCAGTATTTTTTTGTAGTGAGAGAACTGGTGTCCAGGGAATTAAAAAGAAAGTACAGCAGGTCAAAGCTGGGAGTGGTATGGAGCGTTTTGAATCCTCTGTTGTCGATGGCGGTTATATCGATGATTTTTTCGGCTATATTTAATCGTTCGATTGAAAATTTCCCAATTTATTATCTGACTGGCTATATATGCTGGAACCTGTTTACGACGGCAAGCAATACGGCAATGACGTCGCTGGTTGATAATAAAGTGCTTCTTTTGCAGGTAAAACTGCCAAAGGTAATTTTCCCAATCGCACGTGTCTATACAGCGTTTGTTAATTTTTTATATTCGCTGATTGCTTATGTGATTATGCTGATTGTTTTTCAGGTAAAGCCGGATTTCCACATGGTGTTGTTTCCGGTGATCATAGCGCTGCTGGTGGTGTTTACCATGGGAGTCAGTTATATTCTTACCATTGCTTTTGCGTTTTTTGGTGATATACAGCACTTGTATTCAGTTCTGCTGACTCTTTGGATGTACCTATCAGCTTTGTTTTATCCGGTAGACGTGTTGCCGAATGTTGTGCAAAGGATTATTTTGGAAAACCCTATTTATAATTATGTGGCGTCAGCAAGAGAGTGTATGATGTACGGAAGTTTTCCGACAATAGATCAGTGGATTCGGATGGTGGTCTGGGCAGCTGCTGTGTACGGTATAGGATGGCTGTGTTTTAAAACAAAATCATTCAGAAAATATAGTAGATAAGGGTATAAGAAAGATTAGTTTGGAAAAGAGACAGATTGTTATGAAACAAAAAAATTATCAGAAATATATAAAACGTGTTCTCTTCTGCGGTACAGGAGTGCTGTTGGCAGGTGGGCTGTCTATGAATGTATTTGCTGCGGAAACAAATGTACATTTCGGATCGGAAAGTTATCACTATGAGATGGAAACATTTCCAATCGGTGTGTATGTGGAAGCGGATGAGCCCATTGGCACCTACAGCGTATGTGTGGAATATGATCCGGAAGTGCTGGAGTATCAAAGCGGCGGAGACAGTTATACAGATGGAAAAGTATATATCGACGGAGGAGATGAAGCTACTTCTTACAAAAGGATGATTTATTTTAATCCTATTAAAGAGGAGGCTACATCGCTGACTTTGTCAGAAATTATAGTAACATCGGAAAGCGGCGAGCGATATGAGATCACTTCTGACAATCCGGTTCCGGTTTCTCTGGGAGAAGCAATCGCTGAACCTGTTAAGGAAGAACCGATAGAGGAACCGCAGGAAGAACCGGAGCCACAGGAAGAACCGGAACAGACGGTGGAAACGATTGCTCCGGATCAGTCGGAGCAGGAAACTACATCGGATCCGGCCATTATCCAGAAAGCAAAAGAAGTGCTGAACCGTTTGCCGGGCAATAAGTACGTCTATGTGATCGCCTGTCTGATCCTGCTGGGAGTGATCGTAGCAGGCATCGTCATTATCGATATCAGGGCGATCAGACGGCGGAAACGCCGTCGCCAGAGAGTATTAGAAAAACAGAAACAGAGTAGGGAACTGATGGCCGGCCCGAATGAAAAGCGGAAAAATGAAGAAAAGCAGTCCGGAAAAACAGATCCGGATGTGGTGATATCCGTACAAGATGTGTGTATGTATTTTAAAATCGCACTGGACGCAGCAGACAGTCTGAAGGAATACCTGATCCGTTCTCTGAAGCATCAGAATAAATACAAAGAACTGAAAGCTTTGGATCACATCAGTTTTGATGTGCATCAGGGAGAAGTAGTAGGGATCATAGGGACTAACGGTTCCGGAAAGAGTACCCTTTTGAAGATCGTATCCGGAGCAATGGCTCCCACATCAGGGAAAGTAGTGGCTGATAAAAAGAAAATCCAGTTGCTGACTCTGGGAACGGGATTTGATCGGGAACTGACTGCACGGGAAAATGTGTATCTGAACGGGGCAATTATCGGATACACAAAAGAATACATTGATGAAAAATACGATGAGATCGTAAAATTCGCGGAGCTGGAAGGCTTTATGGAGGAGAGGGTAAAAAACTTTTCCTCCGGTATGGTGTCCCGACTGGGATTTGCCATTGCCACTATGCGGGACACACCGGATATCCTGATACTGGATGAAGTATTAAGTGTGGGAGATATGTTTTTCCGGCAGAAAAGCAATAAGCGTATACAGGAAATGATACACAGCGGTGCCACCGTACTGATCGTTTCCCATTCTACTGATACGATCCTGAAAAACTGCACCAAAGCAGTATGGATAGAAAAAGGCGTGCAGAAGATGGTGGGAGATCCAAAAACTGTATGTGCTGCTTACCAGGCATATGGTCAGGGCGACAGATAAGTATCAGAGGGGAATGAAGCAGGAATATGAGACTGGAATTATATAATGCATTGGTAAATAAAGTTCCGGGAATCCGTGAAAGATATCAGAGTATGCGAAAAAAGACGTCAGGAGCAGGCCGGGTAAGGTGCTGGATGGCCCTGATCTGGTGGAATATTGCCTATCATATACTGAGACGACGGAAGGCATTTGAACAGCATACGACTTTTATGGAAATTAAGAAATGGGATGCCGTGAGAAGTGAGTCTGAAACAGAGATTCAGGAGAGTCCAGGGGAAATGGTCAAAAGGCTGAGTGCTTATGATTTTATTTCTTTTGACGTATTTGATACATTGATCTTCCGCCCTTTTTCCAGACCTACAGATCTATTTTTTGAAACAGGACGCCGTCTGGGGTATCCGGATTTTGAAAGGATCCGCAGAGAGATGGAATGGCGTGCCAGGGAGAAAAAATATCAGGAGACCGGGACCAGAGAAGTGACTCTGGATGAAATATGGGAAAAGATGGAGCAGGAGGCCGGCATCCCAAAACAAGAGGGGATGAAAACAGAGATTGACTGTGAACTGTCATACTGCTTTCCTAATCCTTATATGCAAGAAGTTGTTGAAAAATTAAAAAAAGACGGTAAAAAGCTGATCATCACATCCGATATGTATCTGCGTAAGCCGCAGATACAGGAACTGTTGGATCGTTGCGGATATCCGAAATTTGACGCATATTATGTTTCCTGTGAATATGGCGTGTCCAAAGGGGATAAAGGACTGTATGAACAGATAAAAAAAGATTACGGGACAGAGATCTGCTATGTGCATGTAGGGGATAATCCTTATTCTGATCAGAAAAAGGCAAAGGAAGCAGGATTTGCTACTATACCTTA
Source organism: uncultured Roseburia sp. (assembly GCA_930989305.1). Taxonomy (GTDB): domain Bacteria; phylum Bacillota; class Clostridia; order Lachnospirales; family Lachnospiraceae; genus Brotonthovivens; species Brotonthovivens avistercoris. The sequence continues at coordinate 14,274 of CAKNLF010000001.1, read as the reverse complement.
TAAAAATGTAAACGATACCGGACAGTCATACCGGAGCGAGGATATGTCTGTGATAACCGGTTCTATGTACCGTGGAGTTGTAAATACATGGATACACAACGGAAGCCGTATTTTTGAGAAAGATTATGAATTCGGTTTCATATACGGAGGTTTGTTTGTGACAGGATATTGTCAGTTTATCCACGAGTATGCAAAAAAACATCATATGGATAAAATCCTGTTTCTGGCCAGAGACGGGGATATTCTGAAACAGGTTTATGACCTTATGTATCCGATGGAAAATACAGAGTATGTATACTGGTCCAGAAAGGCGGCCACCATACTTTGTGCAGGATATTTTAAATATGATTATTTCCGGCGTTTTTTGTATCACAAGATCAACCAGGATTATACACTGGAGAAAATTTTTTCCAGCATGCAGCTTGATGATATGCTGGAGGGATTTTGTAAAGGCTATTCGTATGAGAAAGATACAAAATTGACAGATGCTGTGGCAGAGAGTTGCAAAAAATATCTGATGGATAACTGGGATCAGGTACTGCTGCATTATAAGGAAGCATCTGAAGCAGGAAAGAAATATTATGAAAATATCCTGAAGGGATGCAGTCATGTGCTGGCTGTGGATATCGGATGGGCAGGCAGCGGGGCTATTGCATTGGAGCATCTGGTGGATCGGGTGTGGAACCTGAACTGTAAAGTCACAGGCATGCTGGCCGGGACAAATACCTGTCATAATGCGGAGCCGGATGCCAGCGAAAGCTTTCTTCAGGAAGGTTCTCTGATAAGTTATTTTTACTCTCAGAGAGAAAACAGAGATTTGTGGAAGTTTCATGATCTGAATCAGGATCACAATCTGTATCTGGAGCAGCTTCTCTGCTCTCCAACAGCCGGATTTGAAGGATTTGCTTTTGACAGCACAGGAAAGGTCATATTGAAGTTTGGAAAGAAAGACAGTAATGAAACAGGAATGCGACAGATCCAGAAAGGAATCCTGGATTTTTCCGGAGAGTGGATGAGGCATTTCGGAAAGAACAATCCATTGGGCATGATATCCGGCAGAGATGCTTATGCGCCTTTGGCACTGATGCTTGGAAACAAAGCATTTCTAAAAGAAATTGCCGGAATCTTTCATTTAAATGCTAATGTAGAATGATAAATGAAAACAGAATGAGGAAAGGAAATGAGTTACCAATGAAATCAGAAAAAACACGAACTCCTATAAAATTTATATCGCTGATTATCTGGGGAATACAGCTTGTATTGACTGTACTTTTGTCAATTTCAATTGTAAAGGTGGGAGTGTTGCCAACAATGTTGCTGGCGGCTGTCTTCGCTGTTGTCTGGATCATGGCAGCAGTGACAGGAGTGTTGACACTGGCAGGATGGAAGAAAAAGAAAAAAGGACTGATCCGGAGGGTGATTGCCTGTATTCTGGCTGTGATCATGATCATAACGTCAGTTATCGGGTACAGATATATAATCACAACAAACAAAACTTTAGAAAATATATCCGGTATTACGGTAGAAAAAGAATCTGTATCTGTTTATGTACTGAAAGATGATCTGGCAGAATCTATACAGGATACAGCAGGATACCGGTACGGAATCCTGGGAGAAACGGACAGAGAAAATACGGAGAAGGTGCTGGAAGAAGTAAACAAAGAGACTAAAACAGAGGTACAGCCTTCCGAATATACAGACCAGTTCATTTTGGCGGATGCACTGAAGAACGGGGAAGTACAGGCAATTATACTGAACGATGCTTATGTATCCCTGTATGAAGATGAGGAAGACTACAGCTGGTTTGCAGAAGGTACCAAGGTACTGAAGACAACCGTGAGCGAACAGCAGCTGGATCTTTCAGGTGCCAATGAAGAACTGCCGGAGTCTTTCATTATGTATATCAGTGGAATTGATACCTATGGCGGTGTAACTGAGCGGTCAAGAAGTGATGTGAATATTATGGCAGTCATTAATCGCAATACCCATAAAATTCTGCTGGTATCCACGCCAAGAGATTACTATGTGCCTCTTTCCATTTCCGGGGGAGCGAAAGATAAACTTACCCATGCTGGAATATACGGGGTAGACGTGTCCATGGAAACACTGGAAATGCTGTATGGAGTAGATATCAGTTATTTCTTCCGGCTGAATTTTTCAGGGTTTATTGATATGATCGATGCGCTGGGAGGTATCGATGTTTATTCTGAAAAAGAATTTACCGTGGATCCGATAGCAACTTACCATGTGGGCTATAATCATCTGGATGGACTGGAAGCTCTGGCATTTGCCAGAGAACGGTACAGCTTTTCGGAAGGTGATTTCCAGCGGGGACGGAATCAGATGGCTGTGATACAGGCTGTAGTGGAAAAATGTACTTCCAAGGCTATGCTGAACAATTATACGCAAGTCATGGAGAGTATGGAAGGCTGTTTTCAGACAAGTCTGACAGATGCAGACATTAAGGAACTCGTGAAAGAGCAGTTGGAAAATCCATCAGGATGGGAGATTACATCTATTGATGTGACAGGGACCGGATCCAGACAGACAACATATTCAATGCCTGGCAGATCTGTATCTGTTGTGATTCCGGATATGGATTCTGTAGAGGCTGCAAAGACGGAAATACAGAAAGTATTAAACGGGGAGTAGGCATGCGGTAGATATGAAACCTGAGGGAAAACAAAGGATATTTAAATTTACAAAAAATATAACAAAATATTTGATTCTTCTATTGTGTTTCTGGCTATCTACAGATATTATCGGAAAATTGTGGATGTACGGATCAGGGGCATGGGAGATAAGCAAAAGAAATTATATGGCATTTTGTATTTTATATATTGTGATCCTGCTTGTTTTCTGGCTTTTGTTTGAGGCATATGGGGTAGAGCAGAGACGACTGATGGATCTGGTGTACGGGCAGTTTTTCGGAGCTGTCTGTACCAATGTGTTTTTCTGTGTGCTGATGTGTGCTGTGTCTGATATTGCTATTGGAAGACTTATTATAGCTTTTTTAAAACTTCTGGTGATAGAGGCAGCAGTAGGTATTGTATGGGTATTGTGTTTTTTTAATTTTTACCTGAAATGCCAGTCCTGTAAAAATGCTCTGTTCATTTACGGAAACAGGGAAAATGAAGAAGAGACCATACAGATCAACAACCATATTAACAGTTATTTTAAAATAGTGGATGCAGTGCATTACAGTCAGGGAACAGAGAAGCTGGAAGTACAGATTGAGCCATACGAGGCAGTTTACCTTGGGGATATCCCCTATGAGGAGAGAAATCAGCTCATGAAATACTGTCTGAAAAAGGGTATTGAATGCTACAGTGTGCCCAAAATATCTGATATATATATCCAGAATACAGATATTTTGCAGCTTCATGATAAGGTACTGCTGAAGTACCGGTCAAGCGGTATCAAAGCTGAAAAAGCAGCGGTTAAGCGGGCAATGGATATTATAGTTGCGCTGTTGATGCTGGCAGCGGCCTCTCCGTTTATGCTGATCATCATGATCTGTATCAAAGCGGAAGACGGCGGACCTATTCTGTACAGGCAGGATCGTGTGACTATTGGCGGACAGGCTTTTCAGATGCTGAAATTTCGCAGTATGCGTGTAGATGCCGAAAAGGATGGAGCCCGTCTGGCTGCCAAAAATGACAGTCGTGTAACAAGAATTGGTAAAATCATACGAAATATTCATTTTGATGAACTGCCTCAGCTGATCAATATTTTAAAAGGAGATATGTCCGTAGTAGGTCCAAGACCGGAGCGTATGGAATTTATTGAAGAATATTCCAAGATCATCCCGGAATTCAGAGAAAGATTGAAGGTTCGGGGCGGGCTTACCGGATATGCTCAAATATACAGTAAGTATAATACTGGTCCTGAGGAAAAAGCAAAGTATGACCTGATGTATATATATAATTATTCGCTAAGATTAGATATAAAACTGGTATTTCTGACTCTTCGGATATTATTCCAGAAAGAAAATACAGAAGGGGTGGAAGAAGAACAGAAGAGTGCAGTTAAAGATAGAAATATTATAAAATAGTATTAATGTTTTAATGAAATAAATGAGGTATAGTATGTTATTAAAAACTGATATTATAATTGATAAAAAAATTGCATTGAGAGTTTTTGATAAAACAGAGGTGTGTTATTTTAACGAAAATGTTTTAACAGAAATAGAAGCTCCTGTTAAAATTTCAGGTGGTGTTTTACAATGTACAAAAGTAGGCGCTTTCACGTATTTTAATGTAAATAATTATATTCGTTATGTAAAATCAATAGGCCGATTTTGTGCATTTGGACCTGATGTTATGGTTGGAGTAGCGAATCATCCTATACAATCCTTAACGGCACATAATATATTTCCAGACTGGGATTCAGATTGGACAAAGGATTTTCAGAGTTATTACTTAGATAATAAATCTAATATAGATGAAATAAGAAATAGCCAGAGAAAGGAAATGATGAAGAAGAATGATGTTAGTATTGGAAATGATGTGTGGATAGGGGCAAGAGCTATTATTCTTAGAGGTGTACGTATTGGAGATGGAGCTGTTATTGGAGCGGGAGCTGTAGTTACTAAAGATGTTGAGCCATATGCAGTTGTAGGAGGTAATCCAGCTAAAATAATTAAATATAGATTTTCATCAGATGTTATCAAAAAACTAGAAGAAATTCAGTGGTGGAAGTATGGTCCCGATATTTTAAAAGGATGTGATGTGACTAAAATATCAGAAACTATTGATACAATAAAGAGAAGAATAGAAGCTGGATTTAAATGTTATAAATCACCGAGTATTATAATAAAAAATAATTGTGTTAAAATTTTAAAAAATGATATATAAAGATAAAGGAGAAAAGAAATGGATAAAGTTTTAAACAATAATGAATTTTATGGGGAAAATACACCGCTTATATCTATTTTAATTCCTGTATACAATACAGAATTATATTTAAAAAAATGTTTTGAAAGTGTTTGTAATCAGACGTATAAGAAAATTGAAATAATTATTGTTAATGATGGATCAACAGATGGGTCTGAAGAAATAATTAAAGAATATATGAAAAAAGATTCTAGAATTATATATGTGAAAAATGATAAAAATCAAGGTCTTTTTAAGGCAAGATTACGTGGATACGAAAAAGCAAATGGAGAATATATCGCATGTTTAGATAGTGATGATTATGTAGAGGTAGACTATTATCGTAGTTTGTTAGAGTGCTCCAAAAAAGAAAATGCAGATATTGTTGTTTCTGATTTTATAGAAGATATAGAGGATAGAAACGTAAAGTGTACATGGGTGCAAAATCATTTATTAAGTAATTTAAAATTGGAAGGTGATAAAGTAATTCAAACTTTTTTAGATACCTGTTTTTTGACGTCTAATTGGTGGTTTATGTGGAATAAGCTCTATAAAAAGGAGTTATGGGACAAATGCTATTTAGATTTTATAAAAGTTGATTATAATGTTACTTATTTAGAAGATTTTTTATATGGAAACATATTAATTAGTAAAGCTCAAAAATATGTTCATACAAATATTAATTCTTATCATTATGTGCGACACAAAACAAGTTGTACAGGGGTTGGAAATTCTGCATCTACTTATTTAAAACATTCAAAAAGCAAAGTGTATGTAATAGACTTTTTAAAAAAATATTATAAAAAAACAAACTGGTATGGAATAGCAGAAGTAGAATTGGAAAAGTATAAAGGTAAACATAGAAGAGATGATATTGAAAAAGTATGGGGTAGTACGAGTAAAATAGAAGAAAAAGAAGAAACAGTAAAATTAATTGAAGAAATGTATGGAGAAGTAAAAGATGTCTTACAAAAAGATAGTTATTTTATGAGAAAAGAAGGAATTGATAACCGATATGAAGATATAAAAAAATCTATTTTATATTCTCAACATGAAATAATTAGTTTCGATATATTTGACACATTGATTCTAAGACCGTTTTATAAACCCAGCGATTTGTTTACTTTATTAAATCCATATTTTGAAAGCATATGTTCTGAAAGACCATTTTCTGAATTTTCTAAAATACGAGAAGATGCAGAGATACAAGTGCGTAGAATTAATAAGCAAAAATATCCACAATTAGAAGAAATACGATTACATGATATTTATGATTATATTTCTCAAAATTATGATATTTCAAAAACCGTAATTGAACAAATGGAAATGAAAGAAGTTCAGCTAGAAATTGAATTTTCAGAGCCAAGAAAAAGTGTTCAATCATTATATAATTTAGCAATTAGTGCAAATAAAAAAGTTATATGTATATCGGATATTTATCTGGATAAAAAAACTATTCAGCAGATATTACAAAAAAATGGTTATACATTTTTTGATGAAATATATTTATCAAGTGAGATTGGATTAGTAAAGTCAACAGGAAGTCTATTTGATTACGTTGCTCATAAGATAAATGTTAGACCCGAAAGAATACTGCATATTGGTGATACATGGAAATCCGATATAGTAGCTGCAAGAGAAAAAGGGCTAAAAACATTTTTTATTCCAAAAGCAATAGAATGTTTTGAAAATAAAATTCCTCCTCATAAAAGAAGCCATATTATGGATATGATATTAAAGGAAATTCCTGGAAACTGGGTAAGATATAAGTATGCATACAATCAGTTTGGTATCAGATGCATGTGTGCCATTGTAGCAAATAAATTTTTTGATAATCCCTTTTTAGGATTTGATGAAAATACAGATTTTAATATAGATCCATATTTTATCGGATATTTTGCATTAGGTATGCATAATTTTGCTATTGCGTACTGGTTATTACAAAATGCAAAAGAAAAAAAATATAGGAAAATACATTTTGTTGCAAGAGATGGTTATGCTACTAAAATTATTTATGAACATTTGAAAAAAATTGATAGTGAAGCACCGGAATCTAATTACTTATATTTATCTAGAAAAGCAATGTTACCGTTAGTAGTGTCAAGAAAAGAAGATTTTTTCATGTTAGATGAATGGGTTAATATTAAATTATATACTCCCAGAGAGTTTTTAGAAAATATGCATGAATTGATACCTATTGCTTTTGATCATGATTTTGAAAGAGAAATGAGAGATGATGGTATTATATTAGATGCAAAATTTAAAAACAGAGAAGAATATTTGGCTTTTTCACAAGTGATAATTAAGAAATATCTTAAAGAAGATAACATTAATATTTATCGTAATAAAATGAAAAAGTATTTTGAGAATTTTATTGGTAAACATGAAGCAATGTTTGACATAGGGTATAGCGGTAGAGGCCAGGCTGTGTTGAGTGATTTATTAGGAATAAAAATAGATGCATTTTATATTCATACGATCAAAGATACATGGCATAGACTATCACGTGATAGAAAATTTAAAATATTTTCATTTTATAATTTTGTTCCTACAATTATTGGTAGACAAAGAGAAGTACTTCAGTCTGATACACATCCTTCGTGCGTCGGATATAAGGAAGAGAATGGGAAAATAATTCCTATATTTGAGGATAAGGAAATGCGAAAAATGGGGCGTTATATAATGCAAACAATTCATAGAGGGATGGAAGATTTCTGCATTGATTTTTTGAACAAATTTAATAGGTATTTAAAACTTATGTATTTTGAAAATTTTGATGTTTCCTTTGCCCATGAATGGTTGATGTCTAAAGTTAAACCAAGAGATTTACATGTATTTTCCGAAATTACTTTTGATGATGATATGATGGAAGGATTTGTTGAAAAACCTTTGTCAGAAATTTGGTTAAATGATGTAAAATATTTTTCGTTTTATCGCCCAACAAGTTCTAAGAAAGCAACTAATATAGTGAAAAATGTAAATAAAGATAATAATAAAAAAACACAGGATAATTTTTCACCTTCCTTGCAAAATACAGATGATGTAATATACCCTGAAAATAGGAATATACCATTAAACATCCAGAAACTTTCAAGGTGGAAGAGAATTTTTTATTATACTTTTTTTGAACCACAAGTAATTAGCACAAAATTACAAAGAGTCTTAAAAAAAAAAGATGAGAAAATAGTTATTAATGGCAAATTAATCAACAAAAGAAAAATGTCTTTTTACTATATATTGTCAAGTTATCAGCTGTTGTGTTGTATAGTGCATAAGCTAGTTTATAATAAAGATAGAGAAGCGGTTGTTTTCTTGTCAAAATATAGAGCGGAATTATATCCTCGTTTATTAAAAAGCGGCATTTTTGGCGATAATGTTTTTTTGTGGGATGATTCTTTCTTTAACGATTATTTCAAAGATAAAGATTCTAAAGTGGATTCATACTCTTCAAAAGATTGGGAAAATGTAGAAAAAGAAGTTTTTAATATGTTAGAACAAAGGTTACCTTTTGATATACATGGATTTCACGATTATTATTTATCTTCGGATGTTGAAATTATTGGTAATTATTTTATTTATAAAAAAATAAAATATAATTATTTTGAAGATGCAGCTGGGATTTTTACACATACAGAAATTACTAAAAATAATAATAAGCGCCTTTTTACACATGCAAAAATTAGTTTTTCAGAAAGATTTCCGATTAATGGAAAAAATCCTAATATTAAAAAAATTTTCATGAAATTTTCAGCGCAAAAACCAGAAGTAAAATTGCCTAGTAATGCTGTTGATTTAGATGTAATGAGAATGATGCGGAAATTGGAGGATCATGATAAGAGCTTAATTTTTGATGTTTTTGGTGTTAAATCATTAACAATTCCTCCAAATGAGCAATTGACATTATTATTAACACAACAGATGTATGCATTTAAGAAAATGTCAAAAGTAGACCAAAATAATTTGTATTTATCATTAGTTGATTATTTTAAACCAGAAAATACTAAGTTAGTGGTAAAACCACATCCAGATGATACCTATTCAGATTATAAAGCTCTATTTCCTGATTGTATTGTATTAGGATCTAAAGTTCTATCAGAATTCTTACCAGTAATAATTGATAATAACTATAAGATGGGTATTACTGCAAATTCTATGTCTGTATTTAACTTAGGTGAATATATTGAAAATGTTATATATTTTAATCCTGAAATAGAGATTACCTGGAGATATTTTGATTTATATTATGTTATTGCTAAAATCGTCAATAAACTTTCTGATGATAGATTATTTATATGTAAGGGGGGAAATGTTACACAACTTAATTTGATTTTGAACTATTTATGTGATAGCAATATTAAATTTATTGATGATACTAAATTGAAAAATTTTAATAATACAAAAAAAGTTTTGTTTTTAGGAAATTATTATAATAATGAAGCATTAAAATATTCAACAGAAGATATAATAATATCCCAAACAAAAATTACAGATATTGTAGATATTCCAAAAAGAATAATATATAAAGGCAATGATAGTTCTATTAAAAAACCAGATATGATTTTCTATGTAAATAAACAATTTGAAAAAAATATTAAATCAATAACAATAGAAAAAGTCCTGAAATATACAAAAATTAGTTTTGAGTGTAATCTATAGTGAATAAAGAAAATGAAAAAAATAAAAGACGGTGATAGTAATCCAATTATTTCAATAATTATTCCATTTTATAATACTCCTTTATACAAATTGGATCGGTGTTTAAAGAGTATACTCTGTAATACAAAGGTTAAATTTGAGATTATTTTAGTCGATGATGGATCACATTATAAAAATTTTATTGAAATATATAGATTAACAAAGAATCATTCAGAAATACATTTAATACGTCATAAAAAAAATCAAGGTCTATATTCGGCACGAATTACTGCGCTAAAGCAAATCAAGGGGAAATATTTTGGCTTTGTAGATAGTGATGATTATATTTCAAAAAATTATTTTAATAAGTTAGTTCAATATGCTGAAGATAATGATGCTGATGTTGCAGTGGGGCAGATAGTATTAGAATGTGAAAATGGATATCGCTATATACAGAACAAATGTTTTGAATATCCTTATGGATATAAAAATATTAATGCATATGAAGCTTTTTGGAAACAAGAGGGTAGATGTTATTCTTTTCATGTTATTTGGAATAAAATTTATAATACCAAGATATGGAAGTTACATGAAAAATTTCTGTCTGATAATTCAGTACATTTTGTTATGACCGAAGATTTTGTATTTAGTGCAGTATTCCTTTCTAAAATCAATAAGATTATAAATGTTCCTAATGCAACATATTATTATGTTCAGTCATCCGAATCTGTTATAGGGGAAAAGAAATATAAATCATATTTAAAAAATATAAAAGATATGAAAGTTGCATTTACTTTAGCTGAAAAATTTTTGAAATATTCAAATTTATATTGTGTATACAAAAATAATTTTATTGAATGGAAAAATAGATATGCACGGTATTGGACTAGAAATATTATACAAGTAAACTTTTCAACGAAAAAAAAAGATAAATGTATAAAAGTTCTGGCAGATACTTTTGGAGAGGAAAACATAAAATTGCCTTATCCGGAAGATGATGAATACTATAATGTATCAAGCGATTTTAAAGAGAAATGTGAGGTAAAAAAATGAAAATTATAGGTGTAATACCAGCAAGATATCAATCATCAAGATTTCCTGGAAAACCATTAGCGGATATTTGTGGTAAGCCAATGATTTGGTGGGTGTATAGCCAATGCCTTAAGGTTGATGAACTCGATGAAGTGTATGTGGCTACAGATGATGAAAGAATATATGAGAGTTGTTTAGAAAATAGTATTAACGTAATAATGACCTCTAATATGCATAAAACAGGGACAGACCGTGTTGGAGAAGTTGCAGAAAAAATAAAAGCTGATTTGTATGTAAATATTCAGGGAGATGAACCGATGTTGGAACCTCAAACAATACGTTCAGCTATACTACCATTTTTTGATAATAAAGATCTTCAAATTAGCAATTTGATGACAAAAATAAAAAATCCAGTAGATGTTGTTAATTTTACGATACCTAAAGTAATTACAAATAAAGATGGAATAGGAGTTTATTTAACTCGATCAACAGCTCCGTATCCCAAAGGTAGCTTAAAATATGATTATTATAAACAGGTATGTGTATATGGATTTAAACCAGAGGCTTTAAAATTTTATTGCGAATATGGAAAAAAGTATGGAAAGGCAAAAATTGAAGCTATTGAGGATATAGAAATTTTAAGATTTATTGAAAATGGATACAAAGTTCAATATATAGAAGTGAATTCTGATACTGTTGCTGTAGATACAGAAAAGGATCTAGAAAAAGTTAGAAAGATTATGAAAAGTAGATTATAACTTTAATATTTTATAAGGTGAAAAGTATTATGGAGAATATTTTAAAAATTAAAAATAAATCTATTAATGTATTAGATTGCACATTGCGTGATGGTGGATATTGTAATGAATGGTATTTTGGAAAAGATAATATAAAAAAAATCACTGCAGGCTTAGTGGAAGCTAATATAAATATTGTCGAATGTGGTTTTTTGACACAAAATATTTCTGAATATGATGAGAATAGGACGAAGTTTAATGATATAAACCAGATTTCAAAATTTATTCCAAAGAATAGAGAAGAAAAGATATTTGTATGTATGATGAATTATGGAGAGTATAATGTAGAAGAATTACCAAATTTTGATGGTAAATCTGTTGATGGAATTAGAGTTGCTTTTCATAAAAAAGATGCAGTTAATGCTTTAGATATTTGTAAAAAAATTAAAGAAAAAGGATATAAAGTATTTGTTCAACCAATGGTTTCACTAAATTATACATGTGAAGAATTTTTAAAAATTATAGATATTTGTAATACTATTGAAGCTTATGCATTTTATATTGTTGATAGTTTTGGTATTATGAAGAGAAAAGATTTAATAAGATTATATTATATAGTAGAAAATAGATTAAATACATCTATTGTTATAGGTTATCATGGGCATAATAATATGCAAATGGCCTATGCAAATGCACAAACACTTCTTGATATTTGTGGTAAAAGAAATATAATTTTGGATTCTAGTATATATGGAATGGGAAGAGGAGCGGGTAATCTGAATACGGAACTACTCATAGAAGAATTAAATGATAACTTTGAAACAGGATACCAGCTAAAGCCTTTGTTGAATATTATTGACGAAATTATAACAGATTTTAAAAATTGTAATAATTGGGGATACTCATTGCAAAATTATTTATCTGCTAAATACAATTCTCATCCGAACTATGCCTCATATTTAGATAATAAAAAAACATTATCAATTGATGATATGAATCAAATCTTTGCAATAATGGATGGAGAAAAAAGAAATAATTTTGATAAACCGTATATTGAACAATTATATGAAAAGTATATGTCAAGAGGGAAATTGGATGAAACACATCTTGAAGAACTAAAAAGAATTTTAAAAAATCATAAAATTTTGATTTTGGCACCTGGAAAGAGTATTGAAAAAGAGATAAGAAAAATTAAAGATTTTATCGATAAGGAAAAACCTATTGTTATTTCAGTGAATTTTGAATATACTGACATAAAAAGTGACTATATATTTATAGGAAATGCCCGCAGATACAGGCAGATGGATATGGAAAAAAAGCATAAATTTATTGTTACTTCTAATGTGGAATGTCTAGATGTTTTTTTGCGTATTGATTATATGAAATTGCTTAATTCAATTCAAAATGTTAAGGACAATTCCGGTTTGATGTTAATAAAATGGTTGAGTATTCTTGGAATAAAGAAAGTATATCTGGCTGGATTTGATGGATATTCAAGTGATATAAGCAATAATTATTTTGATGACAAGCTATCCTGGATCATTAAGGTAAATATTTTAAAGGATAAAAATATAGGTTTACATTCTGCTTTAGAAGAATTTGGAAAAAAAATAGATATTGAATTTGTGACTACAAGAATGTATATATAAAAATATTTTCGTGAAAGTTTTGGACGGTTATATATTCTTGCTCCAGTAATAGGAAAAAGTATTGGACGACTCTTAATTCTACTTAATATAGTAATACTTGTATTGTACCAATTGCTAAAATTCTGCTTCGCACTACCGATGTAGTAAGGATTGTAAAATAACAACAATACAAAAAGATCGTTACTTAGGCAAAATTAATTTGATTTCCAACATCTGGAATCCTGATTGCCAAGTTTCAAGAATTACGGTCTCCACTAACAAAAGTATTTATTTTGGGAGAAAAAATATGTATAAGTGTGTGATTTTTGATGCTGATGGAACTTTATTTGATACGTCGGAAGGGATATGTGAATGCATAAATTATGTCTTAAATTTACAAAAAATGAAACTTTTAAGCAAAAGTGAATTAGTTAAATTTATTGGTCCACCTGTATTTCAATCGTTTAAAAAAATTTGCAAAATTAGTGATGAAGAAGCTAGAAAATTAACTCAAATGTATAGAACTTATTATGTGAATGAGTTCTATAAAAAGTCTATTTTATATTTTGGCATGATAGATTTTTTAAAGGAGTTAAAAGAAAATAAAATTATTACAGGGATTGCAACAATGAAGACTCAGGAACAGATAGATAAATTGTTAGAGTATCAAAAAGTTGATCAATATTTTGACCTGGTTTCAGGAGTTTCAGAGGGAATTTCTAAAAAGGAAGATTTAATTTTAAAGGTAATAAATAATTTTCATATTTCAACAACGAACGATGTTGTGATGATAGGAGATACTATCTTAGACGAAAAAAGTGCATTTAATATAAAAATTGATTTTGTAGGTGTATCTTATGGATTTGGTTTTAAAAAAAAGGATGATTTAATATGTAACAGTCATATATTAGTAGACTCGGTTTCACAATTAAAGGAAAAGATTTTGAAATAATTTAAATATTTTTTAAAATAGTCATATTTTTTATATGTAGCTTTTAAAATAGTTTTATATACTATAGTCTGGTATATTTGAGAATTAAATCATTGTATCGATTGAATATTTTGGAGTCATTATTTGGGGAAATGTATTCAGTAAAAATATATTATTGATTTGTGATTGATTTACTTATATAAAGGAGAAAACCTTTGGTGAAGCTCTTCTGATTTTGATGAATACTATTTTGTGAGTTTAATGAATATTTCAGTGTGATGTGAGCCATTTTTCCAAACTAGCGAAGTTAGTTGTTGACATCACACTCTTTTTTCAGAACCGAGAACAGAAGATATAACTGCTAGATGACGTATAATAAATTGATGACGTATAATAAATTTCGCAAAAATAAAATTTCATAATAATAAAGACATGGA